>CAMZIV010000001.1 GCA_947307355.1 uncultured Candidatus Saccharibacteria bacterium
ACCTGTTCCCATTCCGAACACAGAAGTCAAGCCCAGTCGCGCCGATTATACTGCTCTGCGGGAAACTAGGAAGGTGCCAAATTATGGAAAAACCACTCGAAAGAGTGGTTTTTTCTTTGTATAATAATGAGTATGAGTAAAGAGAACGAAGAAACGTTAAAAATTTATGAGAGCTATGGGAATGCATATTTAGATAATGCACGAAAAAGACGTGGAGCGAAGGCGGAGGAAGTTAAAAAAGAGCGTTCTAAAGTAATATTGGATGCTTTTTCTGTGCTTGGAAAAGAAGCTAGAATTCTGGAAATTGGTTCGGCGGATGGAGAAACGTCGCTCCTCGCAAGAGAATTAGGTTTTAAAGCGTATACCAGTGATGTTTCGTCACAGTTTTTAGATGTGATTAAAAAAACCGGACTACCTTACTATAAGTTTGATGTACTCAAGGATGATTTAGGTGGTCGTAAGTTTGATGGTATAATGACATTTCGCGTGTTTGTGCATTTTACTCCAGAAGATCTTTCTGAAGCCCTTGATAAAATTTATAAACTTCTACGTCCAGGCGGTAAGTTTATAGGTGATGTGATAAATGCTGAGGATAAGGGCGGTAAAACCCATGAATGGATTGATTTTAAAAACGGTTATGAAATTGGTGTAGATAGATTTTTCTATTATTACAACGAAGAGCAGTTGAGGAAGATCATTAATAAATCTGGGTTTATTTTGAATGATTTGTATCTAAGTGGCGGCGATAATGGTAGGAAGAGATTTAATTTTATTTTAACTAAACCGTCTGGAGTGAAACCGGAGGTAGAAAAATATATTACGGAAAAGATTTTGCCACAATACGACAAACTACTTGGGCATACTATTACGCATATAAACCAGGTGATTTCGAGGAGTCTTGCAATTGCGGAGGATTTATCGGATGTGGACCGCGATATGGTTTATGTTGTAGCCGCATATCATGACCTCGGAAGAATTATTGATGATGAAACTCATAATATTGAATCCGGCAAATTAATGCGAAAAGATGAAACTTTGAAGAAATTGTTTAATAATGAACAAATTGAACTGATGGTAGAAGCAGTGGAAGACCATCGTGCATCACTTAAAGGTGAGCCTAGAAATATTTATGGTAGAATTGTGGGCACGGCAGACCGCTATATGGATTTAGATGATATGCTGGCGCGTTCGTATGACTATACGATGCATCTTCATCCAGAAATGAGCGATGACGAGATAATCGAAGAAGCCAGAATACATCTTCGTGAGAAATTCACACCGGATGGTTATGGTGCTAAAAAGATGTATTATCCATCCGTAGACGACAAGGAATGTTTTGAGACGATTGAAAGAATTACGCGCGACCCGTTGAAATACCGCAAGGTTATGAAAGAGTTCAATAAAAAACGAAGAAAATAAAAAAGAGTGTTGTAAATTTTACAACACTCTTTTTTGTTCTTACAAAGATTATTCGTCTTCTTCGGCTTCTTCGAGAGCGGAGAGAAGAGAATCTTCAACGTTTTGTTTTTTCTTCTTGGCTGGAGCTTTAGAAAGCTCGATGTCGATATCAAAGCCAGTGAGTTTGGAAGCTAGGCGTACGTTTTGACCTTGCTTACCAATAGCGATAGATTGTTGATCTTCAGAAACGTAAACTTTGGCTTTTTTGCCATCAATCTCGACTTTAATAACTTCAGCTGGAGAAAGAGCTTCGCGGATATATTCGGAAGCGTTGTCGCTCCAGTTGATGATATCGATTTTTTCACGATCACCAATTTCATTCATAACGGCTTGGACACGAATACCGCGGCCACCTACGAAAGTACCAACTGGGTCTACGCCTGGGACGGTAGACATAACAGCGATTTTGGTGCGGCGACCAGCTTCGCGAGCGATACCACGAATTTCTACAGTGCCGTTTTCGATTTCTGGAACTTCCTGGCGGAAGAGATATTCGATAAATTCAGCAGAACCACGAGAGAGAATGAGTTGAGCACCACGCTCGCTTCTTTCTACGCCCTTGATGAATACTTTGATACGGCTACCTACAGTGTAATACTCGCCATCGATTTGTTCGGAACGAGGCATGATACCATTGGCACGGCCAAGGTCTACGCGGACGATTCTGGATTCTACACGAGAGACAGTACCGGTGACTACGGTGCCGATTTTATCTTCAAATGCGGTGAGAACTGCATCGTTTTCAGCTTCGCGGAGACGTTGAACCACAACTTGTTTAGCAGTCATAGCGGCAACGCGACCAAAGGTAGTTACTTTGAATTTCTCTTCTACGACGTCGCCGAGTTTTGCACCTTTACCAGCTTCCTTTAAAGGAATCTCGGTAGATGGGTTGTAAGCAACATCATCTTCGATGACTTCGCGGGCTACAAATACATCAGCTTCGCCATTTTTGGTGTTTAGAACGGCGCGTACATTCATTTCACGGTCGCCGTTGTCTTTGCGCCAAGCGGCAGCAATTGCTTGCTCGATGACGTCAAGGACAGTTTCTTTTGGTAAGCCTTTTTCTTCGGCAATAATGTCAACCATTGCAGACATTTGTTTGAGGTCTAGGTTTTCCATTTTTTATCCTTTCCTTAAAATAAAACAGCCGGCCCTGCCGGGTCGGTCAAATGCTGTATATATTTATTATAGCAAATTGTTGTAAAAAAACAAGATTTTTGGTATAATTAAATTACTGATTTTTACTTGTAATTAACAAAAAGGAGACTATGAATAAACAGGAAGAGGAGCGTCGTGCGCGCCTTCTAAAATCGAGAGCAGAGCGTCTGCCAGATATTAAGAAACAGTTTGAAGAAGCGCAAAAACGTAACTTTAATGCAAACTTTGCCCCAGGTGGTAAAGATGAAAAATTAGTGAAAAAGCCAGCTGCTAAAAAGGCTGCAAAGCCAACTAAGGCCGCTAAGGCACCAAAAGAAACTGCGAAATCCAAAGCTAAAACTGAAGCAGAGAAACGCAAAGTTAATTTGTCTGTCAGCACCAAAAAAGGCGAGATGGTGCATCACCAAAGAATGCTTTCTCAAGACGTGAATGCGCAAGCTACTCAACATATTATTGGTGTGCCGGTAAATAAATCTCGCTACAATGGCTACAATGGTGAGCAAGTCACAAACGCAAAACTCAAAAACATGCGCCCGGATCCAGATTCTGTCCGTATTATTCCAATTGGTGGTGTAGGTGAGTTTGGTATTGGTAAAAATATGACCATCATCGAATATAAGACCGAGATGATCGTAATCGATATGGGTGTGCTATTTGCCGGTGAGGATTATCCTGGCGTAAACTACATGATTCCAGATATTAAATATCTAGAAGATAATATGAGTAAGGTGAAGGCGATTTGCTTTACGCACGCGCATCTAGATCACATCGGAGCCTGTAGACATTTACTTCCAAAGTTTAGCCCGCTAATTCCAATTTATGGTACGGACTTTACGATCGGTATGATCAAAAAACAAATGTCTGAGCTTGATGATGTGCCGGATATGAATTATATTACGGTTGATCCTTTGAAGCACGAAAAGATTCAGGTGTCTGAGAATTTCTCAGTAGAATTTATTCATACTTTGCACTCAATTCCGGGTAATGCATCGATTTTGGTTCGCACACCAAATGGCACGATTTATCTCTCTGGTGACTGGCGCCATGAAGAAAACCCAATGGGTATTCAAACTGACTATGAACGTCTAGACGAAATTGCCGCTAAAGAAGGAATCGACTTGATGCTTAATGAGTCTACAAACATTGACTCGCCAGGCAAACACCCGCATTCCGAATTTGATGTTGGTGATAACCTTGGTAAAGTAATGGATCACTATGTAAATGGTCGTGTGATTATTTCTTGTTTCTCATCACAAATTGCACGTATCGGATTGATTTTGAAAGAGGCAGCTGCACGTGGACGCAAGGTGGCATTTTCTGGTTTTTCAATGATTAACAACGTAGAAGTTGCACTTCGCGCTAAAGCAATTAAAGTACCAAAAGACACGATTGTAAAAATGGAAGACATTGTAAAGCTTCCGGATGAGCAGGTTTGTATCGTCTGTACTGGTTCGCAAGGCGAAATGAACGCCGTACTTAACCGTATGGTGACTGGTGCGCATAAATATATCAAAATTAAATCTACTGATACGATTGTATTTTCATCTAACCCAATTCCAGGTAACGAACCACATGTAGTAAACACTGTAGATGGGTTGCTACGTGAAGGTGCGCAGGTGATTCAAAATGGTAAAACACATTTAACCAATATTGGGCCTTTGCACTTGTCTGGTCATGCGTATTATGAAGATCATGTAGAATTTGTAACTCGTATGCACCCAACCAACTACATGCCATATCACGGTGAGTTTTACATGCTTGAGCATAATGCTGAAATGGCGGAGAATGTAATTGGAATTCCGCGTGACAGAATTCTTGTTTCTGATGACGGTGACATTATTGAGTTTACTAAGGACAAGAAAATTAAGAAGGCTGGACGTATCGCGGTGGGGAATAAACTTTATGATGATGCAGACCAACCAGTGCATGAAGCTGTAGTAAAAGATCGTATTCATATTTCTCGTGAAGGTATCTTTGTGATTGTTCTTACCCTCAATAAAAAGACCGGTCATCTTATGAAAACTCCGGACATTGTGTCACGTGCGTTTATTTATCTCGATAATTCGGAAGAGTTAATTGGCAAGATTCGTCATTATCTTCGTCAGAAGACTGACAAGTCGATTTCTACTGACCCTGAAATGAAGGTATTAAAGGAAGAGATTAAAGAAGATATTACGCACATCTTGTTTGATGCAACTGGACATACTCCAATTGTAATTCCAGTGATTAATAAAGTTTAGGAGGATTATGTTTGACGTAGTAATTATTGGCGCAGGGATGGCAGGACTCACCGCGGCGATTTATGCTGGGCGTTCTGGTAAGAATGTTTTAGTCTTAGAAAGTAAGGTAAAAGGTGGGGAAATTGTTGAAAGCGAGCTGGTTTCTAATTATCCTGGCGTTAAAGATATTTCTGGCACAGATTTAATGAAAACTGTGGCGGAGCAGGCCGAGAGTTTTGGTGCGAAAATTAAGTATGCTGAAGTAACTAAAATTGTTAATCGCGGTGAAGTAAAAGTCGTAGAGACTGATGATGGTGAATATGAAGCTAAGGCGGTGATTCTTGCGATGGGTACGGAGCCTCGCAGGCTTAGTGAAAAACAAGCTGCGGATGCTGGGAAAAGGCCGGTTTCTTATTGTGCTACTTGTGACGGTGCGCTCTATGCTGGTAAACCGGTGGTGGTAGTAGGTAGCGGCAATACCGCTAAATATACAATGATGTATTTGGAAAATATTGCGTCGAAAGTTTATCATATTCATCACGACGACCCAATTCCAGAAGATGCCGAGGCAGTGTTTGTAGCAATTGGTCGCGTGCCACAAACTAAGTTTCTTGAAGGTTTGGTTGAGCTAGATTCTAATGGATATGTGGTGGCGGGTGAAGATTGTAAAACTTCTTGCCCAGGTATTTATGTGGCGGGTGATTGTAGAACTAAATCTACGCGCCAACTCGTAACTGCGGCTGGTGATGGCGCAGTTGCGGCTAGTATGGTATAATTAAAGGGTGCCCCGGTGGCGGAATTGGTATACGCGTTCGACTTAAAATCGAATGGAGAAATCCATATGAGTTCAAGTCTCATCCGGGGCACCATTTTTTTGCTATAATAATACATATGAGTATTCTTGCGATAATTGCGCAGATTTGTAACGGTATTGGTACTCTTATCAACGCCATTGGTATTTCTGTGAAAGACAAACAAAAACTATTACTAATTTTTATTATTGGAAATATTTTCTGTGCGCTTGCAGTAGGTTTGCTTGGTGCAGTATCTGGCACACTCGTACTGATTATATTTGTAATTGAAACGATCATTAACTATTTCTGGGAAAAGAAGCACGACAAATACCCAATTTGGATGATTGCATTGTATATTATTATTCCGTGTGCGGTTTTGATTGCTACAGCAACAACGCCGTGGGATATTCTACCTATTGCTGCAGGTGTCCTGTTCCCGCTTGCAATGGTATCAAAGGGATTTGTTTTGAGGCTTTTAAATATGCTTTCTGTAGTAGTTTGGGTTCCTTATAATTTTGTTTTTGGCCAATATGTAGGTGCAATTAGCTGTGCGATTTTTACAATCGTAAATTTAGTTGCAATCATAAGATTTGACTTATTGAAACAAAAGGAAAAATAATGAATATATTATATTGTGGCGACAAGGGTATTAAGGATGGAGTTCTGGTTTCGATTTTGTCGATTATTAAATATAATGATGAACCGATTCATTTTTATATTTTGACAATCAATTATGAAGATACAGTGGCGTTTACGGAAAAGTCTGCAAAGTTTCTAGACAAACTCGTAAAAGAAAAAAACGACAAGAGTTTTGTAAAATTGATTGATGCAACAAAAGTTTTTGTAGAAAATTTGCCAAAGAAAAATATGGGTTCTTATTTTACGCCATGTTCGATGCTCCGGCTTTACATTGATAAGGTGCCAGAAATTGCAACTCTAGATCGCGTGCTATATCTCGATTATGACGTGATGTGTCGTGATGAACTTAAAGAATTTTATAATACAAATCTTGATGGTATTGAGGCGGCGGGTGTGCTAGATATTTATGGCAAGAATTTTTATCATTATCGCGGACTATTCAATTTTGATTATATGAATTCTGGAGTGATGCTATTTAATATGCCAGAATGCTTGAAGACGAAGATGTTTGAGAAGGCCGCGGCACTTTGTGCGGAGCGTTGGATGATGCTCGCGGACCAGGCGGCGCTAAACAAAATGATTGAAAAACGCAAGTTGATGCCAAGAAAATTCAATGAACAAGGCGAGAGACCAAAGAATGATACTGTGCTCCATCATTTTAGCAATAACTTTAAATTTTTCCCATATTTTAAAGTACAGAAAGTGAAGCCATTTGAGATTGATAAAATTCATCGCGTTTTGAAGATTACGGAGTATGATGATATACTAGAAGAGTACGAAAAGCTTAAGGAGAATTTGTAATGGCAAAGGCTGAATTATTTCAGAAAGACATCCCAAAAGAAGAGAGGGTGTTCTATTACACATCCGAAGAAGATGACCCGATCAAGACTGACGAGCAAGAGAAAAAGATTGAAGTAGGTTTGCCGGAAGACTATGAATTCATTTTTAAGAACCCATTTAAGAAAATGTGGGCTTCGATAGTGTTCTCGGGTTTTTATGTTTTTGGACATTGGTATGAAAAGCGTTATTGGCAGGCAAAGTTTTATGGGCGCGAAAAACTGAAAGCTGCAAAAGGTAAAGGCTATGTGCTTTACGCGAACCACACAAACCCGTTTCATGATGTGTTTGGTCCAGCGCTGGCGGCAGACCGGAAGATTTATACCATTATTAGTCCAGTGAATCTGAAGATTCCTAAAATTGGAAAGTTACTTCCTTTAATTGGTGGTTTGCCACTTGGTAAAACTAAGGAAGAAAAACAGGCTTTTAACGAGGCGGTAGACAAACGGCTGAAGCAAAAACGTGTAATTGTGATTTACCCGGAGGCACACCTCTGGCCGTACTATACTGGTATTAAAAAATTCCCAGCGGGTGACAAATCTTTTAAATATGCGTCGCGCAACAATTTGCCAATTTTTACAATGACTACCACTTATCACAAACGTAGGGATAAAAAACATGGCGATCTTCCACGGATGGATGTTTATGTGGATGGTCCGTTTTGGCCGGACGAGAAATTAAGCGAAGAAGAAAATCGCGCGAAACTCGCCAAAGAAGCTTATGATAGTATGGTAAAATATAGTAAGAAAAGTACTTATAATTATTTTGAATACATCAAGAAAGATAAAAAGAAATGAGTATATTTAACGCTGGTATTAATCCGTTCAAGATTAAGAATACTAAGGTTATTCCGGTTTTTTATACAATTACGGATGATTATGCTAAGTATGCGGCCGCCTCAATTAGCTCAGTGATGAAGCACGCAAATCCCAACCGTCATTATCGTATCATCATTATGTACGATAAACTTAATTGGCGAAATCGTTTGCGTCTTCGTAATATGGTGACGCGAAACTGTGCAATTGAATTTCATAAAATGAAATATAATCTCTATATGCAAATCATTGTGAGATATTGTGCCAAGCGCAGTGGCTCTGGCGATTTCTTTGCAAATGCGGTGTATTATTACCGTGCGTTTATTGCCAGGATTTTTATGCGCTATGACAAGGGTATTTATGTCGATAGTGACACGATTTTGATGGATGATATTGGCAAACTTTACGATATCGATCTTGGTGATAATGTGATCGCGGCGCGCCCAGATTTGAAAGTGGCGATGGTGAAGGAATTTGTGGATTATGTAGAAAAAGGACTTGATGTGCCGCATAAGGATTACGTGAATTCCGGTGTGCTTTTGATGGACCTAAAGAAATTACGCAGTCTTCACTATATTACGCAAATGACGGATCTTATTAAAGAAGATGCAGACCTTGTGGCACCAGACCAAGATTATTTAAATGTAATTTTGAAAGGCAAAATTATGCATCTTGGCAAGGAATGGAACTGCCAGCCAGAAGGGGAGGATCCAAAAGGCGCAAAAATTTTGCATTTTAATTTGTCCAAGAAACCATGGTTCCATGAGGACGTAAATTGTGGCGAGGAATTTTGGAAGGCCGCAAAGGGAACTGGTTTTTATGGTGATCTTATGCGTGGCAAAGAAAGATATACTGCTGATGACGAAGCTGCTGCTGCAAATAAAATTAAGGCTTTGATAGAAAAGGCTGCCAAACTTTCTAAAGTTAAAAAACCACTTCTAAAAACAAAATAAAAATCCGGCCCTGTGAAGGGCCGGTTTTAGTTTTAGGATAAATTTTAAGGATATCTTATTTCCTTTATAAGGAGAAGTTCCGGGAAACGTGTCGAGGATTTGAAGAGTATTCTTGCAAGTCCTTTGTAGCTATCTTTTAATTCACTTGCAAAGAAGCTGATCATAAGATTAACAGCTCCCGACATTCGACAATTATTTCTAATATAGAATGTTAGTGCCAAGATGATTTCTTCAGAAAAATCTTCATCTTTTGGATAAGGATAGGTTAAATCAACCACATACTTGCCGTGAGTAAGAATTTTTATTATCTCTTCAACATTTTCACAATCTTTTTGGATAGTGAAGATTTTTTTGATTTCGTTCCTGTAATTTCCACTTTCGCTCTCTACAATATTAAAAGCTCTAGAATAGATAATTTCTTTATCATTCTCGGTTTTGACATATACAGTTTCTGCGACTATGTGTTCATTAGTAAACAACGATTCCATGACTTTCTGCGACTCTTCTTTAAGTTCTTGATAGAATTCTTCTAAAAGTTGAGTTCTTTCTTTGTAAAGTGATGCCTGCTTAGGAAGTTTATCGTTTTTGTCGATCTCTTCGGTAAGCTTATTCAATTTTTCACGGTATTCATCATTTGTCATTTTTTACCACCCCCGTTCTTCATAGACAATTTTTGGAGATATGTATAGATTTCGTTGCTCCGGTCTTTAAAATATTTTTCTTCGTTTAAACTATCGTCGCCTTCAAAGATTGCTTTAGTTTTTTTAATAGCTAAAAGTGTGTCGTTTGTTTGACGATGGAAAAACGCGAAAACCAGTAACAAATCAATACCCAGACGGTTTAATTTTTTTGACTCTTGGAATTTTTCACCAACATTTATAATGATGCGGTCTTTTTCCTGAGTTTCTTGCAAAGATTTAGATTTGGGTTCGTTGCGTGCTATTGTGAATTGATATTTTAAATTGTTCCACCATAGCTGGCCGTTTGGCCCACCAATCCCAAAATTAAACGCTTTGAGATATTTCCATTCTGGTCTTTGTGAATTGGATTCGCTTTTTTTAATATAAACGCTATTTAAAATTGCTAATTCTTCTTCTTGATTTTGAAGTCTTTTGATCAAGTCAAAAGTATAGTCGTTTAGCATTCGGTCAAAAGCTCTTGGCATTTTTTCACCCCCTTAGTATTCTCTTAGTCTTTCTACAAAGTCTTCTTTGTCATCATAGTAATCAAAAGTTTTCATTTTCTCAAATAAATCTTTAGTCTTTTGCAGAGCATCTTCCTTGTCATCGGTTTCTCGATAAAAATAAGCGAATGCGAGCATAAGCATGTCGGTAATTTCTAATTCGAAATTATCCATTGAGCTGGAAATGTTTACGAGTATTAAATTTAGACCTTGTTCCGTTTGTTCTTTTTCAAAACTGTTTAACCTGGGAAGGCCAATTTTACATACGAAATCTTTCGTATTTTTGGTTTCCGTGTGGCCTAAAGTTTTTGTAAAAACAAAAGGGAAATAGAACATAAAACATTCATCGGAATTAATATTCCCTTGCCGGACAAGCACCTTTTTTAGCAGACTTAAGTCTACTTCTCCAGTGATTGCGCGATCTATGAGTTTGTTTGTATATTCTTTAAGGTCGATATAGTATTCCTTATTATCCAAAAATATCACCTCTTTTCTCGATTTTTAAACTACATCCTAAAACTATATATATTATAGCATATTCTGGGGTAAACGTCAAAGTAGGAATAAAAATCCGGCCCATAAAGGGCCGGGTTTAGTTTTAGGAAATTATAAAACATATTCTTTGAATAATATTTCGTATAAGTCTTTTCGTGGTTGTTTTGAACCGATTGGTCTATACTCTTCAAAAAACTTTTTTGTTTCTTTTACTGCTGCTGTTCTATCTGTGTTGTATTTGTAGTAAAAGAAAGTAAATGTGATTACAAAAAGATCGGGTGTTAAAGTAGGAGTTTTGTCGTTAACTCTAATTAACGTTTTATGCTCATGCGTGAAGTTCTTTTTTTCATACTCGACGATATCGGGACTGGTACATTTGAGATAACTTACGTTTCTACTTTCAAAGAATCCAAATTCTCGGTCTCTTCCGTATGCGCAAAAAGCTTGGCAATATTGATAAGAACTTGGCATACCATTGGCATAGTCTATTCCTTCAGGGAGAACTCTTTGACGACAATAAACGTTTTTGAGTTTACCTAATCCAATTTGGCCGCTCTTGATTTTTTCGGATAAGTCCAAGGTCATAGCTATTAATTCATTAAAAGAGTCTTCGTATAGTTTTTTGTAATTTGACTTTATTTCAAAAAAATCTTTTCGAATCTCGTCGGCACCATCTAAAATTTTTTGATAAGTTTCCATCTTGTTTGACATTTCAATTGCTTTTTTGGAAATGTCTGCTATACAAAATTGTTCCAAATTTTTCACCCCCTCTTTTTAGGAATAAAGTAATCGCTCTAAGAACAAGTATCTACCTTCGGACCATTCTTCAAGCTTGGTTTCTTTATAGAAATCTAAGGTCTTTTTGTATGAACTCTCAAAGTTATTATTTTCGTGATAGTAATACGCAAATGTTGTAATTATTTCGTCTTGAGGCCCCCAAAATTCCCATCCTTCGTCCTCGTTTCCGAATGTCCAATGATAGTTATATCCATCGAATTCTTTTAAATCGATTTTTTTGATTAAATCATCGGGGAGCGTTCTTGCGTAGGCTTTTAAATCCTTGCTGAATTTATTGAGAAGATCCCATCGGTCTTCTTTGTGGTTGTACCAATTGCCGCACATCCAAATATTCTTGCCGTAGACTTCTCTGCAGCGATCAATTAGGCCTCGTATATGCTTCATTTTTTCACGATAATTTTCAAAACTCATTTTTCCACCTCGCTTCCTTGTATGTAAAAGTACGTCCTAAAACTGCTTATATTATAGCATAATTTGGGGTAGACGTCAAAGACAACAAAAATGGTGCTCCATAAGAGTAAATATTTACACATAAATTCGCCCACCCCAAGTCATCAGGAGTTAGAATATCCTACCTGCACTAGACAAGAAATTATGTCAGAAGTAGAGCGATGGCAGGTAATCCTCTCTGTTAATTACTCAAATTACAATCAAGGAAACAATGCACTTTAACAACCATGTCTACTAAAGAAGGAGACTCTATTTTTATTATACCCCCCCCTACACCTACCATCACCAATTAATTAAGCTGTAGTGGTAGAGCCCCCGTCCCGCTATTCATTTAGTAACACCAACTTGATTGGTGTGTTATCCTGGGAGTCCAATTACATCTGAGACTTTTGGGGCAACAGGGGTGGTGGCGTGATATAATTGGGTTATGGTATGTTTTAACCCCCACACGGTTACACAAAGCAGGGTGGCGGCGGAGAGAAAAAAATTGCCCCCCAAACCTAAACACCCACTGCAAGTCAGCGAGGAAATTCATTCTCTAGTCTCTCAGATAGCGAAAGATAGGAACCTCAGTTTGGAACAAGTAGTGGGCAAAGCTATTATCAAGGAGGCAAAAGCCGCCCTCGACACCCCTGACGGTGACAAACAGAGGCTCTACTTTTCTTTAGCCAAGAACGCAGAGCAAGAGCTCAGAGAGCGGTATGTGGGCGAGAAATCGAGACGTTCAGCTCAAATGAGACGTATTAACGACCAGAGACGAAAAAAATCCGCCGCCCCCGCCCCCACTTCTTCTTTTAGTCGTCCACCACGTCCTGTTAGTGCATATAGCGGATATCCCGTTAAATACCGTTACGGAATCGCCATCCCCGAGCCCCCACCTTCTTCCTACCCCACCTACTACTAGTCTGCTGGTCAGTAGACACTGCCTGCTAGTATGACTACCTATCTTGTAAGTCAACATAAGTCAAGATATTAACACTACACTGCTAGTCTATTTCACGATAAATATACTCGTAAAGGTGGGGCTGAGTCTGAAACTTTCTACTCCTGACGGTCTGCACATTCCTTGTAGATTGATAAGTTGCCTAAAACATTGCTAGTATTTGGCGGAGTGGATGAAGAACCTTCCCAAACTACTGCGTGCCAGATTGGATGGTATTCTATCGTCGAAGTGCCATCGGGGAAATAAACAATCTTGAATTGGTCTTCAACTGAGTCAAGGATTGATTTGCAATACTTAAACGTAATGTCGTATTTTCTTTGTAGGCTCTTGCACCTATCGCTATCTTCTCTATTAGTGCAGGCTACCAACACTTCATTAAGATGGTTGTTCCTAGCCTCTTCCTTTGAATCTTCAATCCATTTACTAATGCCGCCCCACGCAACCCCTCCGACAATCAGTATAATAGTGATAATTACAGCTAGTTTGAAGTTCTGAAATAACCCATCTGATTGTTTCTTAGCCATTGTTTTTACTCCATTTTACATACAACACAATAACAATGATTACTGCTAGAGTAGCTATTGCAGTAGGAGCCGCAACGGATGCAGAATTAAAAATAACCGTCGCAAGGGACGATGTAACTAAACATATGACTGGTGCCGCATACAGCCAAAATAGAATCCATAAAGCCGTCTTGGTTCTTTTGTCGCTTTTCTCGATGTATTCCTTTTCGGCTTTCGTTAATCTCTTTTTGGTATTTTGAGTTTGTTTTCTCTTAGCAACGGTTTTCGACTTATTGCCTTTTTCATTCTTATTCCTCACGGCTTTAATAATAAGGTCAATCACAATAGCAATAGGGAGCAATATCAGAAGTTTTAGAAAATCATAAGTTATTCTTTGAGCGGCACCCGCTCCAAACAAAAGAAGAATATCCACAGTAATTGCTCCTCTTTAAAATAAAATGACACCGCGTAGACGGTGTTCAAGTCGTTCTTTACGCAATGGGCACGATACCCATACGCTACACGGTGCCATTAAATGCATCGTGCAATATTAAGCATATTTGCTCCATTGCGTTTTTAATGACTTGAACAATTATAATTATAACACGGTAAAGGTTGTTTATGAATACCATAATACCATAGCCTGCTTTCCTTCGACGCAAGGAATAAGGTGAAAGCGATGACAATATGCTATAATTTAGTTAACAAAATAAGATACCAAGTATGCTCAAAAGTGATTATCCGGAATTGGCTAAATATTGGAATTATGAACGTAATGATAAAAACGGAATACATTTTGAGGATGTTACCCACGGAAGTAGCAAGAAAGTGTGGTGGAGATGTGAGAACGGACACGAATGGGAAGCCAGCATCCACGATAAAAGTAAGGGGCGTGGCTGTCCAATTTGTTCTGGCCATAAGGTCCTCCCTGGTTTTAATGATTTAGCTACTATAAGCCCTGAGTTGGTGAATGAATGGAATAATGAGAAAAATAATGGTTTAACGCCACAAGGTTTTACTTGCGGTAGTGATAAAAAGGTGTGGTGGAGATGTGAGAATGGACACGAATGGGAAGCTCGAATTGCTGATAGGAACAATGGTGTTGGCTGTCCAATTTGTTCTGGCCATAAGGTCCTCCCTGGTTTTAATGATTTAGCCACTAAGAATCCTCTGCTGGCAAGTGAGTGGAATTACAGAAAGAATGGCGATTTAAAACCACAAGGTGTTACTGCGAGTAGTAGTAAGTCTGTGTGGTGGAAGTGCAAGAATGGACACGAGTGGAAAGCTCAAATTGCCAGTAGGAATAGCGGGAATGGATGTCCGATTTGTTCGGGTAGGGAGGCCCTCCCTGGTTTTAACGATTTAGCTACTAAGAACCCCGGACTTGCAAGTGAATGGGACTACGAGAGAAACGGCGACTTAAAACCACGAGATGTTACTAGTGGTAGCAAGAAAAAAGTGTGGTGGAAATGCAAGAATGGACACGAGTGGGAATCCACTATCGATAGTAGAAATAAAGGTAATGGCTGTCCGGTCTGTTCAAATAAAAAAGTTCTCCCTGGCTTTAATGATTTGGCCACCGTTAACCCTGAGTTAGTAAGTGAGTGGAATTATGAAAAAAATGATACTCTAAAACCACAAGACTTTGCACCAAACAGCAATAAAAAAGTGTGGTGGAAATGCAAGAATGGACACGAGTGGGAAGCTACAATTCTCTACAGAAACAGAGGGGGTGGTTGTCCGGTCTGTTCGAATAAAAAGCTTCTACCTGGCGTCAATGACTTAGCTACCACTAACCCCGAGTTGGCAAATGAATGGAACTATGAAAAAAATGGAGGTTTGAAGCCGCAGGATGTCATAGCAGGTAGCGGTAAGTCTGTGTGGTGGAGATGTAAGAATGGACACGAATGGGAAGCCCCAGTTTACAGCAGGAATCTCGGGAGAGGTTGCCCCATCTGCACACAAAGGCTACATATTTCTTTTCCAGAAAAAGCCATATACTTTTATATGCGGCGAGTTTTCCCTGATACAATTGAGAACTATAGGCCTGCTTGGTTAGGTAAAATGGAATTGGATATTTATATTCCAAGCAGAAAAGTTGGAATTGAGTATGATGGGATTAGATACCACAAAAACAAAAGTAGGGATGCTGAAAAAGATAGACTCTGCAGTGAACAAGGTATAACCCTTATTCGTATAAGGGAGAAAGGATTAGATTATGAGGCGACACAATCTACCGTTTTCACTCTGCTAGAAGACCACAAAAGCAGTGGCAAGCACCTTGTTCCTGGGCTAAAGTTCTTAGAGAAACAACTTGGTGTAGATTTAGACATCAATATATCTAGGGACTATGATGATATTAGAAGTATGGTCGTGAATTATGACTTAAAGAACTGCATCGCAAAAACAAATCCGGAACTCCTAGACGAGTGGAATTATGAGAAGAATGGACAAGTTGGCAATACACCCGAGAATATTTCCGCTGGCTCAGGAATTGCAGTGTGGTGGAAATGTAAGAAAGGGCATAGTTATAGGGCGGCCCCCAACAGCAAAACAAGTATGCATTACGGATGTCCATATTGTAACAATAAAAGGGTCCTCCCTGGTTTTAATGACTTGGCCACTGTCAACCCCGAACTAGCAAGCGAATGGAATTATGAGAGAAATGATGGTTCGACACCGCAAGATTTTACCATTGGCAGTGATAAAAAAGTATGGTGGAAGTGCAAGAATGGACACGAATGGGAAGCTCGAATTGCCAACAGGAAAAAAGGTAGTGGTTGTCCATATTGTGCAAGAGAAAAACACACTAAGCATTAAAACTTTTCTTTCGCTAGCCAATGTTTTAAAATGTATCCTATGGATACGTTCGATTTGAACGAATACAGTGAGAGAAGTAGAGAGGTCCTAATAAAAGTTGTCGAAGAAATTCGGGAACAGTTTTTGGATAATAATAAATCCAAACAATTCTGGTTTAGCCTCTCGCAGGTCTCAGACGAATCGCTGAGGGAGCCAATTATCCGCAAATGGTTCAGTGTCCTCTCCCGTAAGGGTATACTACATTATTACGAGCCTAACTATTCTGAAGTGGAAAAGGCTATTGTATTTAGCCAGAACTACCTGGAAAAAAACTATAATTGGGACCCAACAATTGTTAGCTCTTATATCCTTGAGCTCTCGCCCCACGCCACCCCCTGCATTGCCCTAGATGTCTACGACACAGACTTCGACAAACAAATCAAGTTAATTCAAATGAACACCATCTGGGATAGATTCCAAAGAGACCGCTTAGGAAATTATTTCTACGATGGCAATGAGCTCACTGAGATTAACAAGTCGCTTACATATAAGAATGTTTTGGGTGAGTTTCTAAAAACCGACGCCCACACCCTTTCAGTTGACGAAGTGATAAGACTAGTTGCATCAGATGACGATAATGATTATGACAGGGATGCCCGACGTAACAGGGTTATTTCAGCACTTAATAAAGGGTTAAGGAGTGTCAATCATAATGTGGAAATAAGAACCCACAAGAGTGGACATAGTGCAGATTACTACACACTAGTTGTTACGAAATAAAAGTCCATTTAGAGTCCATTTAGAGTCTTCTTCTGTGTTATTTTTGTTGCCTTGATTGTAACGTAGAATGGCTCCATATGAAACAAACTAATAGCAACCAAAATGGAAGTGTAGAGGCTAGAAGATACTCTCGCAAGGAACTTAACTCTGCGACAGATTTCGTATCCTTTTTGTATGAGCTATGGATTAAATCTCGAAAAAATGAGATAATGGAAGAGGATAAAACATTTTATAGCAACGAAGAACTGAACAATACCAATTAATTTTGTTGGTAATATGGGGAGCTTCCAAACAGTTCTTCGGAATGTTTTATCCCGGGAGCTTCCCATATTGCCCGGGAGATTAATTATGGAATCCGGAAAGGAAAAAGCAATTGCTCTCTGTAGGGTATCTACTGACGAGCAATTAAAGAACAATAGCCTTAATCGACAAGCGGAAGCGGTAGAAACGATTGCGGAAAAGTATAAACTTGAAATAGTGAAAACTTGGAGCGGTAGCGTTTCCAGCAAATCCGGCAAAAACCTGGCTAGAAAAGATTTGAACGAGATGCTTGATTACTGCAAGAAGAACAAGCAGATAAGATATGTAGTCGTGGATGAGCCAGACCGCTTTATGCGGTCGTTGGATGAAGGTCTTTGGTATATTGTGGAATTTAAGAGAGTCGGGGTTAGGGTGCTTTTCTCTGACGATAAATTAAATGGTGAAGATGCCACCGCTAAACTAATGTGCAGCTTCGGGTTATTTAACGGAGAAATTAGTAATGAGGAACGAGCCAGGAAGACTAAACACGGACACGAAAAAGCCATAAGAGATGGTCGCTATACATTCGTCCCGCCACTCGGTTACATAAGGGGAAAAGTTCGTGGTATTCCAGAGATAGACCCAGTCATAGGTCCATTGTTAAAAGCTCAGCTACTTAGAATTGCAAATAAACTGGTGTCCCCTACTGTTGCCTTACAAGACTACAACCGCTCGGTAGAGACTGCTGGTCTTAAGAAAGCCCCGCTCAAAATGGATAAATGGCGAGTAATATGTACTAACCCATTCTATTGTGGGGTTATTGAGATGAATAAAATAGTAAAAGCCTGTAACCCGGATGGGCTACACGAAAAATTAATTTCCAAAGAACAACACGAGAGAATACTGGAAGCATTTAACCGTCGCCCGAAAAATCAAAAAGGTCCTAATTTCGCCGGCAACCCCCTCTACCCTTTTAACCAGATGATTACCCACGTTGGTTGTCCTTGCACTAAATCAAAATACAATACGTTTGTAGGAGTTACAGTGAAGAATAATCAAGGGAAGGAATATGAAAAATACCGCTGTCGTGGTTGCTATATGTACATCTCGAGAGAAGAAATGTGTGAGAGGATTGAGGACATTATATCCTCCCTAGAACTAACGGAGAGTGGTGATAGAGCGGTGAAAGATGCGTTAACCAATGTATTCGAGATGGAAGAAGGTGATATCACAAGCAGACAAACGCAGCTCTATTCTCAAAGAGCTAATGCAAAAAAAGAAGCAGAGAGAGTTATGGGTGCCTTTCTCGATGCAAAAGAACAGACCACCAAAGACTATCTCGAAGAAAAACATAAAGATTTGGTAGGAAGAATCAAAAAATACGAGGAAGAGATTGATAACCTAGGTAATTTTGAAGCTATGGAAAGCCAACGCTTCATCGATTTTGCCTTTGATTTCATCAATAACCTCGTTCATAGTATTCTCAGTCTACCCCCTAAAGAAATGCAGTTGTGTAAACAATTATTATTTCCTGATGGTTTTTGCGTAGATAATGATGGAAATGTTTACACGACTAAAATCAGCCCAATTTACAGATTGAGGCAATTCAAAAAAGACTCTCACGAGTCTTCAAATTCCCTGGTGGTGCGAATGAAGAGACTCTAACTCTCGACCTCTTCCTTGGCAAGGAAGCGCTCTAAACAACTGAGCTACATTCGCACGTCGTATGGTTATTATAGCGCATATCTTGATTTTTTGCAAATATTTTATATAATATAAGCATAATTATTAAAAATAAAAACATAATATTATGAATCTAATTCTTCCAATTGTGTTATTAATTGTAGGCTTTGTTCTGCTCATAAAAGGTGCGGACTGGTTGGTTGATGGAGCTTCATCTATTGCGACGCATTTTAGGGTCTCTAAAACTTTGATTGGGCTTACGATTATTGCTTTTGGTACAAGCGCACCAGAGCTTGCGGTGTCGATTTCGTCACTTGCGAATGGTTCAACTGACATGTTACTTGGTAACGTGATTGGTAGTAATATTATGAATGTACTCCTTCTTATCGGGATTGGTGCAATTATTTGTCCAATTAAAGTAAGTCATGCAACTACCAAAAAAGAGTTGCCGATTCTGTTGCTTATTTCCACAGCATTAGTAATTTTATTCTTTGATGTTTCTTTAAATAACGCGTCGTCTAATTCTATCACTAGAAGTGATGCGATTATTTGTCTTTTGTTCTTTGCGATTTTCCTTTACTACTTAATTGTAATGGCTAAGCGTAATCGTGAAGCTACAACTATTAAGAAAGAAAAACCAAAATATAAAATGGGGCTAGCAATTATAATGACTTTAATTGGGCTAGCTGGTCTAGTTGGCGGTTCTCAACTCGTGGTGAGTAATGCTACAGAAATTGCACGTGCGATGGGCATATCTGACCGTATTATTGCTTTAACTATCATCGCTCTCGGTACGTCTTTGCCAGAACTCGTGACTACGGTAATTGCGGCGCGTAAGAAAGAAACCGATCTAATTGTTGGCAATATTATTGGTTCAAATATATTTAATATTTGTATTGTAATGGGAGTGCCGGTGGCAATTTTTGGTGCGATTACGCCAGAAAGCTTCCAATATGTAGATATATTTATGATGATTCTGTCGGCTTTGCTTCTCTTTATTATGACGAGGCATGATAAAAATATTTCGCGGCGTGAAGGCGTGTTGATGTTATTGGTATTTGCGGCTTATTACGGATATATTATATACGAGGGGTTGATGGTATGAATTGGATAGCGATGGTGGGCATCGCAATCTTCTGTGATGCAATTCGTATATTTATCGATAATTATGTCACTGATGTTTATTATAAAAAACGTGGGGCTGTAGCTCAGAAATTGTTTTATGGCACTTGTTATATCGTGTCGATGTCAATTTTTTTGCCTTTTTCTGGTTTGGATTGGGGAAATTTAAATTTTGTAACAATCGGGATGCTTATTTGTGCGGGTATTGTTTCGGCATTGTCAGGGATTACTTATTATCGCGCAATTGAAATTGAAGATACTACTGAAGTAAGTATCTTTTTCCAATTAATGCCGGTTGCATACTTAATTGCTGGATGGCTATTTCTTGGTGAGCGTATTTCGCTCCTTCAGTTGGCGGCGTTTTTGGTAATCCTTGCGGCGCCTTTCCTTATTGTGTTCTCTGCTAAAAAGCGTAGTCGTAAGGTGAAATTTCGTGCAGTGTTTTTGATCTTGTTTTATGTTTTGCTTTCGGTTTCAGCCAATATGATCTTTCTTACTTCTGAATCCGAATCACTTGGAATATATCAAAAGATTGGTTTTGTACTTTTGGGCAAGGGAATTGGAAATGTTGGGATTGTATTGTTCAGCCCAAAGATTCATCGTCGTTTCAGGAATGTGATGAAAGCTTCTGGACTTAAGATTTATCGCCCAATGCTTACTGACTTTAGTATTGGGTTAGTTTGTGAATTCTTATATCGTGCTGCTCTCGTTGCAGCTCCAGCAGCGGCGTTGGCTTCTGCGGTAGGTGATGCGAGTGAACCGATAATTATATTCTTCTTGGGAATTCTGTTTACCATCCTTTGGCCAAACTTTGGACGCGAGAAACTTGATAAGAAAACAGTGTTCGTCCATTTGATTGCTACACTCCTGGTGGTAGGTGGCATCGTAATGTTACAATTCTGATTCTATGCTATAATAGAATAAGGCATGGTGCTTTGGCGGAGTGGTTACGCAGCGGTCTGCAAAACCGCGTACACCGGTTCAATTCCGGTAGGCACCTCCATAATTTAATAATTAATAAAGGAGATTAAAATGCCAGTATGGGCAATCGTACTCCTGATTATTGTGGGCGTAGTTTTACTCTTTGCCGTAATAATCGCAGGGATGTACAATACTTTAGTAAAACTTAACACTCGTGTAGACGAAGCATGGTCTGATATTACTGTGCAACTTAAGCGCCGTGCAGATCTTATCCCAAACTTGGTTTCAACTGTTAAAGGTTATGCCAAGCACGAAAGCGAAGCTATCAAACAAGTTTCTGATGCTCGTGCCAAGATGATGGGTGCAAGAAGCGTTGCAAGTACTGCTGAAGCAGATCGTTCGATGCTCGGTGCACTTTCTCGCATTATGGCAATCTCTGAGTCTTATCCAGATCTTAAGGCTGATAAGAACTTCCAACAACTTTCTACCGAACTTACTGACACCGAAGACAAAGTTCAAGCATCTCGCCGTTTCTACAACGCTGGTGTTAAAGAACTTAATACTAAAATTAGTATTTTCCCATATAACATTTTGTTCCACAGCTTTAAGAAACGCGACTTCTATAATGTAGAAGAGAGCGAATACAAAGCCATGGACAAAGCTGCTCCAAAGGTAGAGTTCTAATTAAAAATGTATAAGCAAATAGCCCAGAATAAACGCAAGACGATTTATCTTATCATAGTTTTTGTCGTGATGATCGCTGCGATTGCTGGGCTTTTTGCTTGGTTTTATAACGATGTTTGGATTGCTGTATGGGTCACTATCGGAGCGATTGTATACGCAATAATACAATACTTTGCTTCCGCATCGATTGCTACGACATTGACCGGTGCAAAACAAATTGAAAAGAAAGACAATCCAAGATTTTATAATGTGGTGGAGAATTTGTCGATCACGACAGGTTTGCCAATGCCAAAAGTTTATATTATTGATGATACAGCGCCAAATGCGTTTGCGACTGGACGTGATCCGAAGCATGCGGTGGTAGCGGCAACTTCTGGGTTGATTGATATTATGGACGATAAGGAACTTACGGCAGTGATGGCGCATGAAATGTCGCATGTGAAAAATTATGATATTAGAGTTTCGATGATTGTGTTTGGTCTTGTGTGCGTGGTTGGTTTGGTTTCTGATATTGCATTTCGCATGATGTTTTATGGGAACAGGCGTCGCAATAATGAAGGTAGCCCAGTGGGCTATGCTCTAATTATTATTTCGGCAATTTTGGCGCCGATTTTTGCGTCAATTGTACAAATGGCTGTGTCACGCCAACGCGAATATTTGGCTGATGCTTCGGCGGTGAATATCACACGTTATCCAGAAGGAATGATTTCTGCGCTTAAAAAATTGCAATCGCATTCACAGCCGATGAAACGTCAGAATTCTGCAACCGCCTCAATGTATATTAATAATCCTCTTAGAAAAGGTTTCTTTAGTAATTTGTTTAGCACTCACCCGCCTATTGAAAAACGTATCGAAAGGCTTGAGCATGGCAAATACACGTTCTAAAACCAAAACACGTTTGGATGGTGTTTCTCGGGGACGCGGTCGCTTCAGCCCGTCGTCACGGGTGAAGCGCCGCTCACTCCTCGGTCGTAACCTCCGGAAGCCCCTTAAAACACCATCCAAACGTGTTAGGCTTCATAAGTCGTTTCGGCGTTCGTATCGAGAGGATTATGTGCGAGAGCTGGAAGTACCTGGGATTATGTATCATATTTTTGCTACGTTTAAAATTATTTTTAAGAACTGGAAACTTTTTTTGCCTTTGCTCGTAATTTCGGTTTTGATGTCGATTCTATTCGTAGGGTTGATGAGCGAAGCTACTTACAGACAATTCCAAGATGTTTTGGATCAAACCACTGAGCAAATGGGAACTGGTGACATCGGCAATTTTGCAAAATCTGGATTGCTTCTTATTTCTACTATTACGACCGGTGGGCTTTCTGGTGAATCTTCCGAATCGGCAACGGTGTTTGCGGTAATTATTTTCTTAATCATTTGGCTTACAACGGTGTTTATTTTGCGTCATCGTTTGGCAGAGCATAAATTAAAGTTGCGCGATGCTTTGTATAACGCAATGACTCCGCTGATTTCTACTTTTGTAGTATTTGCAATCGCTATTATACAGTGTATTCCAATTTTCTTGTTGATAATTGTGCTTTCGGCGGCGCTCCAAACTGGTTTTCTTAGCACTCCGTTTTATGCACTTGTATTCTTTATCTTTGCGGCTTTGATGGTGATTTTGTCGTCGTATCTTTTGTCCAGTTCTTTGATTGCGCTAGTAGCTGTGACGGCGCCTGGTATGTATCCAATGCGAGCCTTGCATGCCGCATCGGATCTTATGATGGGTCGCAGGGTAAAATTTATTCTAAGAATTGTTGCTTTGATTTTAGCGTTAGCCATCATTTGGGTAATCGTAATGTTGCCGTTAATCTTCTTTGATCTTTTGATGCGTGGGTTTGAGTGGACGGCGAATGTCCCATTTGTACCTGTCTGCCTACTTACTATGACATGCTTTACAGGAATTTATATTTCTACGTATTTGTATTTGTATTATAGATGGATGTTACATTATGACGAAAAGTGAAGCTGAAGAAAGAATTATTAAACTTCGTGAGCTGATAAATGATTATCGGTATCATTATCATGTACTCGACGAATCAATTATGAGCGAAGCTGCAGCGGACTCTTTGAAACATGAACTTTCGACTCTCGAGGCTGAATATCCAGAACTTATTACACCGGATTCTCCGACACAACGTGTTGCGGGAAAACCGCTCGATAAATTCACGAAGGTTGCGCACGAAAAAAGAATGATTTCACTCGCGGATGTGTTTTCGCGCGAGGAAGTTCTCGATTGGATTTCTAGAAACGAAAAGTTGGTGCCGGGTGGGGAAATTAAAGAATTTTTCACTGATATTAAAATGGATGGACTCGCGTGTTCACTTAAATATCGTGACGGTATATTTTATCAGGCTGTGACACGTGGCGATGGGCTTGTGGGTGAGGATGTTACACTTAATGTGAAGACTATTCAAAACATTCCACTTAGAATCGTAAATACAGATGAGGTTGAGGTTCGTGGTGAGATTGTGATGTTTAAAAAAGATTTCGAGAAATATGCGGATGAGTTTGCGAATCCGCGTAATCTCGCAGCTGGATCGATTCGTCAGCTTGATCCAAAAATCGCAGCTTCGAGACCACTCAAATTCGTGGCTTATGATTTAGTAAAACCAGATTCTCCAACTTGGCATGAGGCGTATGAAATGTTACGCAAGCTTGGCTTCCAGACTTCAAATGAAGATAAAGTTTTTGATGCTAAGGCGAAAGCGAAATTATTTGAGTATATTGATAGCCTTGATGAATATCGCAAAGGTTTGCCGTTTAATACGGATGGCATGGTAATAAAAATTAATGATCGTGCCACGTATGATAAACTCGGGATTGTGGGTAAAACTCCGCGTGGTGCTGTGGCCTATAAATTCCCAGCTGAAGAGTCTACTACTAAAGTACGTGATATCGTGATTTCAATTGGTCGCACCGGTGCAGCTACTCCTGTGGCGATTCTGGATCCGGTGTCGGTGGCTGGCTCTACAGTAAGACACGCTTCGCTTCATAATGCTGATGAAATTGCACGTCTTGATGTGAGGATTGGTGACACAGTAATTATCTATAAAGCCGGTGATATTATTCCACAGGTAAAGGAAGTATTGTTGTCGCTTCGCCCGGAAGATACAAAACCATTTAATTATGAAGAAGCTTTAAAAAAGCAATATCCAGAACTTGAATTTGAACGTCCAAATGGCGAGGTAGTTTATCGTGTAAAAGGTGAGTCGTCTGATTATATTTTGAAACGCGCAATTGAATATTATGCCTCGAAGCCTGCTCTTAATATTGAAGGTTTGGGTGAGAAAAATGTGGTAGCATTAGTGGATGCTGGGTTAGTAAAATCAATTGCGGATCTTTATCGTTTGAAAGCGATGGACGTAGCGAAGCTAGAAAGATTTGGCTCATTATCGGCGAATAATTTGGTGGAGGCGATTGAAAAGTCTAAAGATTCGCCACTAAATAAATTTATTACCGCACTTGGTATTCGCCATGTTGGTGCACAGACTGCTACAGCACTTGCTCGCAAATTTGGTTCACTCGATAAATTGATTGATGCTGGGGCAGAGGATTTACTTGAGATTAATGATATTGGCGATGTGGTAGCAGAATCAATTTTGGCGTACTTTGCGGATGAAGAAAATGTGAAGTTACTTGAAGAAATGCGTGAGCTTGGTGCGTGGCCAGCGGAAGAAAAAGCTGGTGACTTACCGCTAACTGGTAAATCTTATATTGTGACTGGTACTCTAGCAAGTATGGGTCGTGAAGAAGCAGAAGATAAACTTCGTGCACTTGGTGCGACAGTGACCTCGTCGGTAACAAAGACCACTACAGCACTTATTGTGGGCGAGAAACCAGGAAAAGGTAAGACCGACAAAGCTGATAAACTTGGAATTCCGCGTATTAGTGAAGCAGAGTTCCTAAAACTAATTAATTCTTGATTTTTAGCGAGAATGTTGCTATAATAATTATGCGGTCTCGTAAGCCTAACGGCTTTCGATCCGTCGTTCGTTAAAATAAATCAAACAAGTTTGATTTATTTTATCTCACTCGGTCTCGTAGTATAGCGGTTAGTACATCGGGTTTTCATCCCGACAATGCGGGTTCGACTCCCGCCGAGATCACCAAGAATAAAAAGAAGTCCTTTAGGACTTATTTTTATTCTTTGATTTTTGGATAGGAGTTGAACCCGCAGGGTTCGCCCGCCGAAGGCGGATAGCGAACTTTAGTGAGCGTCCTCCCGCCGAGATCACCATTTTTTTTGTCATGAAAAAAGGCCGAGCTCAAAGTTCGGCCTCATTTATTTAATTTGCTGCTAGTCGCTTTTTCTGGAGTTCTTTATATTTTAAATCTCTACTAATAAGAATACTGCTTCCTAAGTTTTCTTCGCGTGTTTTTTTCTTTTTCTTTTGCGCCATTTTAGATTGCTTCATTTTTCTTACTGAGTAAATTTGCGACTTTTTTCTTTTTTCGAACCAACCTGTTCTTTTTGCTTTTTCATCGACATATACCATGATGAATATGGGTTTGTCTTGCTTGGACTTCTGTTCCTCCTCTCGCTTGTCATTTTCCAATTTGCCCTCGTAACCGTGGTCTAAGTAACCCTGACTAAGATAGTATTCAAAGGTATTATCCATAAAAATACCCCCTCCTAAAATAAAAAGTACAAGTTAAAATAACTCGCCTAATATAATTATAACAAGTTCTTGGTTAAAAATCAAATGATTAGAATTCGCAAGAATAATTATATTCAACGTGGTAGTTGGTTTGTCCGTATGGTGGGTCTGGGTAGAAAATCACAAAAGAAGAGTTTTCGTCGCAGTATTTTTTAATCAAAGGAGCCTCGCTGGCGTATTTTTCATTATCATAGAGAAGAAATTGGCGGAAGTATACTCGTGCAAAACCGGTTTCTTTGTATTTTCCGATGACGTCAGTAGTGCCATTTTTAACAATTTTTTTGTAGAAATAATTCTCGTAATAATCTGAAGCGATGTTTTCGATTTTTGATTTGACGCTTCGTTCTGGCGTGTTGAAAAGTTGGATGGCGATGGCTGCGGCAACAACCAACATCGCAATAATTATTACGACGATAATTGTAATGCGTTCTGCTTCACCTCCACGTTTTTTTCTCGCACGTGCCATAACTCTATATTACCATAAACTTAATCTTATGGTAATATATAAATATGAGCAAATTATTTAAACGTACTAAAATTTTAGCAACGATCGGGCCGTCGGTGTTTGGGGCGGAAAAAGTAGAAGAAATTATTATGGCCGGTGTAAATGGGTGTAGACTCAACTGTTCTCATGGTACTAACGAAGAGCGTGATGAACAGATTAAATGGATTCGTGATGCGGCCGCAAAGAAAGGTCGTTCAGTGGCAATCTTGCAAGATTTGCAAGGGCCAAAGATTCGTCTTGGTGCAATTAAGGATAACCACTTGGATCTTAAGGTGGGTGATGAATTAGTTTTGGAAGCTAAAGAAGGCTTTGAACATGATGGTGGCATGACCGTGCCAATTCAGTACAACTTGGCAGAGAAGGTTAAAGTTGGCGAACCGCTTTCAATGTTTGATGGCAAAGTAAAAAGTGAAGTAGTTGAAATTGTCTCTGACACTGCTATTAAAGTTGAAATTAAGAATGATGGTTTTATTATGTCGAAAAAGGGTCTTAATCTTCCAGACACAGATTTTGGTGGCGACATTTTAACCGAAAAAGATTTGGCAGATATTGAATATGGTGCCGGACAAGATTATGATTATGTGGCGCTTTCGTTTGTGCAGACTGCTAGCGATATTGAAAAACTAAAACAGATTCTTCTGTCTTATGGTTCTACTGCAAAAGTAATTGCAAAGATTGAGACTAAAAAAGCCATTTCTTCCGATGAAAATCTTGAAGCAATCGTAAAAGCTGCCGATGGTATTATGGTGGCCCGTGGTGATATGGCAGTTGAAGCTGGTGCCGAGGTAGTACCAATTGTACAACGCAAGTTGATTGCGCTTTGTCGCAAGAATTCCAAACTTTGTATTGTGGCAACTCAAATGATGGGCTCGATGGTAGAATCTCCAGAACCAACTCGTGCAGAAGTTTCTGATGTGGCCAATGCGGTAATTCAGGGTGCGGACGTAGTAATGCTTTCTGACGAAACAGCAAATGGCAAATATCCAGTCGAAGCTGTGACAGAAATGAAGAAGGTAATTCTTTATGCACAGAATCATTCTCGTATTGCTCACATTTCGGATTTGCCGGTGGGTAAGTTTGAGGTATATGATGCGATTTCTGATACTGCAGCTCGTCTTGCAGAGAGAATCGATGCTGATGTAATTATTTGTCAGACTGCTTCTGGTACGACTGCTATTACGATGGCAGCACAACGTCCAAATGTACCAATTATTTCTGTAACGGCTAATGCGCGGGTGGCAAACCAGCTCGCGCTGACATATGCAAACTCTGCATTTGTAAGGCCATATTCTGAAACGTTTGGTTTTGATCTAGGTAAGGAACTCAAGAAATCTGGGTACTTGCAACTAAAAGAGGGTGAAAAAGATTTGCTCGCCGTGATTGTTTCCGGTGACAAAGAAAAGATGGGCACAGATACTATCCAAGTAAGACATATTTAAGGAGAAATATGAAAACTATTCGTGACATCAACGTAAAAGGTAAAATTGTTTTGGTGCGCGTGGATTACAACGTGCCGATGGATGAGGGAAAGATTACGGATGACTTAAGAATTCGCGCAAGCTTGCCTACACTTGAATATTTGCGTGAGGCTGGCGCTCTTAAAATCATTTTGATTTCACATATGGGTCGTCCGGAGGGCAGGGACAAATCTTTGTCGCTCAAAGTAGTGGCCGATGCGCTTAATAAGATGCTTCCAAACGTAGGGTTTGTAGCTGATGTTTCTGGCCCGGATGTAGAAGAAGCAGTTTCAAAGCTAACTAAAGGTGGGATTTTGTTACTTGAAAACTTACGTTTCTTTGCTGGCGAAGAAGGAAATGACGATGAGTTTATTCGCGAGATTGTTGACTCTACTGGCGCGGAAGTATTTGTGCAAGATGGATTTGCTGTAGTACATCGTGCTCATGCTTCTACTTCAGCAATTGCAAATCATTTGCCAGTATACGCTGGGCTTCTTTTGGAGAAAGAAATTACAAATTTGTATAAGGTGATTGATAACCCAGAAAAGCCTTTGTTACTTATTATCGGTGGTTCAAAAGTGGATGATAAAAAACCTTTGATTGATAAGTTTAATAAGATTGCTGACCAAATTGTGGTGGGCGGTAAGATTGCGGCAGATGGTTATCCGGCTTCGGATAAGATTTATGTGGCGGAAGATTTTGATGAGGATGGGGAAGGGACGAAATTAGATATCGGCCCGCTTTCTACTGGTGTGATTGCTGGATATGTTGCGAATGCTAAAACCATTATTTGGAATGGCGTGCTTGGTAAGGTAGAAGACCCAGCCTATGCTACTGCTTCTACAATTATTGCCGAAGAGATTGGTAAAAAAGATGACGTTACGAGCGTGATTTGTGGTGGTGACACAACTGGATTTGTTGAGAATTTGATGGCCGAGAAACCAGAGCTAAAGTATTCTTTGGTATCTACTGGTGGTGGTGCGGCGCTGGAGTTTTTGTCCGGCAAGAGTTTGCCAGGAATTGAAGTAGTAGAACAATAATTTTATTTACATGATATGCGCCACGTGATATAATTTTTGTTATGAAAAAAGCAAAAACTTACCAAGAAGTGATTGGTGAAACTATTGAGCAGATGCGTCTTGAAAAAGGCTGGACGCAGGGCGATCTTGCAAAAGCAGTTGGCTCTTCGCAGTCTGCAATTCACCGCATTGAAAAAGGTGGCCAAAATGTGTCACTAGAAATGATTAAGAAGCTTTCCGAAGCGCTTGGCAACCAAATTCTCTCTATTAATGATTCCGTATCACAGAGTTTTAGAATTCGTGGCGGCAAGGAACTGACTGGTGAAATTACCGTTAATACTTCTAAAAATGCAGCGGTTGGGCTTCTTTGTGCGGCACTTCTAAATACTGGCAGAACCGTGCTTCATCGTGTTGCTAGGATCGAAGAAGTCTTTAGAATTATTGAAGTTTTGGAATCAATTGGCGTAAAATGTCATTGGCAAAACCGTCATCGTGACCTAGAAATTATATCACCGCGCGAATTGAAGCTTGACGAAATGGATATTGAAGCAGCTAGAAAAACTCGTTCGATCATTATGTTCCTAGGGCCTTTGCTTCATCGCCAAAAGAAATTCCAGCTTCCATATGCTGGTGGATGTTCTTTGGGTGTACGTACAGTAGAGCCACATCTAAAGGCGCTCGAAAGTTTTGGTCTTAAGGTTGATGCTACGAGCGATAGTGGTTTTTATGATGTGGAAGTAGATCAGACCATGCTAAAAAGTCACGAAGATAAATATATTGTTTTAACCGAACGTGGCGACACGGTGACGGAAAACGTTTTGATGGCGGCTGCACTTTTCCCAGGTAAGACCAAAATCATTGGCGCTTCGCCAAACTACATGGTGCAGGACGTTTGTTTTTATCTCGAAAAACTTGGCGTAAAGATTTCTGGTATTGGTACAACTACGCTTACTGTTTGGGGCAGGCCACGTATCAATACAGATGTTGAATATCATTTGTCTGAAGATCCAATCGAGGCGATGTCATTTATCGCGGCGGCGCTTGTAACGAATTCTGAGATTAAGATTTCGCGTGCACCGATTGAATTTCTCGAGATTGAGCTTGAAGTTCTCAAAAATATGAATGTGAAATTTGAAAAGTCTGAAGAATATTTTTCGGCGAATGGTAAAACAAGGTTGGTGGATTTGGTGATTAAAAAATCTAAGTTAATTGCGCCAGTAGACAAAATTCATCCGATGCCTTTCCCAGGGCTAAATATTGATAATCTTCCGTTCTTTTCCGTGATTGCGGCGGTGGCAGAAGGTCGAACTTTGATTCATGACTGGGTGTTTGAAAACCGCGCGGTATATATTACTGAGCTCGCGAATTTAAATGTGAAGGTGGACCTTCTTGATGCGCACCGTGTCTACATTAATGGTCCTACTAATTGGCGTTCGGCAGAGTTGGTAACTCCACAAGCACTTCGCCCTGCGGTGGTGGTGTTGATTGGTATGTTGGCTGCGCCGGGTACTTCGATTTTGCGTAACGTTTATCCAATTAATCGCGGCTATCAAGATTTTGCCGCCAGACTTCGTCATTTAGGTGCTGACATCGTACCACTTACTGGTATATAATTAAATAATGATTCTTGATGGACTAAATCCTGCGCAAAAAGAAGCAGTGGAGACCTTGGAAGGGCCAGTGTTGATTTTGGCGGGGGCGGGGTCTGGGAAAACTAAGACTCTTACGCATCGCATTGCGAATTTGATTGCCCACGGTGTGCGCGAGCAAAATATTTTGGCGGTGACGTTTACTAATAAAGCTGCGAATGAAATGCGCGAAAGACTTTTTCATTTGTTGCATGAAAATGGCGATGCACCGAGAAGTTTTATGCCATACATGGGAACGTTCCATGGGATTTGTGTGAAGATTCTGAGGATTGAGGCGGAAGCGGCGGGGCTTTCTCGTGATTTTGTGATTTATGATGCGGACGATCAAATTTCTTTGATTCGCCGGGTTCTTAAAGATTTGAAACTTTCTGACAATAAGAATTTGAAACCAAAGTCGATTCAAGCGATCATCTCTACGGAAAAGAATCAGGGAAATGATCCAGAAGGATACGCTGCGAAGGCGATTTATCCAAATCAGAATGATATCGCAAAAGTATTTGCGGCGTACGAAAAAGAAAAACGCAGTATGGATGCACTAGATTTTGACGATCTACTTCTTCGCACTTTGGAACTCTTTGCGAATAACCCAAACATTCGCAAAAAATGGCAGGACAAATTTGAACATATTTTGATTGATGAGTATCAGGATACTAATACAATTCAATATCAGTTGGTGAAGCTGCTCGTAAATGAAAAACGAAATATTTGTGTAGTGGGCGACGATTGGCAGTCGATTTATTCATGGCGTGGAGCTGACTTTACAAATATTTTGCATTTTGAGCGTGATTTTCCAGGAGCTAAGGTTATTAAACTAGAACAAAATTATCGTTCGACTGGGAATATTTTGACTGCATCGCAAAAGGTAATTAACAAAAATGAAACCCGTACGGACAAGACTTTGTTTACGGAAGCGGAAGATGGCGAGCCGGTGGACATCGAATCATTAAACGACGAGAATGCCGAGGCTACATTTGTAGCGATGAAGATTTTAAATATGAAGCGCGAATATCCAGACTATAGTGATTTTGCGGTTCTATACCGCACGAATGCGCAGTCGTATACTTTTGAGCGTGCATTTTTAGATCTTCATATTCCGTACAAAATTGTGGGCGGCGTAAGATTTTATGATCGTAAGGAAATTAAGGATGTACTGGCGATTTTGAAAGTGCTCGTAAACCAGCGCGACAAAGTGAGTTTGGAAAGAGTTTTTAAGAATGTAATTTCTGGTGTGGGTGAAGTGTCACTCGGCAAAATTCTCGCGGCGATTTCGGCGATTGATGACGAGAAGCCACTTTTTAACGCAGACCTTCCGGATGTAATTTTTGCGACCAAGGCCAAAAATGGTTTACTTAGACTCATTAATTTTGTAAAGAAGACTTCTATTGATGATAATCCGGGTGAAATTGTAAAAAATATTATTTCGTATTTTGATTTTAAGGCTCTAACTGACGATGGCACTCCGAGTGCAGAAGACAGAATGGGGAACCTTGAAGTAATGGCAGCTACGGCAGCGACGTTTGAAAACTTGGATGACTTTCTTGCGGAAGCCACACTTATGTCTAGCGCCGATGAAAAGAGCGCAAAAAATTCAGTAACACTTATGACGCTTCACGCGGCAAAGGGTTTGGAATTTCCGGTGGTATTTATTGTGGGTATGGAAGAGGGGCTTTTCCCGAGTGGTAGAGCGGATGACCAGGCGTCACTAGAAGAAGAAAGGCGCCTTGCTTATGTAGGGATGACTCGTGCGATGAAGAGGCTTTTCTTAACCTATGCGGCCTCGCGCTATACGTACGGAAGTCGTAATTACAATATGCCATCTAGGTTTCTAACTGAGCTTGGTTATAATCCATATGGTTCGTCTGGGTTTAAAGACGAAGACGGCGATGGATTTACTGATGATGATTTTGAAGATAATGATCCGTTTCCGGATGATGTGCCGACCTTTGGATGGTGATATAATAAAACTATGAAAATTCTATGGACTGATGGTAGCGCTTCGCCAAATCCTGGACCAGGAGGGTTCGCGGTGCTTGAAGATAAAAATGGAAATGTAGTGCCAGTGGCACTTGGCCGCGATAAGGACACTACGAATATTCGGATGGAAGGCATGGCGATGATTGCTGCGATTAAATATGCTGACAAAGAGCCGTGTGAAATTCATTCGGATTCAGAATTTTGGATTAATGTGCTGACAAAATGGGCCCCGGCTTGGAAGGAAAATGGATGGGAGAAAAAGACTGGCGAGATAAAAAATTTGGATTTGGTGCAAGAATTATATGATTTATATTCTAATAATCCAGTAGAGCTCGTTTGGGTGCGTGGACATGTAGGCACCGAGAATAATGAGCTCGCGGACCAGTGGGCAAATAAAGCGCGTGAGGGTGCAACGCTAGATGTGGCACACTAGATATAGCGCGCTAGATATGGTATAGTATAAATATGAAATTATCTGAAGAACTAAAATATCGTGGCTTTGTAGCCGAGACTACTATTGATAATATCGAGGATCTTGACACCCGTGAATCCAAAAAGTTCTATTGGGGCGCAGATCCATCCGCAGATTCTCTTACGATTGGCAATCTCGCAGCTCTTATGATGTGTGCTTGTTTTGTGCGCCATGGTTATGAGCCGTATCTCTTGGTTGGCGGTGCAACCGGCCAAATCGGTGATCCAAAAGAGAATGGCGAAAGAGAATTAAAACCACTCGAAGAAGTTGAACATAACAAAAAATGTATTGGTGAACAAATTGCACGTGTAGTGAAGGCCGATAACCTTACTATGGTAGATAACTATGATTGGTTCTCTCAGATTAAATTCTTGGATTTCTTGCGTGAGGTAGGTAAATCATTCTCAATGACACAGCTGCTCGATCGCCAATTTGTACAAAAACGTATTGGTGAAGGTGGTGCTGGTATTTCTTATGCTGAGTTTTCTTACACGCTGATTCAGGGTTATGATTTTCTACATCTTTATCGTAAGTATGGCGTAGCTTTGCAGCTTTGTGGCGCTGACCAGTATGGTAACTGTACTTCTGGTATTCATTTGATTAAGAGACTTGAGGATGCAGTGGCCGACGTCTGGTCTACTCCACTTGTGATTGATCCAGTAACTGGCCGTAAATTTGGTAAGTCTGAAGGCAATGCTGTGTGGCTAGCTGGCTCTGACAATGGTTCTGGTAACTATACTTCGATCTTTGATTTTTATCAATTCTGGATGAACCAATCTGACGAAGCCGTGGCAAATCTAATTAAGATTTATACTTTGCTTGAACCTGAGAGAATTGAAGAAATTCTTCGCCAGCACAACGAGCGCCCGGAAGAACGCATTGCGCAAAAAGCACTTGCTCGTGGCGCTACTGAAGTAGTACATGGCAAAGAAAATGCGGAAGCAGTTGAGAATTTGACCGCGTTGCTATTTAATCGCGATACAAACTTTGCTGAATTTAGCGCAGACGAGATTAATGAATTTGCAAAGTATTTGCCAGTGGCTGAGCGCGGTGTAAATATTGTAGATTTGCTTGTTAATACTGGCCTGGCTGAATCAAAGAAGAAGGCTCGCGAATTCATCATGCAAGGTGCTGTATCTGTAAATGGTGCAAAAGTTACTGACGAAATCAATATTGAACAAACTGCCATTATTAAAAAAGGCAAAAACAAGTTTGCAGTTGTAAAATAATTAGCCTGTGGAAAACTCCCTAAAAAAATAGGGAGTTTTTTGTTGCATTTAGCGTAAGCATATTGTATAATAAAATCACAATTAGGTCATAAACATAAAAAGGTAAAACAAAAATGCTCCACACTCATATTGTTTTATTAAAGAGGATACATGTATCCGCCTTCGTCGCTTCAAGCTTTTTGTTGGTACTGTTCGGCCTAGCTTTCTTCCCGGTAGCGAGTAGCTCCTCAGATACTTTGGCAGCTCCTGCTCCAAGTGAAACTACTCTTTCTATGACCGCAGAAAACATTAACCTTGATCTTAGTGTGGACAATCCAAATGGTACCTTTAATGCTAGTGACCCAGCTTCTCTTACCGTTGCAACAAATAACTACACTGGTTATACGCTTAGCATTCTAGCCAGCACTTCTGGTTCTGATGCATCTAAACTTGTAAATGGAGCGCACGAGTTTAGTTCTATTTCGACTACTTCTTCTGCAAATGATTTTAATAATGGTAACTGGGGTCTACTTCCAAGCAAAGTGAACTCTGCTGCTAACTCAAGCTATATTCCAGCACCAACTACTGAAGGCACCACGCTTGATGCTACTAATTCTGCAAATACTGATGCTAATTCTTACACACTTGTTCTTGGTGCAAAGGCAGACTATACACTTCCTACCGGACGCTATTCTAATACTTTTGTAGTTGTGGCTGTGGCAAATCCAGTAGGATATTCTATAACTTATGACGACAATACCACGGATGAAGTAGGCAATATGCCAGCAAACCAAGCTGGCGATCTTGAAGATACTGACATCACTATTTCTTCAAATGTTCCAACTAGAACTGGTTATACATTTAATAATTGGTGTGATGACGCAGTGACCGCCACGAACGGTATTGATTCTTGTGCCGGTAATATTTATGAGCCAGGCGATACATTTGTTACTAGCATGCAAACAACGAATAATTTGACACTTACTGCAATGTGGAATCGTACTTATACAATTGTATTTGAAGCTAATGATGGTACTGGCACGATGCCGGATCAAAGAATTATTGGCAGCACTGCTACCCTAGATGCGAACCTATTTACTAGGGCTGAATATGACTTTGATGGTTGGGATACGGAGCCAGATGGCACTGGTACAAGTTATATTGATGAAGACACTTTCACTGTTCCTGCTTCTGGTACATCTACTACGCTTTATGCGCAGTGGAAAGAAATTACTTTTGATGAGGCTTATGATAGGGCAAATAAAACTAAAGATGCTACCTCTGATAAATATAAGTTAAGTGATATGTCTACGTCTATTTGTTCTACAATTACTACTGGGCAAACTAGCCAACTAGTGGATATCCGTGATGGCAATATATATAATGTGGGCAAATTAGCGGATGGACGATGCTGGCTACTTGATAATCTCGCCCTCGATCTCACTGCTACTGGGGCTAGCACTAGAATCACTTCTGCTAACACCAACGCGGATAATACTTCTTTGAATGCGTTATTCGGCACTGCTGTGCGTGTTTTTGCTAATGACCCATATGGTAATCTTGCTACAGCTGGAGTGGCGGACTGGGTTTCTTCTCGTAGTTATTCTGCACCGTTAATAAGCGCTTCCGATAAAAATGCAGTCCCGACAGACACAATATCTACAACTGGTGGATATAAAGTAGGTATATATTATAACTACTGTGCTGCTTCTGCTGGTAGTTATTGTTATGGCCATGATGATGTTGCTTATTACGATGGAGTAGATAAACCAAAAACTGCTATTGACGCGGAATATGATATTTGTCCTGCAAACTGGAGAATGCCAACTGGTTATAACTATGATGCTACGGATAGACCAGATGGTGCCGAATTTCAAAAATTGCTGAATAAGTACCCGGATATTGCTGGTGGAGACAACCAGTATACTAGATTTAGAAATGCTCTTCGTCTTCCTCTCTCAGGCCATTTTGATGGCGGCTCGGTGTATAACCGTAATAATACTTCTCTCGTTTGGTCTTCGACATTTGCTAGTGGAGGCTCATATGCAGCATCAATGTATTATTTGGGTGTGACTACGTCTGATATTGGAGCACAGAGCAGTTATTCTCGTAGTTTTGGCTACTCGGTTCGTTGTATTGCTAAATAAAAAAATAGCCCCTCGGGGCTATTTTTTGAATGCTTAATTAGCGGACTTCTACGCGGATGCGTGGCAAAGATTTGCCGGAGAAGTGAGTTTTCTTTGTTTTTACAAAGGTAACTACACCGTCTTTTGCTGCGTGAATAGTGAAATTGCGGGACATGTAAGTACCTGGGCCTGCAATTTTGGTAGCACCAGTTTGGCGAACTAGTACTTCGCCGTTTTTAACTTTTTGGCCACCGAAGCGCTTTACGCCTAGGCGCTGGCCAGCATTGTTATGGACGTTCTTGGCGGTACCGCCAGCTTTTACGTGTGACATTTATTTCTTCCTTAATATTATTATATCTCTCGCGACAATTTGGTCATCTCGATGATAAAGAAGCCCCTCGCGCGATTTATTCATAACATTATACCCCATATTCTCAATTTCGTCAACAATTTCTAGGCGGGAATAGGTGCCGTTTGGCCTTAGCCAAGCTGGGGTAGCGATAACAACTGGCGTTTTAGGCTCGATTTGCCCGGCTAAATTTTTGAGAAATCCTAGAATAATACTGCCACACTCTTGTTTTTGCTCTTTTAGCTTGATCTCGGCAGGGGCCTGCGACATTGGTGCGCCAAGATAGCCTTCGCAGGCGACAGCGTCTATCGGCTGTTCCCATTGAAAGCTGGTAGCATCACCTATAGAAACTTGGAACGGTTTGTTCTCGGGCCGCGTCGCCTCGTCCCGTCGGCACGGGCGAGGCGCGCTCGTCCTCGGCTTGCCAGCCTCCGGATTCCCTCGAACCAACCATTCCAGATTTCTCTTGGTGTAATCTACCATTTTTTCACTGAGGTCAGTGCCGTAGGCACTGTAGCCCATGAGGAGTGCTTCTTGGAGTACTACGCCGGTGCCACAGAATGGGTCAAGAATACGAGAGCCAGCCGGGAGTGGACCACAAAGATTGATGAGAATTTGTGCGAGCTTTGGTGGGAGCATACCGACTTTGGCGTCTCTGGCCGGGCGGGCTTGGTCGCGCTTAGTGTAGGCATCGATATCTTGTACGCCAACCACGCGGAACCAATCATTATCCAACTTAATAAGCTCGAATTTACGTTCGTTTTTGCCAGATAAGCCATTATGAAGGGAAGTAGCGGTAGAGAGAATAGCGTCGCGGCTTTCGACTACGCGAACAGAGCGACCATGGCGAACCAGAATTTGTTTTAATTTCAAAGCTTCAGTTTTGGCGGAGCGAGCAGAGGCGTTTTTGCTATAGTCACTAACGCCGATAGTAATTTTACCGTCTGGTGCATTTTGCAAAAAATCTAGAGGTTTTTCGTTTAATTCTTCGGCGATCTTGATGCTGCCACCAAGGCGATTGATATCGACTGACTCGGCAGTAAAAGTAGCTAGAGATTTGGAAATTTGTTTAACATCAGAAAAAAGTGCCTCAAGTTCGGCAAGGGAAATTTCTGGTTGACGCCCCAAAACCGCGAGATATTTCATATCTAATATTATATCATAACTGTGGTATAATCTTATTATGTCTAAGAAAAAGTTTAAGGTTTCTTTCCGCACGATTTTGTCGATTGCTACTGTGGGTCTTGTGGGATATGTAGTCTACCAAAACTGGCCAGACATTGTTGAAACTTGGTATCACTTAAGAGAAGCAAATCTAATTGTACTATTGCTTCTAATCCCAGAACAGTTATTTATGTATTATGCTTGTGGGCAAATTTTCTTTACATATCTTTCGAAAAAAGTTGCAAAGTTATTTACGAAAAAAGACAAGTTTTTGATTTCTACGGAGCTAAACTTTGTAAATCATGCTGTGCCGGCTGGCGGGCTTGGCGGGCTTGCCTATCTTTCATTTAGACTTAAACCGTTTGGAATTACGGCTGGGCAAGCATCATTCCTTTATATTTTCCGCTATGCTGTTACTACAGTTGTAAATTATTTCCAAGCGCTAATTGCTATTGTGATTTTGATGGTGCTCGGGCTAATTCCACCAGAAGCCACTTGGATTATTTGGGTATCGCTTCTCATGAATGCGGGTGTGTTTATTGCGCTTTCAATTATTGTGTTTGTAGCGAGTAGTACAAAACGTATTGGCTTTTTCTCAAGAATTATTTCTGGTTTTGCAAACAGATCTATGAGGATTATTTCTTTCGGGAGAATCAAAATTCTACTTGAGCCTCAAAAAATCGATGATTATTTTAAAGATATTCACGAGTGTGTGCTGATTGTAAAGAAAGATAAAAAGTCTTTGAGGCTCCCGGCACTTTGGGGCCTCATATACAGCTTCTTTGAAATTGCAACTTATTGGATAGTGGCAATTTCTTTGGGGCGTCCAGAACTTTTGCCGTTTATTTTGGTAGGTGAAGCAATCGGCTCCGTGTTTGATGGTATCGTGCCTTACGGCCTATACGAACTTGGCATGGCTGGCGTGATGATTGCGCTTGGTGTAGATTTCCCAACTGCCACAATCGTGACTGTAATGACCCGCGTCTTTACACTTCTGTTTACTATCGCGACTGGTACAGGCCCGTATTACAAAGCTATTAGGAAAAAAGATGGAAAATGAGGTGTTCACTCCGACTGATTTTGTGTCGGTAGTTAACCAAACTCTAGATTATGCTTATCCGTCTGTGCTCGTTGCTGGTGAAGTAGCGAGTTTTAAAGTCAATCAGGGAAAGTGGGTTTTCTTTGATATCAAGGATGAAGAAACTAGTGTGCCGTGTTTTATGTCGGTTTATCAATTGCGCGTACCGCTTGAAGATGGTATGAAGGTGGTGGTGCGCGGTACACCAAAACTTACGAAGTGGGGAAAGTTTTCTTTTACAGTAAACGCAGTAAAACCGATGGGCGAGGGAAGCCTGAAAAAAGCTTTTGAACTGTTGAAGAAGAAACTGGGAGATGAAGGTTTGTTTGATCCTGCCAAGAAACGTCCTTTGCCGAAGGATCTGATAAAACTTGGCGTGATTTCTTCTACGCAGGCGGCGGGCTATGCAGATTTTATTAAGATTTTGAATGCGAGATGGGGCGGAATTAAAGTGCAAGTTGCGCACACGCAGGTGCAGGGAATGGATGCGCCGGACCAGATTATTCGGGCGCTGAATTATTTTAATGAGCGTGGCGATGTGCAAGTGATTGCGATTCTTCGTGGTGGCGGTTCGGCGGATGATTTGTCTTGTTTTAACGATGAGGCTTTGACGCGTGCGATTGCAGCTAGTAAAATTCCAGTGATTACAGGTATTGGACATGAAGTTGATGAATCCTTGGCGGATTTAGCGGCGGACGTAAGAGCTTCTACGCCTTCTAATGCTGCGGAAATGTTGACGCCAGATCGCGGAGCGATTAAAGAGAATATTAATAATACTGTAATTAGAATCAAGAATCTGGTGATTTCAAAAATTGATGCGCGGGTTCGTGATGATGCGGAAAAACTAAATACGATTCGTGATTTGATTTTGACAAAACTAGACCAACTTGAATCTCAATTAACTCAAAGAATTAAAGTCCTTGAAGCGATGAATCCAGAAAAAGTTTTGCGTCAAGGATATGCGATTTTGTCCGGTAAGGTTTCTCCTGGTAGTGTTGTAAAAATTACAACATATGATAAAGAAATTAATGCAGAAATAAAGGATGTTTATGACAGAAAATAAATCACTAAATCAAAAGATTGCTGAACTCGACGAAAAGACCGAATGGTTTTATTCTGAAGATTTCAAGCTAGAGGAAGCGCCAGAAAAATACAAAGAGGCGATCGCTCTGGCCGAAGATGCTAAGAAAGATCTCGAAGAGCTCAAAAACGAAATCGAAGTTTTGGCTCAAGATTTTACGAAATAGTGTTATAATATGCTTATGGATAACTATCAGATGCCGCAAATGCAACCTGCGCAGCCGGTACAGCCGATTCAGACGATGCCGCAAGCAACTATGCCTACAGGTGGTGGTTCGATGGTGGCGCCAAAGCCAGTTCCAACCGTTCCGGTTGAGAAGAAAGATCACAGTACTTTGATTTTTATTATCGTAATTGTTTTTCTTTCTATTTTGATGCTCACTTTCTTTGGTTTGTTTGTTTGGAAAATGATGCAATATAACGAAGCGAGTACTGATGTAAATGGCCAGATTGAAGTGGCGGTGGCTGAAGCGAAAGACAAACAAGCCGCACAACTTGAGCAAGAATTTTTGGAACGCGAAAAATTCCCTTATCGTGATTTTTCTGGTCCGGTAGATTACGGCCAGCTGAGTTTTCAATATCCAAAAACCTGGAGCGTATACGTTGCTGCTGATGCCTCAAACGGAGGCGACTTTAAAGCGTATTTCAACCCTATCCAGGTTGATGCAGTTAGTGATAAAACCTTGATGGCCCTAAGGGTTACGATTCGTGATAAAGATTTTGAAAGCGTAGTTTCGGAATACAGCAAATATACTAGTGTAAAAAATGCGAAACTTAGTATGCAATCCGTGACATTTAATGGCATTAATGCCAATAGATATACTGGTACTATTCCTGGTACAGAGTTTAGTGGCTACATTGTAATATTCAAGATTCGCGACAAGACCGCAATTATTCAAACCGATTCTGTGATGTTTGAGGCGGACTTCAACAAACTTCTAGAGACAGTCCAGTTCAACGCCTAGATTGTGTTATAATGGGGGCATGGAGATGGAGGTAAATGGCATTCTGGTGGCGGCGCACGAACTAAAAGCGCCAATCGCTGTGATGCGGCAGCTTGCCTTTTCTCTTGATGGTTTGGATGAACATGGCGAAGAGATTCGCTCTGAAATGATCAAAGTTTCTGAGCGCGCAATTAAACAAGTAAATGATTTGGTGAAAATTCGTCGGCTCGAAGAAGGCTTGTTTGAAATGGAGCCGGTGGCGGTTCGTGCTGTATGCGACGATGTGGCTAGTGAACTGAACTATTTGTTTAGAGAAAATAAGAAAACTTTGAAGATTAATTATAAAAACCGCGCGAGACTGGTGGTGGCGAATCGCGATTTGTTACATAGCGTGATTTATAATTTTCTTTTGAATGCAATTCATTATTCGGATTCGGAAACAAGTTCTGAATTAACCGTGAATGAAAAACACGGCAAAGTGATGATCTCAGTACGAGATTTTGGACCGGCTTTGCCAAGTGATGTGTGGCGCGAGATGAAACGAGGATTCGTAGAAAAGCCACTTTCGATTGCGATGCGCCCGGGCTCGTCTGGGTTGGGGCTTTATATTGCATCTAAATTCTCGCGATATATGCACGCTAATGTGGGGGCGGTAAGACATCGCGATGGTACGACATTCTATGTGGAAGTTCCGGTGAGTCGACAAGCAAGTTTGTTTGGAGGTTAGATGATTTTTGTAATTGACGATGATCTTGTGATGGCAAAATGCATTGCGGACGCAGCAAAAAAAGAAACGCGGATTTTTTCAAATGCGATTGAAGCGATGCATGTATTGGACGAGGAATTGCCCGAGCTGATTTTTTTGGATATTCTTTTGACGGGTCCGGATGGCTTTACTTTTCTAAACGAAATGGTTTCTTATTCTGACACTGCGGCGATTCCAATTGTGGTGGTGAGCTCGTTGGATTTTTCAGGCAAAAACTTGAGTGCGTATGGTGTGGTGGGGTATTTAAGTAAAGACACAATGACGCCGGCAGAAATCAAAGGATACGCGGATAAATATGCAAAATAAAGATATTCGAACTAATGCATATGTGCTTCGGCGAACTAATTATGGTGAGGCGGATAGAATTTTGAATTTGATTACGCCGCTTGGCAAAATTTTGGCAATCGCCAAAAGTGTGAGAAAAGAAAAATCAAAACTGGCTGGCAGTGTAGAGATGTTTTCACTGATTGATGTTAATATCCATCAAGGTAAAAGTGAATTTGGTGTGATCACGAGTGCAAAAATGATACGGTTTTATGACAAGATTATTTGTGACCTTTCTAAAATGGAACTGGCGGCGTTTGTTTTAAAAAAGATTAGTGTGGCGGCAGAACATTCGGACAATCCGGAATTTTTTAAAATCACAGACCAAGTTTTGTCTGCGATAAACGATGGGGTTAGTTTGGAACTAGTGGAGGTGTGGTTTTTGTTAAATTATCTTCGGGCTTCGGGCGAACAAGTGAATTTGTATCGTGATACGGACGGGGATTTGCTCACGCCGGATGGTGAATACGAATGGGATTTTGGTGATGATGCATTAATGAAACGAGCAGGTGGGCGAATCTCTGGCAATGAAATCAAAATGATGAGACTAATGATTTCGACAAAGCTTCTTACGTCTACTAAAGTTAAAGGTTCTGAAAAAATGATACCTTTGATTTTGCATATTGCGCGAGGTTTGAATAAACTATAGTTTTTATGGTAAAATTAGACAAAGGAGAAAAAATGAAAGAGAAAAAACGGATTATTAACGGAAAAACTGTTTTTAGTGTTTTTATTGTATTACTGTTGATTGCTGTGGTTACCACTTTGTTTTTTATGAATAGGGTTACCTATGATGACGATTATTTTGTGACTGATGATACAAAAATTGTATTGTCGATGGATGCTAAGACGACTGGTTTTGAAGATAGTAAATATGTGCCACCAATTACGCACGTTGTGTATTATTATTCTGGCGATGAGATTACCGGCGTAAAAGTATTTTATGAATACAAAGACAACGAAGTGGCCAGAAAAGCCAACGAAAAAATTTCGATGGACGGCAAAGACTGGGCAAATAGTAAAGCGCTTAATGGCAAATATATTATATTTAGTATGAACAAGGATGAGTATGAGGGTGTGACTGCAACTGATACGCGTGAGTCGGTAAAAAGTATTATGGGGGATGAGGAATTCGACCGGGAAAGTTGTTTTTACTACGGCTACAATGGCGAAGACTAATGTGATATAATTATCTGATAAAAAGGAGAAATAAATGGCAGACTTTAATAAAGTTTTGACCCCGGGGGACTATGAAAACGGTGAACTAAATGTAGTAATTGAAATCCCAACTGGTTCTAACCACAAGATTGAGTGGGACCGTGAACACGCTTGCTTTATGCTAGATCGCGTTGAGCCAATGGCTTTCGCAAAACCATGCAACTATGGTTTTATTCCACAAACTATCGATGAGGATGGTGATGAACTTGATGTTCTCATGATCACTGACCAACCACTTACTACTGGTATTTGGATGAAAGCTAAAATTCTTGGTGTAATGAAGTTTGTTGATGGTGGTGAAGTTGATGATAAAATTATTTGTGTTCCTGCAGATGATCGCAACAACGGTGACTGCTACAATTCTCTCGAAGATTTGCCAAAGCAGACTATTAAACAAATTGAATTCCACTTCAATCATTACAAAGATCTTAAGAAGCCTGGTACTACTGAAGTTAAAGCATTCGAAGGTATCGACGAAGCTAAGAAAGTTATTGCTGACGCAATTGAACGTTGGAATAACAAGTAAATAAAAAATACCCCCGAAAGGGGGTATTTTTGTTTGCTTATAGTTCGTTAATTGAAACGCGTGTTTGTTCGGTAGTATCGCGATCGCGGACGGTGACAGTATTGTCTTCTAATGTATCGAAGTCGATCACGACACACTTTGGTGTACCGATTTCGTCTTGCTTGCGGTAGCGTTTGCCGATGTTGCCGGAATCGTCCCAAGTGACATTAACGTATTTTTTGCGAAGTATTTCGTAGACTTCTTTGGCTTTTGCGACGAGTTCTGGCTTGTTTTTAAGCAGTGGGGAAACACAGAATCTGTATGGGGCAAGGTTTTCTGGGAGTTTCAACACTACGCGTTTTTCGCCGTTTACTTCGTCTTCTGTATAAGCAGTAGAAAGTACGGCAAGCACCAAGCGTTCTACGCCAATGGATGGCTCGATTACGTGTGGTACGAATGCTTCGCCGGTAACTTTATCGCGATAGTCCATGGATTTGCCGGATTCACGAGCAATGTTTGTAAGGTCGAAATCGGTGCGGTAAGCTAGACCCATAAGCTCTTCTTCACCGTTTGGATAATTGAACATAAAATCTACGGTGCGTTTGCTGTAATGAGCGCGGTCTTCTGGTGCAACTTCTAGGTGGTTGATATTGCCGAGGTCTAGACCCATGCGATTCTTAAAGAAATCGTCGCAGGCTTGATACATTTTTTCGAATTCAGCCTCCCAATTGTCTGGGCGAACGAAATATTCAATTTCCATTTGTGAACATTCGCGGTCGCGAAGAATAAAGTCGCGAGGACTAATTTCGTTTCTAAAAGCCTTACCTTGTTGAGCAAGACCAAATGGGATATCTGGATAAATTGTGTCGACGATATTTTTGTAATTAGTGAAAATACCTTGGGCAGTTTCTGGGCGAAGATATGCGATATTTTTTTCGGCGATTTCAGCATCGTCGTCTGGGAGCACTGCGCCAACATGGGTGGTGAACATCATGTTAAACTTGCGAATTGGCCCCCAATTTTCTTTACCACAAACTGGGCACTTAGTGTGAGTGGCCAAAAATTCTTCGGTGGTGACAGACTCAGAAATGCCGTCGGCAATTTTGTCAGCGCGGAAACGAGATTTGCATTCTTTGCATTCTACGAGTGGGTCGGCAAAAGTGGCGGTGTGGCCAGAAGCGACCCAAGTGCGAGGGTTCATTAAAATAGCCGCGTCGACGCCATAAATATCATCACGGGATTCTACAAAGTAGTCCCACCATTCGTCCATAATTTTTTTCTTGAGGGCGACGCCAAGTGGACCAAAGTCCCAAGTACCGGCGAAGCCACCGTAAACATCAGAGCCAGGGAATATAAAACCACGGCGTTTGCATAAGCTAATTATTTCTTCCATGCTATAATTATATCATGAAACAAGATAAAAAGTCCGGAAGCGTAAAGCGGACGCTATACTATTTTTGGAAAGCGTTGATGCAATACAAGTTGCGAACTTTTTTGACACTTCTTTTGGTGCCAGTCTGGATTTTTATTTCTAATGTGGTGGTGCCATATGGCACTTCGCAAATTGTAGGAAAAATCTCGGAAGGTGATTTTGAATTCGCAAATTATGTAGGGATACTTCTTGCGACTTTGATCCCGTCCGCAATCAATACTATATTTATAATTCGTGCGATTGACTGGCTAGACTGGTCGCTCGATGCGCTTGGTGGCGAGTATTTGTCTAAACTTGCATTCGATGCAGTTATTAAACAGTCCATGACTTTTCATAACAATAGATTTTCTGGGTCGTTGACGAGTGCAGCAAATAAGTTACCAAGTGCATTTATCGGACTGAAATCTGGTTTTATATGGGATATTTATCCGCTACTTTTGACGGTAATATTTTCAATTGGCGTGTCTGCGATTGTGTGTTGGCAGTTTGCGCTTGTGCTGTTTGTTTACGTTTCCATTTATATGACAGTTGCGATTACTACTTATTATAAGACTCGACACTTCGATGAAGATTTGGCTGACGCCGAAAACAAGCAGACTGGCCAGCTGGCAGATTCGATTACGAACGTGATGAGCGTAAAATCCTATGCGCGTGAAGGTTTTGAAAGAGGTAGGTTTAGCAAAGCTACCGCTAGGGTTAGAACTGCTACTTTTGGCGTGGCAAAAGTTTCGTTTTGGCGAAATCTTTCGATGAACACTGTGAATACTACAACTTTTGTAGGACTTTTGGTTCTAGTAATAATGAGCCACAATTTGTTTGGTTTGGAACTAGCTGGTGTTGTATTTATTTATTCATTGGCAAATTCACTTCTAAACAATGTCTGGACGATTAACCATATTCTCCGTAATATTAATAAAAACTTAGGCAATGCCAAAGAGATGGTAGCGATTTTGGATATGCCATATATTATTGATGATAAAACTGACAAAGTTCTAGAAGTGAGTGATGCAAAAATTGAATTTTGCCGTGTTGGCTTTACTCACGAAAAACAAAAAGAAAAGTTGTTTTCTGATTTTAACCTTGAAATTGAGCCGGGGCAGAGTGTGGGGCTTGTGGGTGTGTCTGGTTCTGGTAAATCTACTCTTACTAAGTTGCTACTTAGATTTGACGATGTGAGAAGCGGTGCAATTTATATTGATAACCAAGATATTCGCGATGTCACACAAAAGAGTCTGCGTGAGGCGATTGCGTATGTGCCACAGGAATCTTCACTTTTCCATCGTTCGATTTTTGAAAACATTGCTTATGGGCGCCCGGACGCTACGGATGAAGAAGTGTTTGAAGCAGCAAGGCTTGCGAATGCGGATGAGTTTATTGACCAACTTCCAGACAAATATGACACACTTGTGGGTGAGCGTGGTGTGAAACTTTCTGGTGGGCAAAGACAAAGAATTGCAATTGCACGTGCGATTTTGAAAGATGCTCCGATTTTAGTACTCGATGAGGCTACTTCCGCGCTCGATTCTGAATCTGAAGCGGCAATTCAGGGTGCGCTTTCTAATTTGATGGAAGGCAGAACTTCGATTGTGGTGGCACATCGTTTGTCTACGATTGCTGGGCTGGACAAAATCGTCGTATTGAATGATGGGAAAATAATTGAGTCTGGTACCCACAAAGAACTTCTTAATAAAAATGGAGAGTATGCCAAACTCTGGAATCGCCAAAGCGGATCATTCTTAGAAACGGAGTAGAAACTAAGTCGAAGGAGAGTAAAGCTTGGGCTAGCGCCCTTGAGCGCTCTCCTGAGACTTAGTTTATGCTCCCCTTAAAAATTTTTTCGTTTTTAATTTTGTCTGGTAAATAGTTTTTGTCTAGATGGAAGCCAGAGGTCCACTGTTGGCCTTTGCCGTAGCCGAGATCTTTCATGAGTTTGGTTGGAGCATTTCTAAGCCAAGTCGGAACAGGTTCGTTCATGGTGCTTTTTGCGATGTCGAGAGCTTTAAACCAAGCATCGGCGGAGTCGCGATTCTTTTTAGATTTAGACAAAGCAATACATGTATGAGCAAGGATGAGGCCAGATTCTGGCATACCTACACGCTCTACAGCTTGGAAACAAGCGGTGGCAAGGCTGAGTGCGCCATTCCCGGCGAGTCCAATATCTTCAGATGCAAAAATTACCATGCGGCGCGCAATGAATTTTGGGTCTTCGCCAGCTTGAACCATGCGGGCAAGGTAATAAAGTGCCGCATCGGTGTCTGAGCCGCGCATCGATTTAATGAATGCAGAAATTGTATCGTAGTGGTTGTCGCCTTTTTTGTCGTATCCAGGCATTTTGCGGCCGGCTGCTTCCATTACAACGTTTTCATCAATTTTTTCGGACAAAGATAAAGCGAGTTCTAGGTCGCCAAGTGCGGAGCGGGCGTCGCCGCCAGATAATTCGGCGAGTAGATCAATTGCTTTTTTACTAACGCGCTTGGTGGCTTTTTCGGTTTTAATGGCGCGCTTAATCACTTCTATGATGGCGTCTTTTGAAAGCGGGGAAATAACCACGACTCGTGAGCGGGAAAGTAGTGGGGAAATAACTTCAAAGGAAGGGTTTTCGGTGGTGGCGCCGATTAAAGTGATAAGACCTGATTCGACGTGCGGTAAAAATGCGTCTTGTTGAGCTTTGTTGAATCTATGAATTTCATCTACAAATAGTACGGTGCGAATTTTTAGGTTCCAGTTGGTTTTGGCGCGGGCAACTACTTCTTCAATATCTTTTTTGCCGGATGTTACAGCGGAAATTTCGATAAAGTCGGCTTTAAACTCGTTTGCAAGAATGCGAGCAAGAGTAGTTTTGCCAGTGCCCGGAGGTCCCCAGAAAATCAAATTTACCGGCTCGCCTTTTTTGACGATTTCGGTCAAGATTTTGCCCTCGCCAATAATCTCGGATTGGCCAAGCACTTCGGATAATTTGGTTGGGCGCATACGCTCTGCTAGAGGGACTCTATTCATATAATCATATTATAATAAAAATCTTTACAAAAATTAATTTTTTATGCTAAAATTGGGGTAATAATAACTAAAGGAGTTATAGATGTCAGATGTCTATTCTTTATTAAACGAACTATCTAATACCACTGGTGTTAGCACCTTCGATGCTGCTACCAGCTGGAAGATCTGTACAATTGTGATCGCCGCACTTGGCACAATTGCACTCTTCGTCTTCTTTACCTACCTCAAAAAAGGCAAAGAAAAACGCAATTTTGTAGAAGATATCAAGAATTTTTGCCTTTTCAAAGCAAACTTTGCTGAAGATCTAGCAAAAATCGTTTTCTACTTCATGTCAATTGAAAAGCTAATGAACGCTCTTCAAACCCTCACCACTGGTGGTGATCCATGGGGCTTCTTTGGTCTTCTCTTCGAGATGGTATTCATCCGTTTCGTATACGAAACTGTGCTTGCCGGTCTTCGCTTTGCAAAAAGCAACACCAAAGACTAAGTTCTAATAAAATCCCCCTCACACGAGGGGGATTTTTTGTGGTATACTAAAACTAATATAGGAGGTATATGTTAAAACCAGATGAAATTGCGAGGGTGGCAGAAAGCGTGGGCGAGAAAAAAGCAAAGTTACCAATTTGCAAAATGATATTACTTGGAATGTTTGCTGGCGCGTTTATTGCATTGGCAGGCGTGGCAGCGACTTTTGGGAATGTCTATGCTGGCAAAATCGCTGGGGCATGTATCTTTCCGGCTGGTCTAGCAATGGTAGTAATTGCGGGTAGCGAACTATTTACTGGTAATAATTTAATGTCTATTGCGCTTGCAGATGGGAAGATTAATTTTAAGAGTCTATTAAAAAACTGGTTTTTTGTTTTTCTTGGAAATTTAATCGGTGCAGTCTTGGTAGCGCTAGTTGTGGTGCTCTCAGGTGTGTTTGATGGTATCGCCGATACGGTTGTAACGACTGCCACTGCAAAGGTAAGTATGGGATTCTTTGAGGCAATTCTTCGTGGCGTACTCTGTAATTTTCTAGTTTGCATTGCAGTTTGGATGGCGTTTGGTGCCGAGACTGTAAGTGGCAAAATCTTGGCAGTTTTCTTCCCAATCATGTTGTTTGTATTGTGCGGTTTTGAACACTCGGTAGCAAATATGTTTTATGTTCCGGCCGGTATTTTTGAAAACATGGTGCACGGCGTAGCGGGCGGGCCACTAAACTTTGCAGGGTTCTTAGTATACAATCTTTTGCCAGTAACAATTGGTAATATTATTGGTGGCGCAGTGCTGGTGGGTGGCGGTTATTACCTAACTTACATCAAGAAACAAAAAGTTTGCAAAAAATAGATTATTTGGTATAATTATTTCGTGGTTGGCTCTGTAGCTCAGCTGGTAGAGCAGAGGCCTGAAGAGCCTTGTGTCGTTGGTTCAAGTCCGACCGGAGCCACCAAGAAAATAAAAAACGACCCAGAGGGTCATTTTTTATTTTCTTACGTGGCGACGGCTAGCGAGCACAAAGTGCGAGCGTCCCGGAGCCACATTTTGCGAAGCAAAAGTTTTGCGACGGCTAGCGAGCACAAAGTGCGAGCGTCTCGGAGCCACTCTCTTAGTATCTTTACTTTTTTACACTTTTATGTTATAATTATATAGTTAGGTAACTAAGTTCTTTAAGATTGCTAGATTTTTTCATTTAAAGGAGGGTTTTAATATGAAAATCAAAATTGACGATAAGGTATATTTGCAAAAATATGAAATTGCAGATATGACCCATAATCCCAAGTATTATCCGCAATGTGTTTTGGATGAAATATTTGCTCATGGAGATGAGGTTTTTGTTATGAATAGGGCACTTGATGCATATCATTTTGCAAATGTATTTAAAAACCCTGAGAGCATAAAATGGCTCATGGAGCAGGACTGGATTGTAGACTATGATGAATTTGCGGAAAAGCCGTTGCAAACAATAAAAGACTTAGCTTATGGTGTTTATATAGAAGAAACTAAAATTATTCAGGACTTCAATCGTAAAGACATAGAATATCGCGATAAACATTTTGATGAAGTGCGTGATAAAACCTACAAGCTTGGAGTAAAAGCTCGTTCTCTGGGAATTATGACCTACTTTCTTGAGGGTGAGGTAACATTTAAATTTCCGGAAGGCTACGTCAACTAGCAATAGCACCCAGAAATGGGTGCTTTTTTCTTGATTTGTGTTATAATAATTGGAGCGGGCGGTTAGCTCAGTTGGCTAGAGCGCGTCTTTGACGTAGACGAGGTCACAGGTTCGACTCCTGTATCGCCCACCAAGTATTAACTTTTTTAAAAAATTGTGATATAATATCTCAGACAACCTGGGTCGGTAGCTCAGCTGGTTAGAGCACGGGCCTTTTAAGCCCGGTGTCGAG
>CAMZIV010000002.1 GCA_947307355.1 uncultured Candidatus Saccharibacteria bacterium
CGACCTCGACTTCCCAAAAGTCGCGCGCTACCAACTGTGCTACACCCAGACGGTATCTATATTATATCATATTGTTTAAAAAAATGAAGAGATTTTAGCTTTAGGCTTATGGTATAATAATAGTATGAATAAAAGGGCGGTAATTAGCTTGGTTTTGGCTATGTCTGCTCTTTTTGCGCTTCATCCTAGCATCGTTACTTTTGCCGATGAGGGAGCTTTAGTTTCTGTTGATGTCGCGGATGCAGCTTTAGAGTTAACTGTACCTGCTAACACTAGTATAGAACTTAATCCTGTTTTTTCTGGTGCTGTATTTGGGAATACTGACATTACCGTGAGAGTAGCGACGAATAGTATCAATGGTTATACTTTGTTAATGTCTGTTCCGACTACGGATCTTACGCATAGTACGATCACTGGTGATAATGCGCCGGTGATTCCGACACTAAAGGCAGCTGCTTCGCAAGCGAATTTTCCAGCTAATGCTTGGGGGTATAAAGTTGTAGGTGATGATTATCTTCCGGTGCTTAATTCAAATACTCCTGTTTCTTGGTCTAGCAATGAGCCAACCAATGGCACAAATTATGTAATGACTCTCGGTGCAAAGGTAGATGGTACAAAAACGTCTGGTGCGTATGTTAATACTTTGACTTTTCAGGTTGTGGCGAATCCAAATTCTCATAGGGACACGATAATTTTTGATAAGAATAATGAGAATGCTACTGGTTCAATGAACAACCAAACTATTTATCAGGCTTCCTCGACTGTTTTAAATAATAATCAATTCTCGCTTGAGGGAATGAGATTTGCGGGATGGAGCACAACGGCATCTGGTACAGGTACTGGCGTGAGATATTATGCGGATGGGGCTTTATACTATGCGGAGGAGGCTGGCGAAAATCGCCAAATTACACTTTATGCACAATGGACTAATTTGCCAGACACGACTGATGATCCTGGTGGTGATGGTGGTTCGGGTGGTGGTGCTTATGGGACTACGCTCCAACGGGCTTATGAGATAGCTTATACTGCGGCGGGGAAGGGGATGTATATTCCTGAAGGCAATGGCTATCGTGAGGCTACGAGCGGATCCGACTATGATGGTATTCCGGCTAATGATTGTAGATTTTTGATTCAGGATATGACGCCAGAGATTTGCGCTAGCGCAACCGCGATAGGCACTGATGCTTTTGTGCTGGATATTCGTGATAATAAATCGTATTGGATTGCAAAGGCAAATGATGGGCATTGTTGGATGACACAGAATCTAGATTTGGATTTGGCGCATGACAAGGTTTTGACTCATGCTAATACAGATCTTGGTTGGACGAACTGGAATACTAATGCGACATGGAACCCAAATACTACGGCCAATACTACAGATGTGAGCAACTGGGTTCGGGATTACAACATTCCATATTCGGTGGAAGGAGGGGAAGTATATGTACTTTCATCTGGTTCTAATACCTGGAATGTTTATGACACTACTTTTACTGATCTTCAGGATTGTCCTTTTGAGGACAAAAGACAGTGCAAACACTATCATTTGGGTAACTATTATAACTGGCCAGCTGCAATAGCTACAAATAATGGGAATGGTTTTAATGGGATAGCTCCAAATTCAATTTGTCCAGCTGGGTGGAGATTAACTGGGCCTTCAGATTATGGTAATTTGTTTGTGGCGCACAATATAATGGCTTCGGCTAGTGATTACGTTACTACTGAAAATGGTTTTATAATGATGAGGGATGATCCACTCTATTTTATAAGAAATGGTGAGATTGATAGCACAAATAAAGTTCTTCGCTATATAGGCCATGAGGGTTATTATTGGTTAAATGAAGGTGGCGCTCCAAGCAGTGCAGGGCTTATGTCGTTTGGGGGCACTGCTTCTATTTATCCACATCAGATTATTAGATATCGTCGTGGTAACGGATATGCTATTCGTTGTTTGGCGCGAGACTAGAGTTTTGTGGTAAAATTAAGAGATAAGGAGAAATAAAAGTGGCAGATAATACAAAAAAACCTATAGGGCGACCTGGAAACAATAATTCTACATCAAATACCATTAGAAGCGTTTTGTTTTTTGCAGTTATGATTTGTTTTGGTGCGCTTATTGTAATGAATTTTAGTAATACCGGTAAACCAAAAACAGAAGTGCCGATTTCTGATGTAGTGCGTCGCGCAAATGATGAAAATGGCAACATTTCTAAAATTACTGTCACTGGTAATGAACTTGAAATCACTTTGAAGGGCGAATCTGCTCCAACTGAAACATCTAGAAAAGATGGTTCGGGAACTTTGTATGATCAAGGTTTAGTAAATCACTGCGAAGGACTTGAAGGAACTGAACTTGGTGAATGCGAAAGTAAATATCCAACGATTGAGTACAAAGAGGATACGAATGTATGGGGAATTGTACTTGATGTCACGCTTACGGTTCTTCCAATTGTCGCAATTTTGATTTTCTTCTCCTGGATGATGAAACAAGCTAATGCCGCAAACAGCCAGTCAATGAGCTTTGGTAAATCTCGCGCTAGACTCTATGGTCCAGACAAAAAGAAAGTTTTATTTAAGGATGTGGCTGGTAACGAATCAGCTAAACAAGATCTTGAAGAAGTCGTAGATTTCTTAAAGAGCCCGAAGAAATATGAAAAACTGGGTGCTAAGATTCCACGTGGTGTTCTTTTAGCGGGTGATCCTGGTACTGGTAAAACTTTGATGGCTCGTGCAGTGGCAGGAGAAGCCGATGTGCCATTCTTCTCAATTTCTGGTTCAGAATTTGCAGAAATGTTTGTGGGTGTAGGTGCTTCTCGCGTGCGCGATTTATTCTCTAAGGCAAAGAAAAATGCACCATCAATTATCTTTATTGATGAAATTGATGCGGTGGCACACAAACGCGATGCTAGAGGAGGAGCTGGTCGTGAGGACGAGCAAACATTAAACCAAATCCTTGTAGAAATGGACGGTTTTGATAATGACTCTGGCGTGATTGTAATGGCAGCAACCAACCGTGTGGATATGCTTGATAAAGCACTTCTTCGCCCAGGTCGTTTTGATCGTCATGTTAATGTGACCCTGCCAGAAAGAAAAGATCGTCTCGAAATTTTGAAAGTTCACTTTAAAGGTAAACCAGTAGAAGAGAATGTAGATCTTGAGGCGCTTGCTAAAAAGACTGCTGGCTCTTCTGGCGCAGATCTTGCAAACATTGCCAACGAAGCAGCAATTACCGCAGCTCGCGAGGGACACAAAGCGATTTCTAATAAAGATGTAACTGAAGCTTTTGAACGTGTAGCAATTGGTCCAGAAAGAAAGTCTAAAGTAATGAATGACAAGGAACGTCAAATTACGGCTTATCACGAAGCTGGTCATGCAATTGTAGGTCACGTGCTTCCGGATTCTGATCCAGTACACAAGGTTACGATTATCCCACGCGGTGCAACTGGTGGTGTAACTTGGTTCTTGCCGCCAGAAGATAGAAGCTATAAAAATATCTATGAGCTAAAAGACATTCTCGCTCGTGCGATGGGTGGTCGTATTGCTGAAAAAATAGTCTTTGGTAATGACGCGGTAACCACTGGTGCATCTTCAGATTTAAAGAACGTGGCAGAACTTGCTAAGTCTATGATTATTGAAGAAGGCATGGGTAAGAATATGCGCAATATGGTATTTCCGAGTGAGTCTACTGGATATTACACAATTACTACTGGTAAACCATATTCTGAAAAAACTGCTGAAGCAATTGATGCGGAAATTAAAATTCTTGCTGATGAAGCTGCAAAGCGCGCGGAAGACGTTTTGAAGGCGAACCGCAAAGTACTAGACGAACTTGCTGCAGCACTTCTCAAAAATGAAACTTTGGAAGAAGCCGAGCTTGAGCCACTGCTCAAGGGTGCCAAGCTTCCAACGATTGCAAAACTACATTAACACCAGGAGGACAAGATGGAAAGATTAATTAAATATTTTGTGCCGGAAAAATATGTACTAAATCTCGACATTGATAAGAATAAAAAAACAATTGGTGGAACGGTAATTGTTAGTGGCGAGGCTAAGGCCGACGTTGCGAAATTTCACGCAGTAGATTTTGAAATTAAAAATGTGAAAGTGGACGGTGAGGACGTAAAGTTTAAATATGCGGATGATGTTTTGGAAGTGCCGACGAATGTTGGTGAGCGCGTGATTGAAATCGAATACACCGGCACTTTGAACGAAAACATGCAGGGAGCATATCTTTCCACGTACGATTATAATGGTAAAAAGGAAATTATTGTGGCAACGCAATTTGAGAGCCACTATGCACGGGAGGCGTTTCCATGTATTGACGAACCGGCAGCGGAGGCGGTGTTTGAACTCAGTATTAAATTACCGGAAGGTTCGGATGATTTGATTCTGACAAATACTAAACTCGGTGAACCAACGCCACGGATGAGTACGTATCTACTTGCGTGGGTGATTGGGCATTTCCATGGCAAGACTATTAAGAATGCACATGGTACGGAAATTACAACTTACGTAGCGTTAAATCAAGATCTTGATTCGGTGGATTTTGCAAACGATGTGGCGGCAAAATCGCTAGAATTTTACGATGATAATTTTGGTGTGCCATATCCACTCGAAAAATGCGACCAAGTAGCATTGCCGGATTTTGAAGCGGGCGCGATGGAAAACTGGGGACTGGTAACTTATCGTGAATCGATGCTAATTGCTGGAAAGGATGCAACACTAAGCACCAAAAAGGGCGTGGCGCTTACTGTGGCGCACGAGCTTTCGCACCAATGGTTTGGTGATCTCGTAACAATGGAATGGTGGGATGATTTGTGGCTTAATGAATCGTTTGCGAGTGTGATGGAATATTATGCGGTAGATCACGCCTATCCGGAATTCAAAATTTTTGAAGGTTTCTTTACTGGCGATGCTTTGGCGGCGCTGAGACGCGACTGTCTGTCTGGTGTGCAATCTGTGCATCAAGACGTAAATGATCCGGCAGAGATTGCAACCTTGTTTGACCCGGCGATTGTTTATGCAAAAGGTGCAAGATTAATGTTGATGGTAATTCGTGCGATGGGTTGGGATGATTTTACGGCTGGCATTCGTGATTACTTTGAAGAATACAAATATGGGAATACGATCGGTGATAATCTTTGGGATGCATTAAACAAATATGCCAGTTTTGACGTGAAGAAAATGATGCACGCATTTATTGATCAACCAGGGTATCCTGTGATTACAGATGGCAAGCAAAAGAGATTTTTGATTGATGACGAGATGGTAGATTCAAACTGGCCAATTCCAGAAATTCGTGAAGATATGTCTTCGCATTACGTTCTTAATTTGACTGATGCGGAATTTGAAGAACGTTTGGCACGTTTTGATACTTTGAATTTGGAAGAGAAGTTGAGACTCCTAATCGACCGTGATTTGTTATCTAAAACTGCGCTTGTGAGTGCCGCTTCGCTTTTGCCGCTGGTGATGAAATTCAAGAATGAGAACAGCGCAGCGATTTGGAATATCATTGTAACGATTATCGGCACACTCAAGGTTTTCTTCATGTATGGTTCGGACGAGGAAAAGAAGTTTAAAGAATTCGTGAGGGAATTAGTCGATACGAAACTTTCCGAAATTGGTATTAAAACTCGTGAAGGTGACGATGAAAATACGATTCGCTTGCGTGCGAATTTGCTCGCGTTAGATTATTATGCGGAAGATTTGCCAAGAATCAAAGAGCTCGCCAAGATGTATGATGTAAACTATGCGACGCTGGATACGGAAATCCGCGATGATATTTTCGACGCAAAAATTTATCTTGAACCAAAAATGGTTGATAAATATATCGAGAATTACACCAAGATTTCTGACCCAGAAATTAAATTTGATTTGCTATTTGCTGCAACGCTTAGTCGTGATGAAAAAGTGATTAATAAAATGGTGGAGCTACTGGAAAAGCCAGAAATCGTAAAGCCGCAAGATCATTTCCATTTATTTATTTACGAATATCGCAATCCGGCGGCGAAGGATAAGGTATGGGATTGGTTAACCTCACATTGGGATTATGTGAAAAAGATTGCGGGTGACAAGTCGCTTGAAGATTATCCGCGGTATACGGCGGCGTCGATTAAAACACAGGCAGATTTTGATAAGTATTTGGAGTTCTTTGAGCCGATGGCAAATGATCCAGCTTTGAAGCGCGCAATTGAAGTAGGGAAAAACGAAATCCGCGCGAGACTGAAATTAATCGAAGACGATAAAAAAGCGGTCTATAGTGCATTAGACCGTTGGTGCAACGCCGGCTTCGCCGGCTAGGGCACCAGCGTCGCCTCGAACAAAAAAGAGCGAGCTCTTTTTTGTTGCTCGTCTCCTTGGTGCCCACTAAGAGACTTGAACTCTTACGATATTGCTATCACTAGCACCTGAAGCTAGCGCGTCTACCAATTCCGCCAAGCGGGCCTGAGGCAATTATAACACAAAAAAGTACCCCTGAGATAATCTCAGGGGTATAGAAGAGAGTTATGATGACAATACGGAGATAAGATGCCCTACGGAATAATTTTAAAATATTGTATTTATAGGTGTTCGTAGTTCTAAATAACTTTGAAAAGGAGGTGTGGGCACCTCGAATTAGTTGCAGCCTGGCTGCTCTGTCATCAAACGGAAATGTTCGAGCCACCCCGGCCATTGAGGGCGACTTAATAACTATATTATATCACACTTTTGCTAAAAATGCAAGAGTTTTTTCTGTTTTACGCTGTGATATAATAAAATTATATGATTATGCTTAATTTTAACCCAGAGGTAGACCAGGGAAAACTCGCGGAAATTTTGGCGAGTATTAGGGGTGACGCTATGGGTGGTTGGGTGGATTTGCCAAAAAACATCCTAATTGATGAGATTTTAAGTATAAAAGAGGCGGCTAAGAAAATAACAGAGGAAGCCGAATATTTGGTTTGTATTGGTATTGGAGGTTCTTATCTGGGGCACAGGGCGATTATAGAGGCGCTTTCGCCAAAATCTGATGTAAAAATTGTTTACGCTGGTAATTCCCTGAGCCAGAGAGAATTAAATAGAGTGCTAACAGAGGTGGGAGATGCTGATTTTTCGGTGCTTGTGATCTCTAAATCTGGGACAACTTTGGAGCCGAAAGTGGCTTTCGAAGCCTTTAAGAAGAAATTAGTCGAGAAATATGGCGAGCAAGCCAGCTCTAGGATTTATGCGACGACGGATGCGCATAAGGGCGAGTTGCACGATGAGGCTGTCCAGAACGGTTACACGCGTTTTATAGTGCCCGATAATGTAGGCGGAAGGTATTCAGTATTGTCCGCAGTGGGGCTTTTGCCGCTTGCGGTGGCTGGTGTTGATATTGATAAACTACTTGAAGGCGCTACTGAAATGTATGGTGATGCGGGGATTCAGGCGGCAGCAAAGTACGCATGGCTCCGGTGGATGCTTTTTGAGAGGAATTATGATACGGAGGTTTTTGCCAGTTTTGAGCCAAGTACGGCGTATTTTAATGAATGGCTAAAGCAATTATTTGGAGAATCGGAAGGGAAAGGGAAAAAAGGTATTTTCCCTGCTTCCCTGATTTATTCTACGGATTTGCATTCAATGGGGCAATTTATGCAGGATGGGCGCAGAAACTTGTGGGAGACGATTATCGATTATCCAACTGACGAGCTGAACCGTAAAGTTGTAAAAGCTGTAAGGGCGGCGCATTCTCAGGGCGGAATTCCGGTACTAAATATCGGTGTGCCGAGTTATGACGAAAAAGGTTTTGGTGAACTAATTTACTTCTTTGAAATGGCATGTGCGATTAGTGCAAAATTACAGGGAGTAAATCCGTTTGATCAGCCAGGTGTAGAAGCTTATAAAAAGTTATTAAAGGATGGGCAGAATGGAAAAGCTACATTATGATGGGCCAGTAGTACTGGCGGTACTTGATGGTGTAGGACTGGCGCCGGATGGGCCGGGTAACGCTGTTTCTAAGGCTAGAACTGGTTTTTTGGGACGTGCAGCGCGTGATTATCTACATATTGCGCTTGATGCTTCGGGTGAGGCGGTAGGTTTAGTTCCCGGCCAGATGGGCAACTCGGAAGTTGGTCATAACACCATGGGCGCAGGCCGCCCAATCAAGCAAGGTATTGCGCGTATTAATGAAGCTTTTGATACGGGTGAGGTTTTTGAATCTGAGACCTGGAAAAAGGCAGTCTCTACAAAAGGAACTTTGCATTTTTCTGGCATTTTTTCAGATGGCGGCGTGCATAGCCACATTGATCATTTAAAGAAAATGATTCAAAGAGCATATATGGATGGTGCACGAAAGATTCGAATTCACGCAATCTTTGATGGGCGTGATGTTCCCCCGCAGTCTGAACCAAAATATATTCATGATATAGAGGCGTATGTGATTCAATTTCCTGGTTTGGATGCGAGAATTGCCTCTGGCGGTGGCCGGATGACGACGGTTGCGGATAGGTATATGAGCGATTGGACAGTTGTAGCACGCGGTTGGGACATGATGGTGAATGGTGAGGCGGATTATTATTTTAAAAATGCGGATGAGGCAATCCAAATTTTGCGTAGAATTAATCCAGAGGTGCAAGACCAATATTTGCCGGCTTTTGTGATAGTGGACGAAAAAGACCAGCCGGTGGGGAAAATCGAAAAAGGTGATTCCCTTATTTACTTTGATTTCCGGGCGGATAGGGCGATTGAGATCGCAATGGCATTTACATATTATGATTTTCCGTATTTTAACAGAGGTAAATATTCGCCAGACGATGTATATTTTGCCGGGATGACTGAGTACAATTCTGACACGCACGTGCCGGAACATCGCTTGGTGGAGCCGGTAGATATTAAGGAGCCTTTGAATCAGTTTTTAGGTGAACGTGGAGTATCGCAGTTGGCAATTTCGGAAACGGTAAAATTTGGTCATATTACTTATTATTTTAATGGTAATAGTTACGAAAAAGCTCCGGGCGAAACGTTTATCGAAGTGCAGTCTTATACGGAGCCGTTTGAAACGCGTCCGTGGATGAAGTGTGCGGAGATTACGGATGAAGTGGTGAAGCGGATGAAGGATTATAAGTTTGTACGCGTGAACTTTCCTGGTGGTGATATGGTGGGACACACGGCTGACATGGAAGCGACGATTATCGCGATGGAGTCTATTGATCTTTCTCTAGCCAGGATTGCGGCCGAAGTGGATAAGTTGGGAGGTGTCCTAGTGGTAGTGGCGGATCATGGTAATGCCGAAGAGCTGATTGATGAAAAAGGGGAAAAGAAAACTGCGCACACCACTAATAAAGTTCCTTGCCTATTTTATGACAATACAGTAAATCGTGGTAAATATCAGTTCTCTGGTGTTTCTGATCCGGGTCTAAAAAATATCGCGGCGACGATGGCGGTTTTGCTTGGCCAAAATGATTATCCAGATTTATGGAGTGAGCCTTTGATAAAGTGTTAAGCTTTGTTATAATTGTGATAGCAAAAGCGAGGCAATATGTTAAAAATAAAACACCAAAAAAGAGATCCGTTTGTTCCTCATCTTAGTATGTCGGCGCTTTTTAATCTGTCTAGTTTTCGCCATTGGAACGATGTGGTGGCTAACCAAAAAGAAGTAGATTTTACACGTCGCGATTTGAAGCGCGATCGCAAGCTTCTTGCAAAGGCGATGTTGGGGCTCGGCGTAAAGGCTGGTGATATTGTTCTAGTGACGACCGGGCGTTCGCTTTATGACAATATTGTGATTTTCTTTGCGGCGAATAAAATCGGTGCGACGGTAAGTTTTTTGGATGAAAAAACTCCACGAGACACCGTGGTGCATTATCTTGAAGAGTTTAATTCTCCTTTGCTTTTTACTTATAAAAAATCGATTATTCAAATTAGGACTTTGAAAAAAGAAGTTAAGACATTGAAAAATGTAATTAATCTTACTTCTGATTTTGATAATAAAAACTGGGGCGAGACGGTACTTGAGACATTTATGCTCGGTAAGTCATCGATTTTAAAATTTGCTGAAAACTACAGTGGGCATGTGCCGAAAAACGCTTTTAGTGCAAACAAGCCTGCATTAATTTCCTTCACTTCGGGTTCGACGTCTGGGCCAAAGCCAATGATTTTTACGAATAAGAATTTGATTGCATCGGCGATTTATTCAAAGGTGGCAAGTGGCGTAAAAATGTGGGACAAAAACCTACATACTTGGATGAGCTATGTACATCTAGATTGTCCTTATGGGCTGGTGGTATCGATTTTGGCGCCGATTTGTGGTGGCGGTGAAGTGGTTTTGACGCCGGATATTGATGAAACAAATCTTGATTATTACATGGGGAAGAATCCAAATACAATTTTTGGCATCCCTCCCCTTATAGAAGTGATGCCGACACTTAAAAAATCGACGGATATTTCTGGTCTTAAAATGTTCGCTTCGGGCGGTGAGAGATTGGAAAAGTCTGCTTCCCTCGCGGCTTTGGATTTTTTTAAAAAGCGTTGCGACAAGAACGTGAAAATCAGTAATGGCTATGGTGTGGGTGAGGCACTTGGTTTGATTTCTACCGCGGTAGGGTCTACGGCCTACAATCCGGATTCGGTGGGTAAAATTCCGGCTGGTGTGCATGTGATGGTGCTAGATCCAGAGACTGGCGAAGAGCTTGGGTTTGGCAAAACTGGTATGCTTTATGCTACTGGCAAGCATATTTTGACAGGTTATTATAATCGTCCGGAGCTGAATGAAGAAAAAACGATGACGGTGAAAGGAAAGAAGTTTGTAAAGACTGGTGATCTGGCTTATGTGTCTGAAACTGGGTATATTACCCTGGTGGGCCGCGCGACATTCTTTATTAATAACCTGCCGGCAAAAGTTTATTATGAAGTGGTGCGTGCTGCGATTTCTAAATCTGAGCTAGTTAAGAAATGCTATGTAGTGAAGGGTCCGGACAAAAAGTTGAAATTGGCTTCATATGCTTATGTGGTTTTGAATGATGGCGTGGCAAAAAGCGCTGAGACCCGTCGGGCGATCTTGAAGACTGCTGCAGAGCCATTTAATCTTGGCCGCCGCAGGATTACATTGAAGTCTTATGAAATTCCACATAAGGTGATTTTTCTAGACGAACTGCCGCTTACTCGGGCTAGCAAGGTGGATTTTCGCAAGCTCGAAGCGATGAGCAAAAATTCTTGATGTTTGTGATATAATGACCTTATTATGATTACGAAAGCTATTATTCCGGTAGCGGGCTGGGGCACTAGGCGCTTACCGATTACCAAGATTATAGAAAAATCAATGCTTCCTGTGGGCAATCGTCCCCTTGTGGATTATTCGGTACAGGATTTAATCAAGGCCGGTGTAAAGGATATTTACATGGTGGTTTCTAATGTGGAACCTTGCCAAGTGCGTGCGTTTTATCGTGATAATCTGGCTTTGAATTTGTACCTAAAAGATCGTGGCAAAGAGGATAAGCTTGAAAAGGCTAAGACTTTGCCAGACGATGTAACGATTCACTATGTGGCACAAGACCCATCTTCTAAGTATGGTACTGCAGTGCCGGTGGCGATGGTGGTGGAAGAATACCATATCGATGAGCCAGTGTTTGTATTTATGGGTGATGATTTTATCTGGAATCCAGATGGCCCTTCTGCAGCAGAATCTTTGCTTGCAGCAGTAAAGGATGATTCTGAATCGGCGCTCATGGCAATTGACCATCCAGAAGAAGCTATTATGAATGGTGGTGCTTTGACGATTGAAGATGAGAAAATCGTAAAAATTACCGAAAAACCAAAGCCAGAACAGGTGACTGGCCTTGCTAGCGTAAGTAAGTATATCTTGTCCCCTGCTATGCTTCAAGAAATTGTGAAATATGTAAAAGAAAACGATTTTGGTCCATTAGACCAAGAATATATGATTACCGACCCATTTGAGACTTACATCAAAAAAGGTGGTGTGTTCCGTGCGGCTCGCACTGATGGTGAATATCTTGATGGTGGAACCGTTGAGGGTTGGGTTCACGCAAACAATGTAGTTTGTAAAAAGTAGTTTTTCTGTGGTATAATTTAACCATAAGGAGAATATTTTGATGGAACAAAATCAAGCAATGCCAGGGCAGCCTACAAATCCAGTAGTAGCCGCTTTGGAACAAACTGAGCCTGTGCAACCTGTGGCTGCTGCGCCTGTACAAGCGGCGCCGGCTCCAAAAAAGAAAAATAGCACGATGGCACTTGTAATTATATTATTGGTGCTTATTGCGTTAGGTGGGATTGGTTTTGGTGTGTGGGCCATGATGGACGGCAATGCGCGTGTAGAGACTGCGAAGAAAAATTGTAGCGGTTCTACCGAAGTGATTACGAATTGTGATGTGGATGGAAATAACGGTGGCGATAGTGATGGTACTGGTACAAATACTAGTACGGACACAACTCCAATATTTAAGAACCCAGTGATTTCTTCTACGGTTGGGAACTATAATGTTTCAATTAATGAGACGGTAGTCATCAGCAATGATAAAAGTCTGAACATTAATGTAAAAAATGGCGAAGTAGTTGGTTGTCATTATTCTGTTGGTGGCGATTGTACAATTAGTGGAATTAGTGGAAAAATTTTTAAAATGTCTGAATTTGGCGCAGGCCAAGACATTGAAGGTTTTTATCAGGGTTTTCTAATGGAGGATGGTACAGTTCAATACTTTGGTCTAAAGGATGCTAGTGAAAAGACGAATTATAGTATTGAAGGAACATTAAAGATAAATGGGAAAGTAAAAGACATTATTAGCGTCGGTGCTCTAGAAACTGGACGCGAGGTGGGTGGTTTCGGAACGAGCTTATTTATACTTAGCGACGGTAGCATTGTAATGTTTGATATTTCAATGTTACAATAAAAACAGAGGTAAATTTGGTGAATTAGCACTCTTGCATAATGAGTGCTAATTTGCTACAATGGGGGTATGCAAGAAGAATTTAGTGAGATTATGAACCGGCTAAGTGAGAACGCACGTTTTGCGCTCCAGAAGGCCGATTTTTATAGCAAGAGATACAACAATGGTTATATGGGCACTGAGCATTTGCTGCTTGGAATTATGTCGATTGATACTTCTACTGGTGCAAAGATGATTCGCGAAAGCGGCGCAACTTTAGAAGAAGTGGAGAAGGCTTTGAATAAAGTTGCGGTGGAAGTGCCGGGCTCGGATATGGCAATGATGTCACTGTCTGAAGCGGTGATTTTGACGCTTCGGATGGCGCAGAATTACACTCGCGAAAATGGTTTAACTGTAATTGGTACCGAGCATATCCTTCACGCCCTGCTCTCTCAGCCAAATTCTCGCGCTTCTCTTATTCTGTCTGGCCTAAGTGTTGATACTGAAAAACTATTGATTGATATTGAAGATTTGGTTGAAGAACAAACCAAAGATGAAAAATTGAAAGCCGAAAAAGCCAAGTATGTAAAAGGCGGTGGATTGAAGTTTTTAAAACGTTACGGTAAGGATCTTACCGAAGAAGCTCGCGCAGGAAAACTCGATACTGTAATCGGCCGCGAAAACGAGATTGAGCGGGTGGTGACAGTTCTCTCTCGCCGCACTAAGTCTAATCCGGTACTCATTGGTGAGGCTGGCGTGGGTAAAACCGCGATTGTGGAAGGCCTGGCGATGCGTATTGTCAAAAACGAAGTGCCAGGAAACTTGATTGGCAAGCATATTTATCAGGTAGACTTAAGCTCGGTGGTGGCCGGAACTAAATTCCGTGGTGAATTTGAGGAACGCATTAAGGGGATTATTGATGAAGCTACTGGCGACGATTCGGTACTACTATTTATTGATGAAATTCATCTGCTTTGTGGTGCAGGATCTTCTGAAGGTTCGATGGATGCGGCAAATATTTTGAAGCCAGCACTTGCGCGCAATACAATTAATTTGATTGGTGCGACAACTCTTGATGAATATCGTAAATCGATTGAAAAGGACAAGGCTCTTTCCCGCCGTTTCCAAACTGTGATGGTAGAAGAACCAAGCGCGGCGGTAACTTTGCGCATTTTGAAGGGAATTAAAAGCCATTATGAAACACATCACGGTGTAGTGATTCCCGACTCGATTTTGGAGACGGCAATTACGATGAGCCAAAGATATATCAACGATCGGTTTATGCCGGATAAGGTGATTGATATTATTGATGAGGCTTCGGCGATTTGCAAGGTGGCTGCGGATAAAAAAGGTGGCGGTAAATACAAGAAGATGAAGATTGAGGCTCAGCAACTAGAGAATAAGATTTCTGATGCGGCGGATAAAGAAGATTACGAAAAAGCCGCGGAATACAAGACGGAGCTGGCCAAACTTGAACAGGAAATTAAAAAACTTGAAAAATCTGGTGTGAAAGCTACTGAAAACCCGAAATTAACAGAAGAAAAATTGGCTACGGCAGTTTCCCTTAAGACCGGGATTCCGGTTTCTAAAGTGCATGGGTCTGAAATGAAGATGCTGATGAACCTTGAGGAAGAACTGAAGCAGTCTGTGGTTGGGCAAGATGAAGCAATTAAAGCGGTGGCAAAGGCGATTCGTAGAGGCCGTAGTGGTATTGCAGACTCACGTCGCCCAATCGGTTCTTTCCTGTTTATGGGGCCAACTGGCGTAGGCAAAACCGAGCTTGCTCGCGTGATTGCGCGCGAAGTGTTTGGTGGTGAGAACGCGCTGGTAAAAATCGATATGTCTGAGTTTGGCGAAAAACACAATGTTTCGCGCCTTGTAGGTGCGCCGGCTGGTTATATCGGCTACGATGATGGCGGCAAGCTTACTGAGGCTGTGCGCCGCAAGCCATACTCGGTAATTCTCTTTGATGAGATTGAAAAGGCGCATCCGGATGTGTTTAATCTCCTGCTCCAGATTTTGGAGGACGGTGTGCTTACGGATGGCCAAGGTAATAAGATTAAATTTAATAATACAATTGTAATTCTAACTTCTAATCTTGGGTCGGCGGATATGTACCGCGAGAGCGAACTTGGCTTTACTGCGCGAACGGCTAAGGATAAAAAAGCGCTTGAACAAGAGTATGAAGAGAACAAAGAATATGCGATGAAGGCGCTCAAAAAGGTGATGCGCCCAGAGCTAATTAACCGTCTCGATAATATTTTGGTATTCCATGCCCTTACCCGCCAAAACGTCGAAAAAATCTTTGATAATCTGATCAACGACCTTCGCAAGCGTTTGGCGACTAAGGGAATTGGTATCAAAATTGATGAAAAGGCTAAGGAATATTTGATAAAAGAGGGTTATGATCCGAAGAATGGCGCAAGACCGCTACGCCGCAAGATCGAAGATGAGGTTGAATCATTGCTTTCCGAAGAGATTATTTCTGAAAAATTAAAAAAGGGAGATATCCCAGTTTTGAAACTAAATAAAGGTAAATTAACTTTAGTAAAGGAGTAATATGAAAGATTATCTAGTACCAACAGTGGTGGAAGAGACCAACAAAGGGGAGCGCGCATACGATATTTATTCGCGCCTTCTAAACGACCGTATTATTTTTCTTGGTGAGGATGTAAATGCACATACGGCAAATCTCGTGGTGGCACAGCTACTTTATCTTGCGCACGAAGATCCAAAGAAACCTATTAAACTTTATATTAATTCCCCAGGCGGCTCTGTGTATGATGGCCTCGCGATTATTGATACGATGAATTTTATTGAGCCGGATGTAGAAACTATCGGTATTGGCCTTCAGGCTTCTATGGGAGCGATGCTTCTCTCTTCTGGGGCTAAGGGCAAGAGATATTGTCTTCCAAATGCTCGTATTATGATTCACCAGCCATCTTCTGGCACAGAAGGTAAGATTACAGACCAGGAAATCATGCTTCGTGAAGGTGTATTTCTTAAAAAGCGCTTAGCGGAGATTTTTGCAAAAAATACAGGGAAGACTTTGGCGCAAGTAGAGAAGGATATGGACCGCGACAATTGGATGAGCGCCGAAGAGGCCAAAAAGTACGGTATTATTGACGAAATTATCAAATAATATTATAATACCCCTATGGCAAGAAAATTTGTAATGAAACCTGTTGCAAAACAAAATCGCAACAATAATCACAAACACAGCGACAAGAGAAAACACCCAAGACTCAAGAATGGTCGCTAAAATAAGGCCCAAAAAGGCCTTATTTTTTATGATTTTTTACAGGGGTAAAGTGCCAAAAGCACTTGCTTTTTTAGGGAAAGTGTGATATAATTAGGGTATAGGTACCAATGGTGGTATACTCGTAGTTTTACAAGGAGGTAATAGATATGAAAAAACTACTCACTTTTTTGATTTCATTTTTACTAGTTGTTATGGTAGTAGCTTGTACAGAGAACGTTTCTGCCATTGGTGGAGACGATATCGATGACAGCAATCCCATAATAGATTCGGTTGACGACCCTCAGCCGATAGAATTGAATCCGGTTGTGGTAGACCCTGATCCGGAGCCCGTAGTGGCGCCTGATCCTGAGCCCGAACCCGAGCCTCAGATTGATCCTAATGAACAACTCACTTGGGACTATCTCGAGGTGGATGAAGCTTGGCTTAAAAGTTATGGCGGAGTAGGACTAAAGCGTGATGGAAAATTATATTCGTTGTGTGACGAAACCATGCCAGAAAGCTTTAATAGAACTGGAATGGGATTTAAAATCTATGAACAGTCTTATATAGGGGCTTGTGGTGATTGGGGTGACGATAACCTTATCATGGATGATCGCTTTGTGATCCCTTGTGTGAATGGCTCTAGTGACGACGTTTGTTGGTATGGTGAAGCGATTGATTCTTTGAAGTTAGTCCCTATGCATCTAAAAGGTTATACTGTACCTGTTATGCAAGATTGGAATATTTGCAACAATCTCTACATTTATGATAAAAGAGAGTTTCCCACGAACGATGTGACTGTAATCTATGATTATAAAAGTAAATCTACGCGGTTAATTGATATTAACGGCAATGATGTTTTTTCTAGCTTTAGAGAGCTAAATCATGGTGAAACATACACATTGAAGTGGAATGATGGGACAGAACGCGAAGAGTCGTTTGAAGCATTCTGGAGGTATTATGAGCCAACTGGAGAAGAAACAATTACCGTGGCAAGTATACCTACGGATGACTCGCAAGTTTGTAAATTAAATTTTTCATCTATACCTTCAGGACTGTATTTTATAGTTGAATGCTATGGTATGGTCGAAATCAAAAACGATTAATGGTTAGCTTAGGCTAATCAAAAAGCGCTGCAATTGCAGCGCTTTTTCATTGTTTATTTTTTTGGAGCGGAGATATTGGCTCCGCGGCCGTAATCAGGGAGAATGATTTGGTGTTTTTCTCCATGGTGGTCGTATAGTGGGATATTTAGCTCTGATGCAAGAGTATTTACTACGCTAGCACCGATGCGAAGTCCAGTAAATGAGCCTGGGCCAGACATAAGGGTGATCTCGGTGATATCTTGCCAGGTAGCGTTGTTTTCTGCGAGCTTATCACGAATAAACCCAAGAAGATTTTCGGCTAAATCACGGCCAGATTCCCATTCGTAGGTTTTGCCATCTAACTTAAGAATGGTGGTAGGTGTGGATGTGTCTAGATGGAGCTTCATAATGTTACCTCGCGAGTGTCATCTTCGTTGTAACTGATGGTGATTTTAATGTGGTTTTCTGGAAGTAAATTTGCTACAGAATCTGCCCATTCGATAATGACGATATTATTTGGATTGCCAATACTTTCTGATAGGTCTTCGGACATAAGACCAGGATCTGGCAAACGATAAAAATCATAATGGACAAGGTTTTTGCCGCCAGGAAGAGCATAGGTTTTGGAAATGGTAAAACTAGGGCTGGTAATAGACTCTTTTACCCCTAACCCTTCGGCGAGACCGCGGGTAAAAGTGGTTTTGCCAGCGCCGACATCACCAAGTAGTTCGATTACCTGGCCTGGAGAAACCTTTTTGGCAAACTCTTTGCCGAAGTCTAACATTTCTTGCTCTGAAGCGATTTTCATTATATAATTATATCATGAATATATATATTTCTGGTATATCTGGCACCGGTATGGGTCCTTTGGCATTGATGGCAAAGGCAGCGGGGCACAATGTAAACGGTTCGGATCTTAGTAAAGGTGCAGTTTATGATGAATTAGTGAAGGCTGGAATCGATGTATTTATCGGTGAGCAGGACGGCGAGTTTTTGAAGAAAAAAATGGAAAGTGGCGTGGACTGGTTTGTTTACACTTCGGCTTTACCAGATACTCATGCAGAATTAGTGTTGGTGCGCGAGGCTGGAATTAAATGCACTAAGCGTGATGATTTTACGGCTTTTCTCGTAAATGAATTGGGGCTAAAAATGGTGGCGGTGGCAGGAACTCATGGCAAGACTACGACTACGGCAATGATTGTATGGGCTGCGCTAAAACTTGGTTTGCCAGTTTCTTATATAGTGGGGACCACGCTTGGTTTTGCTCCGAGCGGCGCATACAATGAAGGCGACCAATTCTTTATTTACGAAGCAGACGAATATGATAGAAATTTCTTGAAATATAATCCGTGGCTTGCGGTGATTCCGGCGATTTCTTACGATCACCCAGATATTTATCCAACTCGTGAGGATTATATAAAAGCTTTTGAACAGTTTATGAACCAAAGTGAAGTGGTAGTACGTGAACCAGAAACGACAGACTTCAAAATTGCGGGCGAAGCAAGAAGGTTTGATGCTGGACTGGCGGCGGAGGCTGTTAGCGAAATGGCTCCAGATTTAGAAAAAAATAGAATTGTTGGAACTTTGAATGAATTCCCAGGGGTGGGTAGGAGATTTGAAAAGTTGGCAGATGGCGTATATACGGATTATGCGCATCATCCAGAAGAAATTTCAGCTACGATGGATGTAGCTAGGGACGAAGCGGAACTGCGTGGACTAAAGGGCGTGGTGGTAGCTTATCAACCGCATCAAAATACGCGCCAGCATGAAGTGGCGGAAGGATACTATGATGCGTTTGTTGGTGCGGAAAAGATCTTTTGGCTTCCAACTTATCTTACGCGAGAGAACCCAGATTTGCCAGTGCTTACACCACATGATTTGATTGAAAAATTGGCAAATGCGGATGTGGCGGAGCCAGCCGAAATGAATGATGAACTATTTAATACTTTAATGAAGTATCGCGATGATGGGTATTTAGTGCTTTTGATGACGGCTGGACCGGCAGACAATTGGCTACGAGAAAAACTCGTAAAAAACTAGTGCTTTTTGATTGTGATTATGCTAAAATAAGAGCATGAAGAAAAAATGGCTGACAGTGTTGTCGTTAGTGTTGTTGGTTGTTTTGTGCGTTTCGTATGCAAACGGGAACTTTGCTTTAGCAGAGAGGTTATGTAATGGTGCTGCTTGTTCTGGGACTGGAAATCAGAACCCGAGTGGTTCGGTTGCTGATTGTGGCAGTGCAGAGGAATTATCTTGGGCGTATAGTACGTGTTATGGAGCAACTTGGAGATATGAGGCATGGACATATGGTGATTCTCCACATACAATTTATGGTAATGGCAAGTCGTATTCTGAGACTGCAACTATTGATGGAGAGGCTATTCAAATTTGTAAAAAGGCGGGCGGGTACTATCGTTATGCTATGGTGAATAGATTTACTGGAGAACAAACTGGGGTGTTAAAATTGAGTGGCCATGGTGGTTCCTTTGAATCACAAATGTTGGGTGGAAAGATGCCTTATCGTGATTCAAAAATGACAAATGGTGGTAAAGATTGGAATGAAGTGGTAAATGCGTATGCGGACGCAGAGGCTAAATATGGAGATTTTGGACCAGGTCTTGTTAGTGGTAGTGGCTTAACTTGGTTCTGTGCAACAGAAGGTGGTGATCCTGGCGATGACATACATCATTGTGAAGGGTCTTGTGAATGTGAGGGTATTTCTGTGCCTAATGGTTATAATGCTTCTGTAGCTAACGGTAGCAGCAGTATGGAAGGATGGTCTTCAGTAAGAACTCAGGTTAAAAACTTAAACTCCGGAGACTTTACCAATAATGATCTATGGTTAAAACCAACTGATTCTGTATTGTGGAGACATTGTTATTTTCCTGGTATGCAGGTTGTAAGTGATAAAAAAGTTACAACGAGTCATTCAGAACATTCGGAGACTGTGCCGCTTACTAATGCCGATGAACCAACGCCAGACCCAACGGATTTTTCATTATCAAATTCTACGCTTGGTAATTTAAATGGTTGGAGTAGTGCTTATAAAATAACCGATAAAAATGGGAATAGTAGTAGTATTTCATACGATTTTGGAGATTATAATGTTAAGCGAGTTGATCACCCTTATAATGTTGACCCGAGTTGGGTAGGTCATACTTATACCGAAACATCCGATTTGTCTCTGAATACGTGGTATCATGCAAAGGCTAATGCAGGAGTGGAGCACAAATGGGATTGTACGTGGACACGTAAGATTACAGCCGCTAATCCAGAAAATGAACCAAGCTGTGCTGTTTACGGTTGTTATTTGCAAAATGGATTAGGATTCTCAAATATCCCAGATAAGAATGTTTGCGAAAGCAGTGGCGGTACTTGGAAAGTTATGAGTTATAAGGATCCTTGTATGATAGAATCAACAACTAACTATACTTGTAGCCACGGTAAAAAATTATACTATGAAAAAACAAGCCCGGACACGTCTATGTATAGCGGCGATAAAAGTAGCGAATCCGCTACAGTGTATGTGCCTTATAACTTTAACATGTCTGGTAGTGTAAAGATAAAAACGGGTAGTGGCAACGTGGTATATGCTGGAGAAACGGCAAAACTAGAAGATGCTGAAGTACATTTGAGCAATAAGGAAAATTTGGAAACTAAGGGTGTGTATGCGACTAAAGCTCCAATCGTAAAAGCAAAGTATATTACATATGTTTCCGATATTAATGATACTGGGAAAACAAACCCTAGTAATGGCACTATAAGAACTGGTGATGTTATGGAAAGAAAAGACCAGAATGGCAACTGGTTGGCATTGGAACCTGAAGGTGCGAGCGCAACTTGGGCAGTTCCAGTAACCAGCGTGAATGTTGACGATACTACTGCTGGTAGATGGTTCTGTGTTGCGTTATTGGTATATCCATCTAGTAGTGGGATCGATAGGCAGATGGATGCTGAAGGCAATAGAACCTGGGGTATGTCTCAAATAGACTGCAAACAGATTGCTAAGCGTCCAACAGTACAGGTTTGGGGTGGTAGCTTATTCTCCAACGGTAATATTACAACGTCGAGGGCAGAAAAGAATAATTTGAATGGGTTTGCGGATAGAAGTTATAAGATTAGTGGGGTGAGCGGTGCAAATGTCTTTGGCTCTTGGGATGAATTAAGTGTAATGACGATAGGTTTGAATCAAAAATTTGGTTCTGGTGCTGGAACGGCGGATAGACAACTCGGAGGATGGACAGGTGTGGGACGTTATGAAAAGAAAGAAGTAGATGCAGGCTTTTGCAAATATGAATCGCCACTTACCTTTGCAAACTATGCAAAAAAAGGTAAACAAATATGTGGTGTTACCAAAAATGCGACTGGTCAGTTTAGTAAGGCAGGAATTATCGTAGAAAAAGAATCGTATGTAACGAGTATCACGAATGGTAAAAAGCCTTCTGGTGGTTCTGTGGGGAATGCTCCATTTCAGCTAGGCGTAGGCGGCACTTATAGCGTGGTCACATCGGCTACTGGAAAACAATTCCTTTACACAATTGGTAACGGGGATATTCATATTACTACTTCTGAGATTGCTTTAGGACAAACTTATATTGTTCAGTCTACTGGTGGCAGCGTGTTTATTGAGGGTAATATTACCTACAAAGATGGTGCTGTTAATGCGGATGAAATTCCAAAATTAATTGTTTATGCTAAAAATGATATCAAAATAAACTGTAGTGTAAATCGTGTTGATGCTGCATTGATTGCAGAAAATACCGTAGATACTTGTAGAGACTCTAACAATATAAATGATGCTAAACGCTCCAATCAATTAGTAATTAACGGTACTGTAATTGCAAATAAGATTAATTTGAAACGTACTTATGGTGCAGGTGCAGGCATTTATTCTAGTATCCCAGCAGAAATCATCAACTATGATAGTTCGCTCGTGATGTGGGCCAGGAGCCGTGCAGATACTACCCAAACTGGTACACTCAACGAGACTTACACGCACGAGCTCGCTCCGCGCTATTAGTATGCTATAATTATCTTTATGAAGAGTAGGAGTCAATTTGTTTGCCAGCAGTGCGGTGCTGTTTATGCCAAATGGGTTGGGCAGTGCTCTAATTGTAATGCTTGGAATTCCCTCGTGGAGCAAGTGGCGGAAACCGCCGCCGAGAAAAAATCTGCTTTAGAAAAAGGGAAATTGTCTGGCAAAAAACTTGATTTTGTTAAAATTAAATCGATTATTCCGTCTGATGAAAAAGCACGGCTCGTAACGAATTTTTCGGATTTAGACACGGTGCTTGGTGGCGGGATTTTGAAAGGCTCAGTATTGCTTCTCGCTGGCCAGCCGGGCATCGGTAAATCTACGCTGCTCATGCAAATTTGTGCCGAAATCGCAAAGGGCCACAATGTGCTTTATATTTCTGGTGAGGAAAGTGCAGGGCAAGTGAAGCTTCGCGCGGAGAGACTTGGGGCGAGTAGTGATAAACTAAACTTCGCTTCGTCTACTTCCGGTAATGATATTTCAAAAACAATTGAGTCTGGTGAGTTTGACCTGGTAATTGTGGATTCGATTCAGACCTTGGCGATGGATGAAATATCTTCTGCACCTGGTACTGTATCGCAAGTGACAAATTGTGGCAACTTGATTATTCGCGCAGCAAAGGCTACGGATACTGCGGTGGTGATTGTGGGCCATGTGACAAAAGAGGGAACTTTGGCTGGTCCAAAAGTCATAGAGCACTTGGTGGATGTAGTTTTGAATTTTGAGGGTGATAGGTATGGTGGATTTAAAACAGTGCGGGCGGTGAAAAATCGTTTTGGTTCTACCAATGAAGTTGCGATTTTTGAAATGTTTTCCGATGGTCTACATGAAGTAGAAAATCCGTCGGCGGCGCTTCTAGCGGAGCGTACTAATACTGATGGTTCAATAATTCTAGCGACTCTTGAAGGGAACCGTCCGATTTTGGTTGAGATACAAGCACTTGCAACACCAACAAATTTTGGCTATCCAAAACGTACAGCGAGTGGATTTGATATTAATCGTTTGAATTTACTTATTGCCGTGATTGAACGAAGAACTAAATTGAAATTGTCTGACAAAGATATATTTATTAACGTAGTTGGTGGTATGAAGTTGAATGATTCGGCGGCGGACCTTGCGGTCTGTATGGCGATCGCTTCGGCAGTGGCTGGCAGAAAACTTGGCGAAGAATATGTAGTGTTTGGTGAGGTGGGGCTGGGTGGAGAAATTCGCTCGGCATTTCGGGCAGACCAAAGAATTGCCGAAGCAAAGAAACTTGGGTTTAAACATGCGATTGCGCCAGCAACGATACGCGACAAATTTGTCACGCCGGTAAAAGACCTGCGTGAAACTCTCATTAAGTATGTAAAATAATACCATACGGGGTATTTCGGAGCGCGGCAGCGCGAGAGTTAGCGCCGGCCGCCCATGGCGATGGGCCGGCCGGACGCGGCCCCGGACGGTATTATTTTACTTACGTAATGCAAGTTTAATACGGTCTTCTACTGGCAATGACTTGTCGATATTTTCGAGGGCGAGAGTAGCTTCTTTTAGTGGGAAGCCAAGAGCAATAAGCGCGTCCAGGGCTTCGTCTGTTTTTTCGGTAGCAGTAGCAAGAGTGGCAGTAGTACCATAGTGAGAAGGAATACCGACTTTGTCGCGAAGATCTACAATTACGCGTTCGGCGGATTTTTTGCCGACGCCGGATGCTTTTGCGATGAAGGCTGCGTCTGCATTAGCTATGGCATTACGGACTTCTTCGGCTTCGGCAAGTGAAAGAATGGCGATGCCGGCTTTTGGCCCAACGCCTTGTACGGAAATTAGAAGTTCAAAGAGTTTTTTGGCAGTAAGGGAAGAAAAGCCATAGAGTTCCTCCGCGTTTTCACGAATGGAATGATAAGTAAAGAATTTACGCTCTTCGTTTAATGTGACGTTTTCAAAGTCTGGAGTAGGAATGGTGATTTCATAGCCAATTCCGTGGACATCAACAATAATTGAGTTTCCGAATTTTTCGACTATTTTGCCTTCCACGTGTGCAATCATATGTCGATTATAGCACGAAATAACCGTTTAGAGTTTGTAAAGACTTGGCCATAGCGGCCCGGAGCGCAAACTTGAAACGGTTATTTCGTGCTTAGTTGCATGAGTGAGTGCGTAATAGCGGCGGCAAGAGCGTCGGCGGCATCATCGGGACGCGGTTTTTTCTCTAGGCCGAGGTGGAGTTTTACCATTTCCTGCATTTGTGGTTTGCCGGCAGAACCGTAGCCGGTGAGAGTCTTTTTAATTTCGTTTGGTGTATATTCAAACACTGGAATATTACGTTGGGCGGCAGTGAGAAGCACGAGGCCACGAGCCTCGGCTACTGCGATACCAGTAGTGATATTTTTAGAAAAGAAAAGCTTTTCTACAGATATCACGTCTGGTTTGCACGTATCGAACACTTCCTGTAAAGAATTATAGAGTTCTTTTAATCGGCCTGGTAAAGGTGCGTTCATTTCGGTAGTAATTACTCCAAAATCGAGAGCTCTCGCATTACTGCGAGAGCTCGTTTCGATTAGGCCGAAGCCTGTGATACCAATACCAGGATCGATACCTAAGATTTTCATGTTATTTCATGAGTTCTTTGATTAGGTCTTCGTATGTGCTACTATTCATCACTTCGTTAACAGCGTCTTTTGCAGCATCTTCACCATACTTGGTGGTGAGGATTTTTACGAATTCGTTCCAGTTGGTTCTGACGGTGGTAGAATCACCTTCGAACTTGAGTGGAAGAACTTCGGATGGCTTTGGAAGATTGTCATCTCTCCAGGAAGTGAGAGCACTCTTCTTGCTGGTGTATTCGCTATAAAGGCTAGAATAACCAGTGGTTGCCTTGTCGTATTCTTGGTAAGCTTTGTAAACTTCAAGAGCTTTGGTTTTCCATTGTTCACCAAAGGCTTTGAAGGTATCGTTGCCAGAGTTGATAGCATAGTTTGCCACAGTGTTGATTTTGTCTTCGGTTGCACTGTAGAAGCTGAAGCCATCGGAATCATAAACGAACTTGTGCCAGCTGTCATAAACGTCGAGAGTTTTGGCAGTGTCGTCGTTTACACTAGAAGTGGCTTTCTTGAATTCATCATAGAATTTGTCGAATTTAGCTTTGACGTCGCCGTCGTGAGCTACGCCAGAAGTGCCAGCAAGTTGGTTAACTTTGTCGATAGTGTCTTTTGAGACAGCTGATTTACAATCTGCAACACGGCTACTATAGGTAGAGGTGCCAGCCCAGTCGTCATTAACGTCTTCTACAACGTCTAGACAATCGTCGTAATCATAGTAAAAGTCACTGATTTTGTCATCGAGATCTTTTGCTAGGGTGTAAGATTCTTTGTAATCAACTTTGTTTAGAACAATTACTAGTACAACTGCTACGATGATGCCGATTAGGGCAACACCACCAACGCATGACCAGATAATTATGTTTTTCTTTTTCTTTGGATCCATTGGCTTCTTCTCTTTAGGAGCTTCAGCTTTTGGAGTTTCTTTTGGGGCTTCGGCTGGTTGTGCAGCTTCCACCTTTTCTGCAGGTTTCTTTTCCTCGCTCATAGAAAATCCTTTTATAGTTAGTATATAGGTTAATCATATAATTTTTTTCCCTATAATAAAAGGGTTGAAATTTTGCGAATAGTGTGGTAAAATAACGGGTAATTGTCTAATAATAAAGGTAAAATATGAGTTTTTCTATTCTAAAGCAAATTGGTGACGCACAAAAGAAGAAAGCTGTTGTGGATGTGCGTTCTGGTGATACCGTAAAAGTCACTCAAAAAATTAAGGAAGGTGAGAAATTCCGTCTTCAGGTATTTGAAGGTGTTGTAATTCGTGTAGACCGTAAAGAATCTCACACTGCCCGCATCGTAGTACGCAAAGTTACCTCTGGTGTTGGTGTTGAGAAGAGCTATCTCATCCACTCTCCACTCGTAGAGAAAATTGAGATTACCAAGCGTTCTAAGGTTCGCCGCAACAATCTTTCTTATCTTCGTGCACGTTCTGGTAAGTCCGCTCGTCTTTCTGCAAAGGATTTCGATCGCGCAGCTGTGAATGATGTAAAGATTGAAGAAGAAGCTCCTGAAGTTGAAGTTGTTGAAACTCCAGCAGAAGAAGTAAAAGAAGAAGCTCCAGCTACCGAATCTCCAGCCGAAGAAAAAGCTGAGTAATTAGTTTTTAAGAGAGCCTGGCAAAACCAGGCTCTTTTTTGTTATAATGACGGTATGGCGATTTTGGGAATCGATGAAGTAGGGCGTGGACCTCTGGCTGGACCGCTAGTAATTGGAGCGGTAATTTTGCCAGATGAAAAACCGGAATGGGTGAGTGAACTTCGCGATTCCAAGAAACTAACTCCAAAGAAACGTGAGAAACTTTCTGAGATTATTTTGGCTGAGGCCCCAGCTACAGGACTTGGTTGGGTTTCACCAGCGGAGTTGGATGATTTAGGTATGACTGAGGCGCTGCGCGTTGCTACTAGTCGTGCCGTGAAGTCTGTGCAATCACTTCACGTACCTTTTTCACAGATAATAATTGATGGAAAAATTAATTTCTTGGGCCATACGCCGCTTGCAAAATTTGTATCTACGATGGTAAAGGCCGATGATTTGATAAAAGAAGTTTCGGCAGCGTCGATTATTGCTAAAGTTGCTAGGGATAATTATATGAAGGAAGCAGGGGAAAGATTCCCTGGATACGGTTTTGAAAAAAATGCCGGCTATGGCACAGCTTTGCATATGGAAGCGGTTTCAAAACTTGGTGTTACGCCTGAGCATCGCAAGAGTTTTGAGCCAATAAAAAGTATGGTTGGGTTTTCGCGCGGGGAAGTGGCCCGAAAGAATACGTCTTTTACTGGTGCACTAGGGGAAGAAGCAGTAGTAAAGTATTTGCTAGGATTGGGACATGAAATAGTGGCACGGAATTTTAAAACATATTTTTATGAGATTGATATTGTGTCGGTACTAGGTGGAGAGATTTATTTTACGGAAGTAAAATACCGTAAGAATAGTAGTCGTGGCGGTGGTTTGGCAGCAATAGACTCGAAGAAAAGATCGCAAATGAAATATGCGGCGGAATGTTTTTTAAAATACCACGCTAGGGAATTCGGTTTGATGCAACCATTGCTGGCTGCAGCAGCAGTGGAGGGGGAAGATTTTGAAGTGAAAGACTGGTTAATTATACGTTGAATTTGAATTCAACCACGTCGCCGTCTTGCATGACGTAGGTTTTGCCCTCGGTGCGGAGTTTGCCAGCGGCTTTTACGGCTTGTTCGGAGCCGAGTTCTTTGAGATCGCTATAGTTACAAATTGATGCGGCGATGAAACCACGTTCAAAATCGGTATGAATGGTGCCGGCGGCCTGTGGGGCGGTGGCGCCTTTTTTGATGGTCCAAGCGCGGCACTCTTTTTTGCCGGCGGTAAGGAAAGATTGTAACCCAAGTGTGGTGTAAGCGGCCTTGATAAGTTCGCCAAGAGCGTCGTCTTTTACGCCATAACTTTCGAGGAATTCTTTGCGTTCATTACGGTTCATGCCGGACATTTCTTCTTCGAGTTTGGCGTTTACAAAGATGGCTTCGGCTGGTTTTACGAGGTCTTTTAATTGCGATTGCAAGTTTTCGTCGGTGAGGCCATTTTCATCCACATTAAACATATAAATTACTGGTTTATCTGTAAGATATGGAATGTTTTCGTCGGCAGGATCTTTTTTTCTTTTGGCTTCTACTTTTGCTTTGGTCTCTTCATCAGCGAGTTGAAGCTCGAGATTAATAATATCGATATCGTCTTTGGCTTGCGCGACAATATCTTCTTCGATTTTATTGTCGGCACGAACGATGTCGTTGTTTACAAAAGCGCGAACTACATGACAGATGGCTTGGCATTCGCGAATGTGAGCAAGGAACTTGTTGCCAAGACCTTCGCCTTTAGACGCACCAGCGACAAGGCCAGCAATATCTACAAATTCTACGGTTGCTGGAACGATTTTGTCGGTTTCGTACATTTTGGCAAGAACGTCTAGGCGTTCGTCTGGAACTGGAACGATACCGACGTTTGGCTCGATGGTAGCAAAAGGATAGTTGGCAGCGAGTGCGCCAGCATTTGTAAGTGCGTTAAATAGTGTGGACTTACCAACATTAGGAAGTCCAACGATTCCGATCTTTAAATTCATAACCAACCTGTGATATCTGTTATTGTAGGTATAATTATAACATATCTTAATGTATAATATAAGGCATGGACAAAGATAAGATTATTAAAATAGAAGACTTTATCTTTCGAATAAAAAAGAAACCCCTCGCTGCGGCAGGAGTGATGGCTGATATTGTGGGAGTCTTGATAGATTTGAAACCGGCTATGATAGGAGGGTTTGAAGAAGATGAGCTCAAGAATTTTAGAATTGAAGACTTTGATAAATTATTAGATGATTTAGGATTGAAAAGAGTTTATTTTGAAAACCACTATTATATCAATGATAAAAAACTTACGGATAGGGATTTTTGTATTTCTAAAAAAATAAGATTAGCTAAGCAAACACATAATGCTTTTGTCAAACTATGGTCAACAATGGATAATGCAGGAGAGATACTTAATCATAAAAAATGGGTAAAAACTACCAGGAAGATTGGAAAATTATTAGGCTATCCAAAAACTGCAGTCAAAGATTTTGTGAAAGAAACCGACATAGACAACGATGATAGAATCGAACGAATGAAACGAAACAGATACTATGCTCATAGTGCGAAATACGAAAACGATGAGTTTAGGTCATACGATCAGAAACTAAATAGAGCTCTTGCTGATTTTGCTCCAAAAACCACTGCTCTTTTATCTAAAAATACAGAAAAAAGATGGTTGGTTTAGAAATTCAAGATTCCGATCTTTAAATTCATAACCAACCCGTTAAATATTACTTTTTATCTCTATAAATTATACCATAAAAAGATGTTATAATAAAAATACGATAAGTAGAAGATATTGAACTGAATCAACTGCTTATCTTCTTAAAACAAGGATTTAGAGGAAATGATAAATGGTTAGTTTTCAGGAATATCAAAAAGGCTGGAAGTGGAGTACATTGCGGTCGGAAAAAGATAGAAAGCAATGGTTGACACCGTCACTTGAGACTTATTCGTTTCTTTATCGCTGGAAAGAACTGGGTAAAAAAGATTATCTTGATCTTGGATGCGGTATCGGTCGCCACGCATTGATTTTTGGCAGACAAGGGTTCAATGTTTATTTTTCAGATATAGTCCCAGAAGCAGTAAAACAGACAGAATCACTTCTAAAAAAAGAAAATATTCCATGTTCTGGGCGGGTTGAAGATATGGAAAACATGTCTTTTGATGACAATTCTTTTGATTGCATTCTGAGTTGGCAAGTGATTAATCACAACGATACTAAGGGTGTCAAAAAAACGATTTCCGAGATTTATCGTATTTTAAAGCCGAATGGTGAAGTTGCCCTGACGATCCCATCAAAGAAAACTTGGGGTTTTAGGCAAGATTGGCCGGTTGTTGATGAGAACACAAAGTTAAATATGGCCAACCCGCTCGAAAACCATATTCCTCATTTTTATGCTGATTACGGCTTGATAAAAGAACTATTTAAAGATTTTGAGCTTCTAAAAGTCGATGAAGTTTGTCAATGTAAACAATTTGAAAGTGGTCGAGAAAGTTTAGATTCGTATAAGTTTATCATTCTTGCTCGTAAAAAGTAGCATATGTACCTTCTTTTGACTTTTGTCTATATAAGCGTTAAAATTTACTACGATTTTTGTGGTCTGGTTTTGGTAGCTGAATTTTAGGAGAGAATGAGACACAAAAACACATTGGTTTAGAAATTCAAGACTCCGATCTTTAGGTTCATAACAGATATAATTATAACATATTTTAGACAATTTTTCTTAAGAATGGGATTTTGCGGAGATAGAAAGTTAGTATGAGACAAACGAAGAAACAAGAGACAGCTTTAACTGGGATGTCGATGAAAACTGGTAAAGATGGTAGCAACGTAAAGACATTTTCTAGTAGTAATAAGTGCATGACATAAATGCCTAGACTATATTTTGATGCCCATATAAGAAGTCTTGTTATATCATTTTCTGAAGTGTGATATTTTGCAAAAGTAAATAGTCCAACACTTACCAATACACTGTTGATACATAGGTCTTTTATGAATACAACAGCTGGCGAGCTAGTAGCGACGGAGAGACCCCATGTCGCGAAGAAAGTAAATAATAAACCAATTAAACCAGCAATATAGAGTCTTTTTCGGTTTTTTGCATCAATCGTTTTGTGGTACAAATAGTATCCAAGAACATAGTAAAAGCTATGGCCAATTAAACTGCCAAAACCAACCGATTTTAAGGCGTTGTTAAGACCCGATTCTACGCCCATAAAATGTGAAGGCAAAGCTGTTAAGATTTCCGAAAAATCTCGAAGTACTATTCCAAAGATGAATGAAACGATGAGAAAAAGTTTTAGATTTTTAGGTGTTTTTATAAATGATTTAATGAAGGGTGTTAGGATATAGAGTCCGAGTAGCATATATAAAAACCAAAGATGATAGTGTCCTCCTCCGATAATGTTGCAGATAAAATCTGACAAAGAAGAACCATTGATGAGACCGACGATTCCATAGATGAGATTCCAAGACAACAATATAGTGACTATTCTTAAAATATTTTTCTTGAAAAATGTGTTCAGGTCCCGGTCTTTACTTAAATGTAGGGCACCGCTAATCATGACAAAGATCGGTACGGCCCATCTAGATATAGATTCAAAAAAGTTAGTGATTAACCAGCTACGTGATCCTGGCGATAAGGTCATGAAATATGCAGCGGCGCAATGGATTATTATTACGAAAAAGATGGCGACTGTCCTTAATGCATCAAAATAATAGACGCGTTTTTCTGGAGTTGAAGTTGATGCGGATGTCTTTTTCATTTTTTTATTATAACATTTATATATACTGCGGGTTGGTTTAAAAATCGTATTTGTTGAGTATAATATAGAGTATGAGTAAACCAACAATCTTTTTAGTCCATGGATACAATGGGGCGCCAAAAATATTTAATTATTTTAAAGAAACATTCGAAAAAGACGGGTATAAAGTTGTGATGCCGTCTTTTCCAACGCAAACTGAAATCACAAAAGATGGATATTTTTCTGTTTTTGACCAATATAAAAATGATTTGAATAATAACACAATTATTATTGCTCATTCGATTGGCAATATTATATCCCTAAAATATTTATACGAGAATAACATTGCTATTCGTGGTTACATTAGCCTGGCTGGTTTTGGCGAGCCTTTTGTAAATGAAGGCCGTGATGATTTGAATAGTGTAATAGCGCCACTTCGTTTTACGGAAGATGAACTTGTGAAGGTGCCTGAACTGGTTGGTAAAGCGTATTCAGTTTATAGCGATAACGATCATATTGTTCCGTTTGGTGTGCTTAAGAAGTACCCAACCATCATTGGTGCGAAAGATTGTTTTATTGCTGGAATTGGACATATGGGAAGTAAAAGCGGCTTGGAAGAATTACCGGAAGTTGTAGATATAGTAAAAGAAATATAAATTAGCTATCGCTTGCGGAAATCTTTTCGATGAAGTCGCGTAGTTTTGCGTAGTTTAGATATTTGCATTCGCCATTTCTGACGGCCAAACATTGTTTTACTATGTTGGTGGTATAGTCAGCGTTTAAAGTTGGATGAAAATCTTCGATTATTTGTGGCGCCAAAACTTCGTAATCGTTATAAAGATAGATTTCGTCTTTTAGTGATTGCTGATATTCTTGCTCGAAAGCGGTTTTATAAAAAAGGTGGTCGGTTAACAAGTGTAAATAATAACCTTTCCAATAATCGCTCGAAAGGTCGACATTTTTGTCGTTTATAAATTTATTAAAATCGACGGCGTCATCGTCTGGTTTAATTCGATAATGAGAAGTTGCTTTTTCTGCATCTGATAGAATTCTAGAAAAGCTACCATCAAGATCGGGAGCGATTGAACCTTTTTCGAATTCATTTTGGTTTAAAATCTTGCCCGGGTGAAGTTCCGTGTATCGTTTTGCGATTGCTAAATGAATAAGTAATGATGGCATATGTCTATTATATAACATGCGGGGATTTGTTATAATTAGTCTATGAAAATATTTTTAGCAGCGTCGAGTAGCTTTTGGGACAGACTACCAGAAATCAAAAAGAAACTCGAGGATTTGGGACATGAAGTAATGCTTCCGTCCACAGTTGAAGATCCAGAACTCGAGGAAAGAACCTGGAAAGAAAGCGATGAAGCACACGTTGAACTTATTCGCAAACTATTTGAAGACAGCGAAGAGCGTGTTGGTAAATGGTGCGATGCTTTTTATCTACTAAACTATGAAAAACACGATACTCCTGGCTATGTTGGTGGCGCAGCGCTGATTGAACTCTATATTGCGCACCGTGAACGTAAAAAGATTTTTATTGAAAACGATGTTTTTCCTGGACCAATGTATGATGAAATCATGGGTTTTGGTCCAGTGTTTGTACATGGAGATTTAACGAGGATAAAGTAGCATGAATATTGATATTAAAAGAGTAAAAATTAGCGTAACTGTCCCAAGCGAAAATGTGCCTACCGTTTTAAATGCAATGTGTAATGCTGGAGCAGGTGTAATTGGTAATTATAGTTTTTGTTCTAATTCTTGTAAGGTTGTGGGAACTTTTAAACCAAACGAGGATGCGAATCCATATATTGGCAAGAAAAATAATCTTGAGTTTGTAGATGAAGAAAAGCTTGAAGTGGTTTGTGATGTCGAAAAAGTCAAAGATGTTGTTACCGCACTCAGGAAAACCCACCCATACGAAGAGCCGGGAATTGAAATTATTCCACTACTAGACGAGAAATCATTTAAATAGGAGTAAAAAAATGAAGGACGCACAAGAAAAAATTAGAGAAGTAGTCGCCAAGTATAATTTAGGCGGAGATATTAATGTAAAATATATAGACCTTACTTCTGAAGTTGGTGAGCTTGGCAAGGAAATCTTAAAAGGGAATGATTACGGTACGAAAGAGTTTGAAAAAACCGACGACACAGCGATGGAACTTGGTGACGTACTTTTCTCATTAATTTGTGTCGCAAATGAGTTAGGTATCGATATGGAAGAAGCACTTAACGCTGTGCTTACGAAATATGCTAACCGCTTTGAAACCAAGGCTAATATCGGCTCTGATTAATAAAACTGGACTCATAGGCTTTGCATTTGTGTGCTTACTTATATTGTTGTAGTGATTTATTCATTTACGATTCAAAAAGTATCAAATGTGTTTTTATTTTCGATTGTGCCAGTCATTGGTTTTACGCTTTCGACGTTGTCTCTTGGCGGTGTTCGTAAAATTTGGGAAAAGTGTATCAAGAATAAATAATTAAAAATCAAAGTCCAGATAGACGTATTTATCCATACTATAAGATAAATTTTTGTCGATGGCAGCTTTGGCGATTTTGCAAACTTTGGAGATGCGCTCGCCTTTAAAAAGCGGATCGATATAGCGAACTTTTACTTTTTGTTTGACATAGTAAACGCCTTCGGGTTTTGTGCTAGAAACATGAATTGTTTTGGCTTTTGCCCACGAATTAAAGACGTCTTTATATTTGGAGTTTTGAATAATTTCAATAATATCCGATTCTTTTTTGTTGTACAAATCTTCGAGTGTAATTTTGCCATCGTCTTTTAGGCGCTTTAAAATGTCGGCAATGAATTGCATGGAATAGCGGCGCTTGTCGTTACGGTAGCTTACGGACATCGTGCTAGTTACTTTTACAAATTTTCTTGCGATGGCTTTGGTCTTAAAACCAAGTTCAATTTCGCCGGATTCATTTTTTTCAATTTCGATATCGTCGTAGATTTCCTTGATTTCGTCGAGTGTGAGCTGTTTATAAATATAAAACGCATTTGAAAGGGAATATTCGAGCCTGTCCGCAGAAAGTTGAGGAGTGTCGTTGTCCGCGATTGGATAAATATGATAGTCGTCGATTTCTTCGATTTTGATTCCATCGCGTTTTAGGAGTTTCATCACGTCGGATGACTTTTTGATAAAAGTCGTGGTGAGATCTTCGGTAGATTCTTGCTTTTCGTAATCGCCGTTTAAAAAGTCCACGCAATGCTTGAAAGCGGGAGTAGAAATGTCGTGAAAAAGCCCAGCCAGGGTTTGCTTTTTGTCATGCGTAAAATGCCAAACGATGAGAGCTACGGCAATGGAGTGATCCAAGCTAGAATAAAAAGTCTTATCTTCGTCGCTAAACAAATCGGTATAAATAGTACCGCAAGTAACGCTAACATATTTTTGAGTTTGGAGTTCTTTGGTGTTGATATATTCGTCCAGCCACTCCGGAAAATCCGCGCTGAGAATTTTGTAATATTTAGTAGTGTCGGCTTGTTGCATAGACATATTATAGCATTTTGTTGATATAATACTTGTATGAATAGCACAGAGATTGAAAGTAAGATGGTTTTGTTTTCCGATTTTGATCTAACGTTGTTTTTTAGAGAAGATGAGGTAAAAACTGAAGAAAATATTAAAGCCATTGAAAAATGGCGAGACAATGGTAATCAGTTTTGCATTGTGACTGGACGTAGTTTCAGAAGCATTACAGAACATTTTCCAAAGATTAAAGACATTTGCGATTATTATATTGTTGATGGTGGCTCGATTGTATTGAATAAAAATGGAGAACTTTTGAGAGCTTTTTATTTTGACCCAACTGTAGTTGCTGGAGTGGTTGAGTTTTCAAAAAGTTTTCCGGAAATACCGGCGACTTATTATTACACTCCAAATTCTGAAGATGCGGACTATAAAACAGAAAATGTAACGAAACTCAGGCTTTGGTTTGCAGATGTGAGCCTACTTGGTGCGATGGCTGCGAAAATTCGTGAAGCTTTTCCGGTGTTTGCGTTTACACTTGATGCGGGCCAACCAACTCACAAAGCTTTGGCCGGGAGAAAAGGTTTTATTGAAATAGTGCCGAATCAATTTGGCAAAAGTAATGCGATTAGTTTTTTGCAACAAGAAGCAAATATCGCTACTAGTAATATCGTGACTGTTGGTGATGGATTAAATGATTATGAAATGGTGCGTGATTTTAATGGATTTGCAATTAAAGGTTCGGAACTTGCGAATGATTTTAAGGATTTAAAAACTACGGAATCGATTTCAACATTAATAAGGAGCATGTTATGAAAGATGCACAAGAAAAAGTAAAAGGATTGGTTGAGAGATATAATCTTAGCGGCGATATAAATGTGAAATACATCGATTTAACCTCTGAGATTGGTGAGCTCGGCAAGGAAATATTAAAAGGCAGCGATTACGGTGCGAAAGATTTTGCTAAAACTGAAGACGCGACGATGGAGCTTGGGGATGTGTTGTTTTCTTTGATTTGTGTGGCAAATGAGCTAGGTATTGATATGAGCGAAGCACTAGACAGGGTGCTAGCAAAATATGCTGGGCGTTTTGAAGAAAAATCTGATATTGGTTCAGGTAGATAAATGAAAATAATTCTAGCTAGACACGGAGAGACGAACTGGAATTTAACTGGCCAGCTGATTGGACAACAGGATATTGTTTTAAATGAGCGTGGTAAGGAACAGGCGAAAATTTTGCGTGATAAGTTGGCGGGTGTACAGTTTGATGTTTGTTATTCTTCGCCGCTGGCGCGTGCAAAAGAAACTGCAGAAATTGTTTGCGAGGGTAGGTGCCAGGTGATTTGTGATAATCGGCTAATGGAAAGATTTGGTGGAATTATGGAAGGCAAGGTGATAAATGATTGGAATAGTTTTGATAATGATGCGACTGTGGAAACGGGCGATAGCTTGCTTTCGCGGGCGACAAGTTTTATTGAGGATTTGAAAAAGACAAATTATGACACGGTGCTGGTTGTGAGTCATAATGGTTTAATAAAAAATTTGCAGCATGTTATTGCGGGAAATAATGGCGAAGTGGATTATAGAATTGGCGGACTTCCAAATTGTGGATTTGAGATTT
>CAMZIV010000003.1 GCA_947307355.1 uncultured Candidatus Saccharibacteria bacterium
AAAAATGGCAGGGGCGGCAAGACTCGAACTCGCGACACCTGGTTTTGGAGACCAGTGCTCTACCAACTGAGCTACACCCCTACGTGTTCTATATATTTTATCACAAAAACTACACTTATGTTTAAAAATATGCTAAAATAATATAGATGAAAATACTAATGCTTGGTTGGGAACTTCCTCCACACAACAGTGGTGGTCTTGGCGTAGCGTGTTTGAATATGGCTCGCGCCCTTGCACACGAAGGTGCAAACATTGATTTTGTAGTTCCATACGAAGCCGAGCATCCCGAAATTGATTTTATGAACGTTCTTTCCGCTACACATCTAGACCCAATCTATAGGTACGGTGGCGGTTCTTATGAATCTTTAAAAATTCTCGAAGAAATTATTCCAACTTTCGACAAAGAGCACCTTGTTTCCATTCGTGAAGTACAAAAAACTTACCAAGATTTTGTTAATAAATATTTGATGGAATACAAACCAGATGTCGTGCACGCACACGATTGGCTTACCTACGAAGCCGGTATCTTGGCCAAGAAAAACTATGGTTTACCTTTAGTTGCTCACGTCCACGCAACTGAATTTGACCGTGCTGGAATGCATACTGGCAATCCTCTAATTCATGAGATCGAATACGAAGGTCTCATGATGGCCGATAAAATCATCGCCGTATCAGAAGCTACTAAACGTATTATTCACGAGAAGTACAATATCCCACTTAATAAAATTGATGTAATCTACAACTCGCTCGACGACGACTATACTAAGTCAGATTATCATTTTGAAGATAATACTTACAAATACATATCATCTCTAAAATCAGCAGGCTGGACCGTAGTCTCAACTGTGGGTCGTTTCACCGTGCAAAAAGGTCTCTGGCATTTGATGCAAGCCGCTGCGATGGCTATCCACAAGAATCCAAAACTTCTATTTGTTTTTGCTGGTGATGGTGAAGAAAGAAACGAACTTATTAGTATGGCCGCAGATTTAGGTATTTCCAAAAATGTGATATTTACTGGCTTTATCCGTGGTAAAAAACTCCGTGATATTTATTCCATTTCGGATATATTCGTGATGAGCTCCGTTTCCGAACCGTTTGGCCTCACTGCCCTCGAAGCGGCTCACCATGGGGATGTTTTAATCTTAACTAAACAATCCGGTGTTTCCGAAATTATCTGGTCGGCCATGAAATACGATTACTGGGACGAAAGAAAGCTCGCCGACGAAATTCTAGCTATCGCCGATAACCCAGTGTTAAAGCAATCCTTAGTAGAAAATGTTAGGAGCGAATACAACAAAATCTCCTGGCAACAAGTTGCCAAAAAATGTCTAAAGGTCTATAATAAAAGCATAAACAAAAAGGGGAAATAATTTTGCGCGCGATATGCTTGTATCTACACATACATCAGCCAATTCGCTACCGCGAATATTCCATTTTTGATGTCTCGAATAATTCAGATTATTTTAATGATAGTTGGAATAGCAAACAAAGCAACGAGCGCATCTTTAAAAAAGTTGCCGAAAAAAGCTATCACCCAATGTTAGATTTAATTGAAAAGAATATCAAAAAATATCCTGATTTTAAACTTTCACTTTCTATTACTGGCACTTGGCTCGAACAAGCCGAGAAATGGGATTACAGTCTTATCGAGCAAATCAAAAGATTGGTAGAAACAAAACAAGTCGAGATCGTAGGCGAAACCTATTACCATTCCCTCGCCTTCTTCTTTGACCAAAAAGAATTTGAAGATCAAGTAAAAATGCATGACGAGAAGATTTTCGAACTTTTTGGTGTCCATCCAAAAGTCTTCCGTAACACCGAGTTAGCTTATAATGACAATCTAGCAAAATGGGCCGACGAAAAAGACTATAAAGGTATTCTCGCCGAAGGTTGGGACAGAGTTCTTGGCTGGCGTAGCCCAAATTATATTTATCGCCCAACTGGTTGCAAGAATATCAAGTTATTGCTCAAGAATTATCGTTTATCTGATGATATCGCTTTCCGCTTCTCCAACCGCAACTGGTCTGAATGGCCACTTACAGTGCCAAAATACATGAACTGGCTCGATATGGACTGTCTCCGTGGTAATCTCATTAATCTATTCATGGATTTTGAAACCTTTGGCGAACACCAATGGAAAGACACCGGTATCTTTGATTTTATGGACAACCTAATTCCAAAATGGCTTGGCGAATACGAAAATAAATTCGTAACCGTATCAGAGGCTTGCGATTTATCTGGACCAGCCGACGAAATCTCTATGCCAGAAACTATCACCTGGGCCGATATGGAACGCGACTTATCCGCCTGGCTATCCAACTCAATGCAGAATTCTGCAATGAAAGATTTATATGCAATGAGAAATGACATCCTCGCCACAGGCGATGATAAATTAATCTCAGACTGGCGCAAAATGACCACATCCGATCATCCATACGCTATGTGTACTAAGTATTGGAACGATGGCGATGTCCACGCTTACTTCTCCGCATACTCTTCTCCATATGAAGGTTTCATGTACTTCATGAACGTCCTCCGCGATATAGAATATAGGTTGAACAACAAAAAATAGCCCCTAAAGGGCTATTTTTAACGTTTCTTTTCTTTAACTTCGTTACGACCGAGGTTCTTCTTGGTTTCAGTGAAAACAACGTGTTTACGTAGTACAGGATCATACTTCTTTAACGACAACTTGTCAGGAGTATTCATCGTGTTTTTCTTGGTGTAGTAAGCACGAACACCAGATTCCTCAGAAACGAGGCCAACGAGTTTGCGTTTAGTATTATTCTTCTTTGCCATAATTCTCACTATTTTACCACAGTTATCAAAAAATCGCAAGACCATTTAGCCCTGCGATTTGATGATTGACTACCAAGATATATAACCGCTTCCGCGATCGATGCCACTGCCTCCGCATTTATCACACCAAATGCCAAAGATTTTACCATCGCCATTACATTTTAAACACTTATCACGGCGAACGGTTTCATGCGTTGCTTCATGTTGTCTTTTAGCAAATTCGTCTTTATAATCGAATAATTTGCCACAGTATTTGCATGCAGTTGTCAATCATTTCACCCCCTTTCTCTAAACTACGAAATTTTCGAATTTTTGATATTTTACTATTTTTCGCCACTTTTTGCAAGCAAGAGCGCAATGAAGTCTTTAATATCTTTAATGCCTTTATTTGAATCTGCGGCAATCATAAGCTCCGGGTCTTCAATGAATTTGAGGGTAGAAATCTGATAATAAACGGCTTTCATGATATCAAGCAGCATTTTTTCGTCCACAGCATTAAAGTCATATACCTTATCATAAACCTCGCTGTCATTATCTGGTACCACAAACAGAATATGGGCTTTATTTACCTTATATTTAGCATATTTTGGCGAATTATTCAGAAGGAGTTTATAGAAGCCTAGTTGCAGCATATATTTATATAGCGTAGAATGTGAAGTCCACTTCTCTTTGTGGTATCCAGAGGTCTTAAAATCATAAATCTCAATTTCTTTGGCATCTTCGTTAATAGAGATATGGTCAATTACGCCAGTCACTGGAATTCCGTCAATCATCAGGCGGTCTGGGCCGAGATTAACTTCAGCCTTACCATTATGAAGAATATTCGCAAACTTCTTTAAAGAAATGGCAAGATCGGCTGGGCCTTTTTCACGAAGTCTAGCTTTAGTCTCTTGTGGTAAATCTTTTTTGTCTAGCTCCGCAAGGAAATATTCTAGAGCCTCCTCATCAGAGAGATTATCATTGGTAACTTTTTCGAAAGTAGAGTGAATAAGCGTACCAAAAATCATCGCATCGTTTTCTATGTCAACAGGAGCCATTAGAATACGATCCTCAAAGAACGCTTCTGGCCCAGCATAGCAAACATCTATAAAAGAAGTTAAAGACGAAGCTGACATCCGGTAATTATCAACACGTTCCTTATATATAGCCATAAGATCCGGCGAGGCATTTACATATGGAACCATCCAAGTGTGGATATTTTTTTCGGCAATTTGAACGGCGCCTAGATCGTACATCGTCTCTGTTACGCCGGCAGGTATGAGCGGCGAAATCACTTTTTCTTCGTCTTCATATTCCTCTAAATATTCTAGCCTTTCCGGAGATTTATCACTAAAATCATGCTTTGAATTTGTGATATATAGATACTTCTTAGCGCGAGTCAGTGCAACGTAAAGCACGCGTAGTCTCTCGCTATCAGTAATACCGGTATGACGAATATGAACGAGGTTCTTTGGCAAGGTCAAAAGATTATTATTGCCTTTACCACGGCCCCAGGCGCTGTGATCGGCCGAAATAATAAAAACATACTCGAACTCTAGACCCTTTGCGCCATGCGCTGTCAAAACCTGCACGGCCTCATCAGCTTCTTTATATGGGCTAATTACATTTAACCCCATCTCAGCTTCTTGGTAATCATCAACCATATTAATTAGGTCTACCAAGCGAAGCGGTTTCTCACCAAAATGTTTGTGTAATTTACCGCGAAGCGACGCCAAATTCTCATACAAAGTAAAAGTAGAATAATCCTTTTCGGCTGCATAATAAGAAAGGAATGGTGAACGATATCCTTCTAGCTCTGTGGCACCAATTAGAAAATCGAGGAATATCTCGAGCGGCTCGTTAAATGATTTTGCAATCAAATTAGCAAAGAAAGTCATCACTGCCTTGATATTTTCATTTTCGCTTCCAGCAAAAGTATCAAAAGAAGAGGTTTTGCTGTATTTAGCTGCACCAGAAAGTTTAATCACCTCTAAAATCGGTAACTTAAAGAAAGGATAAGACAATATTTCTAGTAAAGAAACATCTACGCGTAGTTCATTTGCACATTCATAAATGTATCGTGCGATAGTAAGAATCTGATGAATACGTTCGTCCTGCAAAAGATCGTTTTGTTTCTCATAGGCAATCTTAATCTCTGGGTGTTGATTTAAAAATGGCAAAAGAGGTTCAAAGTATTTGCGCTTCTGAGAGATAATGGCGATTTCGTTTTGGTTTACGCCACTCTTAACTAGCTCAGCAATTTTGGTTGCTACATAATCATATTCCATATCGGAGCTTAGAAACTCAATACGATGGATCCCAGTAGATTTTAGCGCTTCGCGATGGGCAGTCAATTCTTTATCGGCATATCGGTCCGGAGCTTCCATAATAATCTTATGTGAAAAATCAAGGATTTCTTGCGTATTACGGTAATTTTCGGTGAGAGCTATCACGTGAGCATTGTAATGCTCCTGGAAAGACGCAAAATTCGAAGATAAAGCACCCTGAAATTCAAAAATCGCTTGATCATCATCACCTACAGCCATAATCATTGGCTTATCGTAATCAGTGATCGCCTGGATAATAGAGAGCTGCGAAGGGTTAGTATCTTGGAACTCATCCAGCATAATAAATTGATAACGTTCAGCGAGAGTCAAACAAAAACCCTTATCGGTCTTCAGCACGCGTACAGCCTCTTGAATCATATCATCAAAATCGAATAAGCCTTCTTCTTTCAGTTTTTCTTCATAACTAGCCATCACTTTAGCAACGCTGATCAATTTCTTATTCGAAACTCGGTCTTTTAATCTATAAGTTCCATTATCAGTCTTTTCAAAGAATTCATCGCGCCAACCGGATAGCGGAGTGATTTTCTCAGTCGCCTCAGCTTCCATAATCGCTTCTTTCATAGCTGCAGCAATTGGTACAATATTCCTATATACAGAATTGTTATTATTTAGCTCAATCGTAGGAGTATCCTCGGCATATTTTTTCAAAACTTCATAAATCGGCTTATAGGCATTCTCATAAGATTCTTTAAAGGCACGTGGCACTACATTAAGAAGCAAAGGCGAAATTGTATCGGAAAGTACCTTTGAATCTTCTATATTTATCTCGGCAATTTTTAACAAGTCTTCAGAAGAGAGATTCGCTCCCTTAGCAGAAGAAATCACGTCAATAATGTCTTTGACTTTGTCACCATGCAAAATGTCTGTACCAGGCAGACTATCACGAATTTCTTTAATTAATTTAAACTTCTTTACTTCATCAATTGAATTATCCATTGCACGAGTATACTCATCAGAATAATTCTTATACTGTGCTAAAATCTCGGAACCAAAGGAATGATAAGTCGAAACGGTCACCTTAAGACCATCTTTTCCGACAATCCTTTTTAAGCGTTCTCGCATATTTTTGGCGCCGTTTTCAGTAAATGTTACGCACAAAATATTGGAAGGCGACGTATCAGTATTTTTTAGGATATAGGCTACTTTTTCCGAAAGCAATTGAGTTTTACCGGTTCCCGGTCCTGCCAGTACAAGCAAAGGTCCATCTAGATATTCTACGGCTTCTTTTTGCTTTGGATTCAAACCCATTCTTTGCTCCTACTGATTAAATCTTTGAGCTTTGTAGCGGTTTCTGGTACAATAATCGCACCATTTTTTACCTTAGAAAGCGCCGACAGGCCTTCCACGGTCTTTTCTGGTTCGGCCTTAGGATTTTTACGAAGAATCTGACCGAATTCATAATTACGTGAAGGATAGTTACAGGTTAGCTTTAGGTCACCTTTACCGCAGACACAGTCAATTGTAGCGGCCTTTGCTCCATTTGCCTCTAATACTTCTGCCATTTCTTTGGCGGTTTCAGAAAGAAACTTAGTGTGTTCTGGAGTTCCAGCCTCAAGACCAAGAAGACCACAATATAGAGCGTAGATATTCTTAAGCGCGCCACACATCAAAACACCTTTTTCATCGTCAGTATAATCAAAGGTTAGATAATCAGTAGTGAATAAATCAATTACGCGCTGATCCGTAGCAGTCAGAACCGTCTTTTTCTGCGCTTTGATATCATCAGCAAAACCAGGCCCAGAAAGAATCATGTAATCTTTAAAATCTTCAAAGGTCTTATCAGAAAGAATGCCTTTGGTAGCCACAATCAATGGAATTTCATGTGGTACATTCGGCAAAACATACGGCGCTGCCTTAGAAGGCACAGCTAATACAATCATATCAGCATCGGCCACGGTTTCTTTTAAAGTATCACCAGTACGATTAGAGTCATAATAATCAATGTCATGGCCTTTTTCTGCCAGAATTCCGCCAAGCGCGGTGCCAAAAGCCCCTGCCCCCAAAATTGCAATTTTCATTTTATTCCTTTGTCTTTTTGCATTTAATAATACGACTAACAATAAATGAGATTATCGAACAAACAGTCACAAAAGCGAGGAACATAAACCAAATTGGGCAAGCTACCATGATCTGAGTAGTTACATTGCTCTCGCCTAGGTAATCGATGGTCTGCGTAATTTCATAAATCCCAAGCGGAGAAATATCTTGGATACTAGTAGTTAAATACCTAGTGGTGCCAGGTAAAATTTCTTCTTGGATACCACCAGTTTTGCCTTCTTTTGGATAAACGATCTCACCATTAAGCACATTTTTTATCTGAAGATAAATATTTGCTGGCTCGTGTACATTGCCGTCATTTTTTAGCATTACATTGGATTTAGTTGGAAGCCCAGTTACAAAACCTGGGATAGAATTCTCTAGAACTTCGCCTTCATGATTAATCTCGCCGTCAATTTCGGCATAAATAAGGCTCGCAATACTGTAGATATTCTGTACACCAACACCCTCATTTACCAAAGAATTATCATTCTTACTGATAAGAAGCGCTGCGTATTGGCCACCGCCAGCCGCATCTTCCGGTACGGTAATCGTATAATTAATATGCACTTTATTATTTGGCGCAACGGTGCCAGTAGGGTTATCCACTTTAATCCAGTTCGCCATCTCGGTATTAGGAGTATTGGCGGTAAAATCAGCCTGGTATTCATTGCCAATCACGCCATATGGCATCACATCAACTTTATATTCAAAATCAGCCTTCGTATCTTCCGGATTAGAAATCAAAATCGAACCCTGATAAACCTCACCAGGTTTAAGCTCGATTGCATTACTCATCGGCATAACGGTAAATGCATTATCCATATTCCTCCTATTCTATAGATAATATTTTACCAGTACCGAGCTCAAGCTTCAAGAGCCTCTGGTTTTTTGACCCTCTAAATCTCAAGCTTAAATCTCTTTGGCTCAAGATAAACGGACCGTCAATCAAAGCATCCAAAGATTTTAGAAATTCCCATGGTTCGCCACCAAATTCTTTGATAATCTCGTAAGTAAAACCAGAGAAGCTCCAAACATCCCAACCAAGTTCTTTTCGGCAATAGTCAGCGATCTGTTTACAAGCCTTTGGTTGCACGAACGGTTCCCCACCACAGAAGGTAAGACCGGTTTGACCTTGGAGCTCAGATAGTTCTTTGCAAATATCATCTATTTTTACCAAAGTGCCTACAGTATAATCCCAAGTTTCTGGGTTTTGGCAACCTTTGCAATGATTTGGGCAACCTTGTGTCCAGAGGACAGCCCGAAGGCCGTCCCCATTCACAATGTTATCGTGTTCAATCGGACCAGATAATCTAATGTAGCCATCTGGCACTTCCATCTGTTTGGCGATTTTGTCGAGCGCAATTTGGTGCCAATCGATGTCAGCCATTATTCCCCCTTTGCGCAGCTACAAACCTTTTCGAAAGGCACATCACCTTCGAGACGGCCACAGTGTGGGCACCTATCACCACGAATGATACCAGAGAAGCCACAAACTGGGTCGCGATCTACTGGGTGGTTTACGGAACCGTAGCCAATACCTTCATCATGCATCTTGCGAATTACGGCTTCGAAGGCTGCAATGTTTTGAGAAGGATCACCATCAAGCTCAATATAGGTAATATGACCTGCATTACAGAGATTGTGGTATGGTGCTTCAATCTCAATCTTGCGGAAGGCAGAGATTGGGTAATACACAGGGACGTGGAAGGAGTTAGTGTAGAACTCACGATCGGTTACTCCTGGGATTACGCCAAATTCTTTCTTATCAATCTTGGTGAAGCGGCCTGCAATACCTTCAGCTGGAGTAGCAAGAAGTGAGAAGTTGAGGTGATACTTCTTGCAGAAGCTATCACATTTTTCACGCATGTGGGTAATAATATCAAGACCAAGTTCTCTTGCATCATCATCTTCACCGTGGTGTTTACCAGTCATAGCTACGAGAGTTTCAGCAAGGCCGATGAAGCCGATAGAAAGAGTACCGTGCTTGATTACATCGCGAAGCGTATCGTTTGGACCAAGTTTTTCAGAACCCATCCAGTTGCCTTGACCCATGAGGAATGGGAAGTTGCGAACATGTTGGTTAGCTTGGAATTCAAAACGATCTAGAAGTTGATCTTTTACAAGTTCTAGTTTTTCGTCGAGTTCTTTATAGAATCCATCCCAGTCAGCTTCCTTTAACTCGCCAGTACAGATACCATGTTTGATACCAATACGTACAAGATTAATGGTAGTAAATGAAAGGTTGCCACGGCGAGTTGCGATGCCATCAGATTCTGGGAAAACAGAAGCAAATACACGTGTACGACAACCCATGGTTGCAATCTCGGTACGGTAATCGCCCTTCTTGTAATACTTGAGGTTGTATGGAGCATCGATAAAGCAGAAGTTCGGGAAGAGACGCTTTGCGGATACTTCCATAGATCTCTTGAAGATATCGTAGTTTGGATCTTTTGGATTATAGTTGATACCTTCTTTAACCTTGAGAATAGAGATCGGGAAGATTGGAGTCTCGCCTTTACCTAGACCATTCTCAGTAGCTTGGAGAAGGTCAAGAGAAACTAGACGACCGGCTGGAGTAGTATCAGTACCAAAGTTAATCGAAGTAAATGGCACCTGTGCACCAGCACGAGAATGCATAGTGTTAAGGTTGTGTACGAAGCCTTCCATAGCTTGAAGTGTTTCGTTTTCAACATCTTCGTTGGATGCATCAATAACTTCCTGTGGCCACTTTGCTTTTGCAAGTTTCTTATCATCACCATAATCGTAAGAGTCCTTGATAGGAAGATCAAGTTTCTTGCCAGTAAACTTATTGTATTTACCAAGATTGCGCTTCAAAGCTTTGCGGAAAGATTTATTTACGCCTGGGGCCATTGCATAGTCAAAGTTTGGAATCGATTGGCCACCGTGTTGCTCGTTTTGGTTAGCTTGCAATAGAATAGCGCAAAGCGCGGCATAGGAACCAATGGAATTTGGAGTACGTAGATGACCATGGCCAGTGTTGAAGCCGCCATTTTCAAACATCACAAATGGATCACTTTGGCAGCAAGTAAGGGTACCAGTGGCGTAGAAATCCAAATCGTGAATATGGATGTCACCATTATCATGTGCAGCAGCGATATCAGGACGAAGAAGGAGAGATTTCGCAAAAACCTTCGAACCTTCAGCGCCAAATTGGAGCATCTTACCCATGGCAGAGTTACCATCGACGTTTGCGTTAGAACGCTTCACGTCGGAATCTTCTGAAGCATCGGCGTGAGAAATAGTGCGATAAATCATCATAAGATCAGACTTAGCATCGCGTACGCGAGAACGCTCCTGGCGATAACGGATATAAGCTCTAGCGGTCTTTTTGTAGCTAGACTCCATCAAGACTTCTTCTACAATGTCTTGGATTTGCTCTACATTTGGCGTACGAGCAGAAATTTTCTTCTCGGCGAGTTCCAAAACTTTCTTAGTAAGAGATTCAGCCTTTTTAGCGTTAAACTCCTCGGTAGCGAGACCAGCCTTAGCGATAGCTTCGGTAATCTTCTCTGGATCGAATTTTACAATCTTCCCATCCCGCTTTACAATTCTTTTGAACATATGAAATATACCTCCTTAATGTATTTCATTTTCACTAAAATTTAATTTTTGTATGACCCTATATTTAGTGTCTTATATCAAATATACACCACTAAATATAGCATTACAAGACTTTTATGCTAAAAAAGTAAAAATTACAACAAGCTATTTTAAAAACCCATTAATGATCTTGCTTTCGGCCTCAGTCTGAGTAAGGCCTAGTGTCATTAATTTAGTAATCTGCTCCCCAGCAATCTTACCTATAGCGGCCTCATGGATAAGCTCAGCATCAACAGATTGAGCATCAAGAGAAGGTACAGCCAAAACCATAGCTTTATCCATAATGATTGCGTCGCATTCTGAATGCCCACGACATTTGTTCTTACCAACAATTACAGATTTAAAAGACTGTTTTGATACGTCTTGTGCTACCGCACGAGAAATAATATCAACAGTAGATTCTTTACCTAGAAGTTTAGTTTCAATAACGCTTTCAGCAGTTTGGCGACCATGCGTCATCAACCTTTCGTTTATTACCAATTTAGCCCTATCTTTTAATTCGGAATAAGTCTCGCGTTTTGTAGAATCAACACCTTTAATTTGCTCGAGGTCCATTTCCACAAAACTATTTTCTTGAGCATACACCTTTGTGATTGGATTTAGCGACTTCGCTCCACGTCCTTGGCCCATGCCATAGTGTTTTTCAAAATACTTCACTCGAGAGTTTTTACCTACGTAAAGAGTATGAACGCCATTGTGCACCGAATCGGATGAGCCACAATTAAAAATACCACATCCAGCAATAATACAAACATCAGTGTTATCCCCAATATAAAAAGTGTTTCGAACCGTTTCTTTTAGCCCAGTCTTACTAAGAATCACAGGAATATGCACGCTTTCATTCTTGGTGCCAGGCTTAATATGGATTTCAAGCCCACCATCTACAATATCTACATCGATATTAGCCGACGATTTACGAGAGACAGATTTACCATTTATCCGAAAATTATAAGCGCCTTCCGGAATGGCATACAAACCTACAACTTCTTTTAGGATGTCTCTTTCAATTTCAGAAAAGCCACATTCTTCCATTATTTTACCCCTTTGATAAATTCATCTGGAGTGATTATATGCTTGACCTTGCCGTCTTCGAATACAATCACCCTATCCGCTATCTTAATGATTCTTTCTTGATGAGAAATAATAATTAGCGTATGATTCTTTTTTGCTTTCTTAAACACATTGACCAAATCATTAAAACTCCAGAGGTCAATACCAGCCTCAGGTTCATCAAAAATCATTACTTTGGAGTTTCTAGCGAGCACGGAAGCTATTTCTATCCTCTTTAACTCACCACCAGATAAGGAGCCAGATATTTCTCGTTCTAGATATTCTTCCGGAGAAAGTCCCACCATTTCAAGAAATGCAGCCGGTTTTTCAGCTCCAGCAATTTCGAGCAAATCTCTTACCTTAATGCCTTTAATTTTAACCGGTTGCTGAAAAGAAAATGAGATACCATTTTTTGCACGATTAGTTATGTCTAAGCTAGTTATATCTTCCCCGTCAAAAAGAATCTTTCCTTTAGACGGAGCAACAATCCCCATTAAACATTTTACAAACGTAGATTTTCCACTGCCATTTGGGCCTGTAATCACCACAAACTGATTATTATCAAAAACCAGTGAGATATCTTTTAGAATACTCTTTCGTTTACCGCCTTCTTCAACTGAAAAACTCAAATTCTTAGTTTCAAGCATAGTAAAAAAATTATAGCATAAAATTAGGAGCCCATAAGCTCCTAATTTTAAATAACGACCATCTAATTAATTGTTTCTAATAACTTTTTAAATGCATCAATTGCATACTTGCAATGTTCAGCTAATGCTGGATTCAAATTCTTGTCCAGTATTGCCTGATGCATCTCAATACGCTTTTTGATGTATTCACGCTTTTTCTCGACATCGTCCATTGAGTCAATCAACATTTTGTCGATTTCAAAGCAGCGAGCATTCGAATTTTCTACCTTAGGAGCCAAATCAGAATATGGTCCAAGACAGATCGTCTCGTGCATCCCAGCATATCTACCGTAGAAAAGCACGTCAGCACGTTCATCGATTATCACAGAGTTAGTTTCTGGATCATACCAAACAAGACTATCTGTAAGATTATCGTCCTTTAGGTATTCCCTAAAGTTATAACTTTTGACTCCAAACTGAATTCTTTTACCATTAAACATTAAATCATATTGCATAACTCTACCTCCTGTAACTAAATGTAAAACTACGAATAGATGGTTCTATATATTATACAACATATTTAAATAACAGTCAAGAAAAAGCCCAGCGATATGCTGGGCAAAATAAAAGTAATTAGGGTGTGTTAAAAGTGAAATTCTCGTCTTCTGCTTCGAAGAATTTCTTTATGACAGGAATTGCCTTCATGGCAATCTTCTCATCCTCTTTCTCAGTAGCACCAGACACGCAAACATATATTCCACAGTAATCTTCACCATCTCTTTTCACTTCTACGCAAATAGCACCACGATAGTGCGCAAAACCATATTCAGGCGTAAGTTCATAGCGTGTATCATCAGACCCAAAATCAAGTCCAGATTGAAGACCTACTCCCATATCTTGTGCGGCAGAGCAATCTGCAATTTTGGCTGCAGAATATGCATAGCAGTCAAGGAATTTACCATCAGCAAGAATAACACGGCTCGACCTTTAACGACGGGAAAAGTCCATTCGTAATCAGCAATATCATTGTGCCGAGATTGAGCATCACTGTCATCGACAACTCTGATATCACTTAATCCGCCAAGCCAATAATCAGCAGAAGAAGTACATGGATAAATCAGAATACGAATTGCTCCATTTTTACTCGTTCTAAAAGTAGGAACATCGATCAATGCTCTTGCGCGCAATTTATCCCTTATGTTTTTTACAAGCGTCAATACATTCTGTCTCATAAAAATCACTCCCTTCAATGAAAATGTACCAACAAAAAGTTATGATATATATTATACCATATCTTAAGCATTTTGTAAAGATTTTACAATCTGCTTGAAGGGTTCAACAAGATCTTCTGGTTTATCGTAAAAGATTACTTTTGTGGCTAAATTAGAAATAGTAGTAGAAATATCACTACCAGTTTTGGCAATTACGAAAATCGGCTTCCCAATAGCATAGCAATACCCAGCATTAATACCAAGCCCTACCCCTTTTTCACTGAACTCAATAATATTACAGTCGCACTGCTGCATAGCCGGAAAAGCATAGTCGGTCATCAAAGTTTTACCTTCAGGGATCTCGGCTTGCCCCCATTTTTCGACATCACGCGCCATCAAAGTAATGGTTACCCCAGCCTTATTCAAGGCTTTTTCAATGGCTTCAACTTTTGCCCTATCCTCATCACCTTCATGAAATTTGAGGGCAAAAAAGGAATGAATTGTTCCTGGTTTTCTATTTTTTGGTATTATTACTGGTTTAGCAATTTCTTTCATAAAACTATTATAACAAAAATGGTGGGATTTACAGGTCTCGAACCTGTGACCTCAGCAATGTGAATGCTGCGCTCTAGCCAACTGAGCTAAAATCCCACTTTGTGTTATAATTATAGCATGGACATGATCAAATTTGAAGAAGAGTTAAAGAGTATTGAAGATTTTTTGGCTACCCCTGATGCCTATAGCCACCCTGATTTTGCCGGCAAATCCAAACGCGCTTCAATTCTTCGTGAAATTTTGTCTCTAGATGCAGACATCAAACAATCAGAAAAAGCTCTAGATGAAGCAAAGGAATTAATCAACGATCCAGAACTCGGCGAAATAGCCAAAGAAGATATTACCTCGCTCGAAGCAAAAATCAGTGAAGACAAAGCTAAACTTGAAGAACTTCTCATCCCTCGTAACCCCGAAGACGACAAACCGGCTATTATCGAAATCCGCGCCGGCGCTGGCGGCGACGAAGCTTCTCTCTTTGCGGGCGAATTATACCGTATGTATACCAAGTACGCCGAATCGCACGGGCTGAAGGTTGAGTTAATTTCTCAAAATGAAAATGAAGCCGGCGGTATGAAAGAAGTCATTTTCAAAATTTCTGGCGATGACGCCTATGGACAACTCAAATTCGAGGGTGGCGTTCACCGCGTCCAACGCGTGCCGGTCACTGAATCCCAGGGCCGTATCCACACTTCAACTGCTACCGTAGCTGTACTCCCAGAAGCATCCGAAGAAGATCTGATAATTAACCCAGAAGATCTCCGTATTGATATTTATCGCTCTGGTGGTCATGGTGGTCAAGGTGTTAACACAACCGACTCTGCTGTTCGTATCACTCACCTTCCTACCGGTCTCGTCGTAGCTATGCAAGATGAACGCTCTCAACAGCAAAACCGTATCAAGGCTATGAATATTCTCCGTTCCCGCCTCCTCGAGCGCAAAAAAGAAGAGGAAAGAAAGAATGCATCGGAGGCTCGCAAATCCCTCATTGGTACTGGTGATCGTTCTGAAAAAATCCGCACCTATAACTTCCCACAAGACCGCATTACAGACCACCGCATCCACTATTCTCGTTCCAATATCAACGCCGCCATGGAAGGCGACATCGAAGACATCATCAAAGAACTAGTCAAAAATGAACGCGCCCTTGCCGAAAGCCTATAAAGACGGCCGAATAGATTTTTATGGGCGTGATTTTTTTGTGTCGCCCGACGTTTTAATTCCACGTCCAGAGACCGAGTCAATCATAGATATTGTTAAATCTCTGGCTGGTAAACCAATTCTGCCTGGTGTCAAAGCCCCAGCTCCAAAAATTGCCGAAAATGTCAAAATTCTAGACGTCGGCACTGGCTCTGGTTGTATTGCTGTAACTATCAAAAAAGAACTTCCTCTAACCAAAGTTACAGGGGTAGATATTAATCCAAGCGCCCTTAAAGTTGCCGAAAAAAATGCCGAAAAACTTGGTGCAGACATAGAGCTAAAAGAATCCAATCTCCTTAGCAATGTAGAAAGCGAATATGACATTATCATCGCAAACCTTCCATATGTAGATGCAGGATGGGATTGGTTAGATAAAGAAGCCTTGTCATATGAACCGGCAACCGCTTTATACGCCGAAGACCATGGGCTTAAACTAATTAAAGAATTAATTAACCAAGCTAAAGAAAATACTATATATCTTATTCTAGAAGCCGACCCTTCCCAGCACAAATCTATCGTAGAATATGCCACAAAAAACGGGTTCCTGCACTCAGAAACCCGCGGTTTTGCTCTGTTATTTACTTATTGTACTCACCAAGAGTGACATTCACTGCAATCTCATTACCATCACGAATCACCGAAAGCTGCACCGTATCGCCAGGCTTGTATTCGCCAATCAAACTAGACATCGAACCTGCTTTACCAACCTTTGCACCATTAATAGCTGTGATAATATCTTTATCTTTGAGGCCAGCCTTAGCTGCTGGGCCATTAGAAATAATAGCAGAGTAGTTAGAACTATATAGATATGCGCCGGAAGAAACTGGAAGGTTGTAATTCTTCGCGATTTCAGCCGTAATCTCGACACCATAAACACCAAGATATGCACGCTTAGCGGTACCTTTTTCAATTAATTGAGAAAGCATGCCCTTAACGCTTGAAATAGGAATAGCAAAGCCCATATTCTCCGATGAAGAAGAATCGCCAGTTGCGGAGTTGATACCAATTACTTCGCCCGCAGCATTTACGAGCGGACCACCAGAATTGCCTTGGTTAATTGCGGCATCGGTTTGAATCATATCAGAAAGAGTCTCAGCGTTAGAACCGTTGCTATCAGTAGCAGTAAGCGAACGACCAGTACCAGAAATAATACCGGAAGTCACTGAGTTTTGATACTCACCGAGAGCGTTACCGATTGCAATCACCTGTTGGCCGACCGAGATCGTCTTAGAGTCACCAAGTTTTGCTGCCGGCAAGCTTGAAACATTTTCGATTTTTAGATAAGCTACATCGTTTAATGGGTCCGTGGCAGCGAGCTTAACACTCTCATAAGTTGTACCGTCAGCTAGAACCACATTAATCTTATTTGCGCCTTCGATTACGTGTTTATTGGTAATAATGTAACCATCGGCAGTAGCAATAATACCAGTACCGGCTGCACCAGAATCGTAAGTGCCAAAGATAGTTCGCTGTTTGATCGAAGTTACAATCGACACCACGCTAGGCGAAACATAGTTAGCCACATCTGCAATTGAGCCCTCTACAAAGTTTGCAGCATTGCCATCAGAACCAGAATTCAAAAAGGTGATAGGAGTATCGGTCTTAAAATACGCTAAAAGCGCAAAAGTAGTGCCTACGCCGCCCAAAATAAGTGCAAATAAGGCTATTGTAATTAAAAGACCATAGCCGCGCCTTCTGTTTTCTGTCATTTTTACCTCCTTAGATATTAAATATTGGGTTGCTAAAGAATACCACGATAATACCAATTAAGAATATTCCGAAAACCACCGGCCCAGCGATGTGTTTAAATCTAAAGTCGTCCTGGTATTTTACGATTGCCTGACGTGCATAATTATAAATAAACGCGAAGATAGTGAGGATAATAGCAGTCTGTGGAATACGAATACCAGAATTGCCAAAAGTATAAATAATGGACCAAGAATGGCAAAGCCAAGCGATTTCGCCAAACACCAAACCACAGACAAAGGTAGTAAGAGTAAAATCTTCGTCATTTGTCTGAGCAAGTACATGACGGCTTGCGGCATAACCTATAACAAAAGCAAAAAGCACAGCCCAAAGAGATTCGAGATTGGCGGTTAAAATAGTTGATGCAGAAATTCCTAAGAATACGCCAATGAGCGACTGTGCCAAATTAGCATTTTCGGAGCTAAGTGGTTTAATAAAGAGCAGCCAAACAACATACATCGCCGCTAGAATGAAATGCACTGGAGCAAGAGAACTACCAGATACAAATGCCAGAAGAACAATACTGATACCGACGATAAGATCGACTAGGTTTGATTTAATATTTACCCATAGATAACGGCTACGCACTGCAAAGATACGCCACTTGGACATTACTACTAGAATAATACCGAGCGCTGGATTGCCACTAAAAACAGTGACAAGCACAGACCCGAGCCCTAGCAATATGTTCAAAAACACATGCACTAGGTTCGATGCGATATTACGCGATTTGCGGATAAATACAAAATCTGCCATATACCTCTATATTATAGCAAAAAATTTAAAATAAGCATAAATAATGATATAATACTCGTTATGAAACCAACATTCTTCCAAAAGTATCCAATGATAAAAGACATCCTTAGTTTATTCTGTTTCATTGGTGCAATTGTGCTTGGTACTCTCTTTTTAAACACCTATATTTATCGTTCTTACAACGTTGTAGGTGGCAGCATGGAAAATACTCTTCATAACGATGACCGTGTGATTGTAAACCGCGCTGCTGTTTCCTGGGCTCACCTCTGGGGCCAAGAATATATACCAGAACGAGGGCAAGTAATTGTCTTTGCTAATGAAGACGCTGAGCTCGTCAAAAAATACAAAGCTGAAGGCGTAGAACATCCAGTTACTTGTAATGTACCAGATGGCGTCAATGATCAATATATTATTAAACGCGTAATCGCTTTTCCTGGCGAACGTGTCACTGTCAAAAATGGCATCATGAAAATATATAACGACGAGCATCCAGATGGCTTTGTTTACGATACAGACTGGCGCGTTTCCGAAACCGATGGGCCAAAAGAATACACTTCTGGTGAAGTTGACACTACCGTTCCAGAAGGCGAGCTATTTGTTTCTGGCGACAACCGCGAGGGCTCCAACTCTTGGGACTCCCGCAACGGCCTCGGCACTATCCCATATTGTCGTATTATTGGCCCAGTTGTTTTCCGTCTATATCCGTTTGATAAGATGAGACTATTCTAATTATTCTTATTAATACAACGAAGAACAGTTTTTGATGAATAGCCTAATTCACTGATAGGTGAAACCACGTGTTGTTCTATTTTAGTTACAGATAAACCATAAGTAGTACTACCGTTTTTATAAGTCGAAGAACGAATTAAAGCCTTTTGTCCAGCATCTTCATTGCCACTATAACTCGAACCGGTTAGTGTGATATGAAAAGCCTTTCGAAAAATCCAATAAATGCCATTAACACCTACGCCACTATCACCAGAGTAAGAATTATACAACGTGCTATATTCTCCACCATAGGTTTCCCCACCATTGGCTGGCAAAGGACCACCAGTAGGAAGCCGCCAACCAAATGGGCAAACATCTTCGGGAGAATCTATGGCAGTATCAGCTATATCAATAGGAGATTTGTACGGTCCAGGGCACACATAACCAGCCGTAGCAGCACAATAATTATAAAATATACCAGTTTTCCAATTATATGCTTCATCAGATACTACAAAAGAAGAGCTATCTTTTGCGACACTATCTTTATATGCAGTATAAATGATAGGGTTTTGGTTAGCGCTACCATAATAATGGTCATAGACGCCAGATTCAGGTCTATAGCCACTTCGGCCGGCAGCCCCAGCACCATTAATTAAATAATTAATGGATTCATCAGACGCATTCGTATTTGTAGAGTCAAGCACAGATTGAACATTTGTGTCAACGAGGTTGAGCGCAAGGTTATCAAGCATCCAGCATCTACCGTCTTGCATTTTTGCAATACGATAAGACTTATAATCACGGAGGTCGAGAACGACAGCTTCAGAACCTTTCATGGTCGCATAGTCGCATACACTTACACCGTCGATGGTCAGCCCAATATCCTGAATGGCAAATCTTAAGTCATTCGCAGGAATTCCATCATAGTCAGACTCCTCTGTAGCCTCAAAGTAGGTACCATCGTATCGAGGCACATAGAGGCCTTTTTTGTAACGTCCCGCGTTAGTATCATAATAGTGGCCTGAATTATTCTCATTTCTTACATAAGCCTGCTCAAAAGCGTCTTGAAGAGTCTTGCCAGCATATCCACTGCCACCACTCTGTCCACTATTCTCGACCCATTGAGCATATAAATTAATAGTAGTCGTTGCAGCTGAAAGTGCTTTGCCATCAATAAAAGTATCAAGATCTCTATAACTTACACCTAATCCGTCTGCTCTGGTATTCCAGTACGCAAAATCATATCCCTCAACGCTAAATCCGTTACCGTTAAGAATAGTTGGTTCACCCCTAAATACTAACTGACTCGGAGTAGAACCAGTTGCGTTTGTATTATTAGCATTAAATACGACGGTATCTCGGGGAGCATTTGGGTTTGTAACCACATTAAAAGTCAAAGTAGTCTCATAAGCACCAGATGGCTTAGACCCATCAACCTTGGCAGCAAGGTTAACAATATGATTTGTCCCATTTGTCGGTTCTTCTACAAACCAAGAGTCTGGAGTATTACTCTTAAGGACAGGGAGGTAATCATTATCTACCACTTTGTAGCCCCAAGCATTAGCTGGAAAAGTAGATTCAGGAGCAGAATTAGAAAGCGTAGGAATTACTGTATTCGCCAAAGAATTATGTATTAAATCCGTAGTAGGAACAGACATAGATAGCCTATATCCATTCATATTATTCGTAGCAACACTTACAGTAACATTTGTAGTACCGAATACGGCATTACTTGACGTAGGGTTCAGTTCAATGCTAGCAGTTGGTGGCACGGTTAACTGCAAAGCAGCGTCCGATACATCAATAGAAAATTGGGTTAAATTTTCGGCAAAAGTAACGGCGCCTGAATTAAGTGCAAAAAAAGTAGATACAAAGCAAACAACACCAACTGCAACTCTTTTATTCATAGGGTTCAAGCCTATTAATGCAACGTACAGGATAACCATAGTTGCGTCCAGCAGTACCGGTACCGCTATTTCTCCCTGTATGCCAAGAATAGTACATCATCATATTATCCGCTGCCCTTGTAGAAGTCCACATGCCGCCGCCAGTCCCAGTTGCTTGTGCCCAACCATACCAGAATATACCCGAATAGGAGAGTCTAAAAGCCGTCAAGAAATTACCATACCCATAAACATTCTGAATATATAAATTTTCACCATTTGGCCCACCAGTCGGCATACGCCAACCGTAAGGACAAATATCATATTGAGAGTCAATATCTGTGCCAGGTCTATCTTCTGGCGAGCCAGCAGAATTTCCACCACTACCATAGCAATAACTGCCCGCAGAAGCAGCACAAAAATTATAATAGCCACCATATTTATATCCACGTATATCAACATTAGTAAAGTGTGAAGTATTTAACCAGGCATCGGAAAAAGATGCACCAGAAGCAGTCCAGTTTGTAGGGCGCGATGTTGCCCAACGATCGGAACTATTGCCGTTACCATTTCTATAGTGGTTAAGGACATCGTTTGTAGCATTTGTATTTGTTTCATCCATACCGTTAAGCACATTACTATTTAACACGTCGAGTGCAAGATTTTCCAACGTCCAACAACGCCAATCAGCCATTCTGCCAATCGTGTAAGTTTTGCCATCACGTACATCAAGCACGTTTAAAGTGTCATTAACAATAGTTACACTTTCACAAATCTCACGTGTCATATCTTGTAATGCAAATCTTAAGTCACTTGCGGGAATACCATCGTAATCCGAAGCTTGCGTGCCCTGAGAATAGGTACCATTATATTCACCGGTATCTGGGTCTTTATTCGGAACGTACAGGCCTTTCCCATCCCTGGTATAAGCAATTTCATAAGCGCGCGCAAGGGATGTACCGGTCGCGCCACCACTGCCACTGCCGCCCATATCAGGAATATCATTAGACACCCAAATAGCATATAGAGTAACCCTTCTGTTAGTAATAATATTAGGAACGGTGTATTGTGATTGGTCACTGTAAACCATCCCCGAACCAGAAGCAGTTGTGCTCCAACCCACAAAACGATAGCCGTCATAGGCAAATGTATTCGCTGGGAGATTTGCGGAAGTGCCCGTGTCGATACTGATATCACTCATGGATCCAGTAGCCCCATTAGCATTTTTATTAAACGAAATGGTGTCGTGTGCAATCGTCGGTTTTGTCACCGCTTGGAAAATAAGTGTAGTTTCATAGCTACCAGAAACCTGTGTGGCATCTACTTTGGCTGCAAGTGTCAACGTATGGGTTTCACCATTCGTTGGCTCATCAGAATCCCATGTGCTGAGATTATTGGAAGTAAGTACAGGATTATAATTATCTCCAATCACTTTATACCCCCAAGCATTAGCTGGAAATGTAGATTCAGGAGCCGAGGTGGCAAGTGTCGGAATTACAGGAGTGTCATCTTGAATTCCAGTATGAGTCAAGTCTGTATTAGGGACATTCATAACTATCGAATAACCAGTAGAATTATTCGTAGCGATAAATAGATTCAAATTCGTAGAACCAAAAACTCCTCCTGCAAAAGTAGGGGTAAGATTAATCACGGCCGAAGCCGGGACATATAATTCTAGCACAGTATCAGCCACATCAACAGAGAATTTTGTTGGACCTTCGGCAAAAGTAACGGCGCTCGAATTAAGCATAAAAACAGCACAAATTGTACAAATTACACCTATTACCCTTTTTACCATAACCTTATTATACTACAATTATTCAGAAATATCACCAATAAGTTTTGTGGATTCAGACTCTGGTAGCTCCTCCACATCTTTTAATTGGCGTTCAATCTGACGAGAAGAGACCTTAGCTGTCTCGATTTTATTTGCAGATTCTTGAAGTTTCTTTTGTACCGCTTCAAGGGTATCACCAAATTTCCCAAACTGCGTTTTAATTGCACCAAGCTTTTGCATAATATCATTACTACGCTCACTAATTGCAATTGTACGAAAACCAGATTGAAGGCTTGAAATAATTACAGGGAGCGTAGAAGGTGAAACGATGTAGACGTCTAGTTTTTGTCTAATCTCATCAAAGAGCCCCGGAATACGAAGAATTTCTGCATACAAAGACTCTGTCGGCACAAACATAATTGCAGTTGGTGTAGTTTTTGGCGGATCAAGATATTTTGAGTTAATCTTTTTTGCCTGCTCTTTCACGTCATTCGCAAGGGCTTTTTGGAATTTGATTATGTCTTCTTTTTCCCCATTGTCATAAGCATCAATGAGACGTGAATAATTTTCGATTGGGAATTTAGAGTCAATTGGCAAAAGTACATTACCATCACCTTGACCTGGCATTTTAATTGCAAACTCTACACGGTCATTGCTGCCAGCTTTAGTAATAACGTTTTCTTCATATTGTTTAGGGTTTAGCATATCAGAAATAATCGAACCGAGCTGCACTTCACCATAAATACCACGAGTCTTTACCCCCTCCATCACCTTCTTAAGATCACCGACATCATTAGTAAGATTCTTCACTTCACCAATTCCTTGAGATACTTCAGTTAGCTGATGAGACAAAGCTTTAAAACTTTCATTAAAACGCTTTTCTACTGAAGCTCTGAGTTTCTCATCTACAGTCTCGCGCATCTCTTCGAGTTTCTTTTCGTTCCCAGTCTGCAAACGTTCAAGATTCTCGGCGATTTCCTTACGGTTTTCACGGAAATTACGGTCAATCGCAGGATTGATCTCTTTTACTTGCCCCTCCATGCGGATGAGCCTCTCTTCCATCGATTTAAAATCGGCCGACTTCTCTACTTTCGGTTTTCTAAGAATCAAAACCAAAAGAAGAATTACAATTAATATCCCTAAAACCATTAACACTATATCCATAAAAAAATTATAGCATATCTAAAGAGAAATATGCTATAATATCTAAGGATGCCGTAATAGCTCAGTTGGTAGAGCAGCCGCCTTGTAAGCGGCAGGTCGTCGGTTCAAGTCCGACTTGCGGCTCCACGAGTGAAAACAATAGAGAACGCTTGCGTTCTCTTTTTGTTTTCCGAGTGGAGCAAAAGTGCAACGCACTTGCGGCTCCATTTTTGTTGATTAATAATTCTGAGCTTTAATCTCGAAATAACTCTGTGGGTGGCTACATACAGGACACACCTCAGGCGCTTCCTTGCCAATTACCACATGGCCACAGTTTCTACAAACCCAAATCGCGTCACCGTCAGCAGAAAAGACTTTTTTGTCGCGAATATTTGCAAGCAGTTTGCGATATCTTTCTTCATGTTCTTTTTCAATTGCAGCTACACCTTCAAATTTCTTGGCAAGCTCTTCAAAACCTTCTTCTCGTGCAGTCTTAGCGAACTCTGCATACATATCGATCCATTCATAATTCTCGCCATCAGCAGCGGCTTCGAGGTTTTCTTCAGTAGGGCCAACCGCGCCATCATGCAATTCTTTATACCAAAGCTTAGCATGCTCTTTTTCATTCAAGGCCGTCTCAGTAAAGATAGCCGCGATTTGCTCATAGCCATCCTTCTTAGCTTTTGACGCAAAATAATCGTACTTATTACGAGCTTCACTTTCACCCGCAAAAGCTTTCTTTAAATTTTCTTCAGTTTTTGTACCTTTGTACATATTCCTCCTTAGATACAAGTGTAGCCACCATCAACAGGCATGATGAGGCCGGTTACATAAGAAGCTTCTTCTGAGGCTAAGAAAACAATAGCAGCATCCAGCTCACCAGGTTTACCATAGCGTTTCATTGGTACCATGGTTTTTGCAAAGTCTTGGAAACGATCAGTATCAAGAACGGCCGTGGTAAGTTCTGTATAGAAATAGCCTGGGCAAATTGCATTACAAGTGATACCATCGGTTGCAAGTTCAGCTGCTACAGCACGAGTAAAGTTTACTACAGCGCCTTTTGATGCGTGATATGCAACAGTAGGGATTTCAGTATTACCAACGAGGCCATACATAGAAGCAATGTTGATGATACGACCATACTTATTCTTTTTCATGATTTTACCAAAAGCACGAGTCATCTTAAATACAGAAGTCTCATCAGTAGCGATGGTGAAATCCCATTCATCATCGGCCATATCAAGCACGCCTTTATCTTTGGAAGAGCCGGCACAGTTGAGAAGAATATCTACCTTACCAAATTCTTTTTCGGCAGCCTCTGCTGCGGCATCAATATCCTCGGTTTTAGTAACATCTACTTTTAAACACAAAACCTTTGGAGCACCAGCTTTTTCTAGTTTTGGTTTGAACTCTTCAAGGCGTTCCATTCTGCGCGCCATAATTACGAGCGATGCACCTTGGCGAGCCAAAGCTAAAGCCATTTGTTGGCCAAGACCAGACGAAGCGCCAGAAACCGCAGCCACTCTACCTTTTAAACTAAACATTTTGTATTATCTCCTTTCGTTCTTACTATTATACCAAATTAAAAGTATTCTGCATCATCAAAATCAATATGCGCCCACTCTTGATTCATTGCTTCATCTGCAGAATCCCCCACCATTTCATCATATCCTTTCAAAGATTTAAATGGCATAAACTGCCCCGCCCTATCTCGCATCGACATGTATGGTTTACCTGGCACATGATACGCCGGTAGATTTATAATGTCATCATATTTCATGCTTTATGTCCTCCTACTTGTTCGTTTCGTTGTCGCATTGTGGCGCCTTTTTCATAATTCATGCCCCGAAGAATCGCATTTTTACCATATTTCCCTTTAATTTTTAAAATCGCTTTCTGCCGGCGCTTTTCTCGTTCGTTTTTCTTAGTCTCATCCTCATAATTCGTAAACAAGTTCAGTTGCTTCTTATTGCTATAACCAGTCTCAATTTTAACGTGATTAAACACCACGTACATCCGGCGAATCGTTAAATCTTCCTTGACAATCTTGTCAAATAGTTCACCAACTTTCTGCATTATCAATTCAGTAGAGGAAGAAAAGTCATCAAGATTAATCGTACCATGTGAATGCTTTGGTACACTCCTTCCGTAGAAATCTTTAGTGGTCTCACCTTTATAATTAGAATTCGAAACATCATAACCGATTGTGATCACGATTTGGTCCGTCACGAGCCTCATCCTCACGAGATCTAAAGAAAGTTTATCGGCCATCTCCAAAATCACAACTCGCGCCTCAGTATAATTATACGGTTCATGCAAAACTTGCCCTTCCGTCATGCTGCGATTAGACGAATGGTAATCCAGCACGTCCTTAATCGTCACCGGCTCATACCCCCACGCATGGTCAATAATCAGCTCAGCAATTTTGCCAAACTCAGAATATAATTTTTCTCCACCAGAAAGCGAATATCTAGCCAGTTCGCCCATGTTATGAATCCCGAGCTTATATAATCTTCTCGCAATACCTGGCCCAATTCGCCAAAAATCAGTAATGGGCTCGTGTGCCCATAATTCCTTACGGTAATTCATTTCATCAAGTTCAGCAATCCTGACACCGTCTTCATCGGCCGGCATATGTTTAGCTTTTATGTCCATCGCGATTTTTGCTAAATACATATTAGTACCAATCCCGGCCGTAGCAGTAATACCAGTTTCTTTTAGCACCTTCCTGATAATCGTGCGCGCCAAGTCATGCGGAGTTTGATTGTAAGATTTAAGATAAGTTGTCACATCGAGAAATGCTTCATCAACCGAATAAACATGAATATCCGTTGGTGCTACAAATGAAGCATAAATACCAAAAATCTTAGTACTGATCTCCATGTACTTTTTCATTTGTGGAGGCGCAATAATAAAATCTACATTTCTGGCTTTTTGATAAACTTCATATAATCTCGCACGACCCGGAATCCCTAACTCCTTCAAGGCGGGCGACACCGCCAAACAAATCGTTTTCTCGGTACGCGAGGGATCAGCTACCACGAGCTTGGCCTTTAATGGGTCTAGCCCACGCTCTACACACTCAACAGACGCATAAAAAGATTTTAGATCTATCGCAATATAGACTCTATTCATCGGCGTCTTCGTCTTCGCCGTCACCCGATTGCTTGTTCAGAGTCTCAGTTTTTACAATTCTAACAATATCTTTACCATCGTTCAAAGTGCTGCGAATATTATCGGCAGTAAACGAAGATACTACTTCAATCACCCCAGCCACAGTAGTAAGCGCGCCCATCACTACATACCAACCAATTTCGATATTGTCGGAAGCAAAGATAAAGTAAATACCAAGCGAGAATTCAATCACGGTGAGAAAGATTCTAAACTTCCACCAGAGCGTTTGGTTTTCACGATTTTTAAACACATAAATCGCGCCAAACACGCCGTTTAGAATCGAGAAGAACCCAGACATCAAATTGAGTGCTTTATTAGTAAAGCCTTCGTTTAAAATCAAGAAGAAACCAACTCCGGCGACAAGAAGATAAAGTGCCGTTTCGAAGAATTGAGAGAATAATAAATGGCGCTCAATCAACTTAATCTGTCTTTCTTTGGCCTTGTCGTAATTGTTTTTGATTACGCCAATGCGGTAAAAAGACCAAAAGCTAAGAACTAACCCAATAGAAGTAATCAAAAGTGGTAAAGACCTAGTGTCGTTACCTTTCCCATTAATAGCCGCAATAAGCATCATTGCACCACCCATAAGCATCATAATAGATGAAGCAAGTTTGTTTTTAATAAAGATTTTCCAAATATTAAACCCACTTGTAACTAGTCTATTCATAATTCCATTATAGCACAAAAATGGAGCCGCCAATGTACCGCTCCACACAAAAATGGAGCCGCCAACCGGGTTTGAACCGGTGACCTCATCCTTACCATGGATGCGCTCTACCAACTGAGCTATAGCGGCAACTGCCACTAATTATACATTAAAGCTTAGTAATTTGCAATACAACGCACCGAAAGGGCATACCATTTATTTGTAGTAGATTGGTTATTTCCAAAATACGAATAACCATACATATTAGCAATAATAGTAAGCCCTTGTTCTCTACCATCAGGACTAGAGCTACTGGTCCAAAGCTTACCTTGCTCACCACGAGCAGAGCCAGTTTCATTTGCACTATAAGAACCAGCGAGTACGAAGTTCACAGGATATGAGAGCCAGTGGTTAGTAAGAGCATAAGTGGTGTTGCGAACACCATTACCGCCCATAGCTTCATCAAGCTTGGAGCCTTCAGCGCCAGTTCTACCAGTTGGTAGATGCCAACCAGATGGGCAAATATCACCAGCGGTCCTTTCAGTTCCTAAATAATTAGTGCCATTTCCAGCTGTCGCAGTGTACCAGTTGTAGTGACCACCATAAGCATACCAAGAAGTCACATTCGACTCATCATTATAACTAGCAGGATTATTGCGATTTATTTCTGCCACACTAAATGAAATTCTATCTTCGCATTCTGCACCTATAGTAGCACATGGTGCGATTGTAGAGGTAATATTATTGTCAAAACGCAATTGAAGCTCCCTTAGAAAACCAGGCGTTGGATTATTAGTATTACTAGTAGTAATATAAACATCCGGATTATTTAAATCTAGGCGCAAATTTTCAATCATCCACCAGTGACCGTCAGCAAGTTTAGCAACAGCATAGATTTCATCATCGCGTGCATCACGAAGTGCGATTACGGTACCAATTGGTGCATGAGCGTCAAACGCACCACTAAACTCCTGCATCGTTAGATAGCCGACTGGCTCAATCCATTGTGCATAAAGATAAATGTCATCCTCGGCTGGCAAATCAATGTATTCATTTGGACCGTACATTGTACCAGAGCCATCAGCCTTGGTATTCCAGCCAATATAACTATGTCCAGCTAAACTGTAGTTTGGTGCAATAAGAGTTGCATTATGTTTTGGCGGGCAAATAGTCTGTACGCCCATCTCACCAACCACCCCATTAGCATTTGGCATATAATGGATATTCACACAATTCTCTTCCCAAATCGCGTATAGAGTAGAATCAGCAGAAATAGTATAATCATCACCAGCATGGAATTGTTCTTCTTCATAAATATAGTTTACACCACCAACTTTATCCTTATTTTCCTCTTCAACCCAAGCATACAAATGATAGTGATTACGAGTCGGCACAGAGTCAGTGACTGTAAAGGTATGAGTCCGATCCGCAGTATTTACGGTCTCGGCGGCTGGAGCATCTACGCCACCATTCGCATCATAGGTAAGAGTGATATCGCGAGGAGTGATATTAGCCATATAAGAATCGCCTACCACGCAACGGGCAGACAGACTAAAACCAGACCCACCACCCATTTGTACGCCAGCCATGAAGGTACCTGAAGTCCCGCCTTCAACACCAGGCAGCATAAGCATCGTAGCATATAGGTTGTAACTACTATTGCCATGATCATACAGAGCATCACTGCCCAAATAATAACCAACTCCACCACGATAAAGAGCATCGCTCGTTTGGCCAAAGAAAGCACCGTATCCTGGAGCATAAAGTCCAGAAAAAACGTAATTATTTGGATAACTTGTCCAAGCAACAATTTGCTCATCCATGCTTTGAGTACCATCTGGATCTAACGCCTCTTCAAGGGCACGATAATCACCCCCATCATCACCACTTGGTAGTCTCCAACCGGTTGGACAAATCAATTCGTCACGTGCTTCATCTTCGGAGTAGTAATGCCCATAGGCATAAATATCTCCGTTTGGAGCAGGATTATCCGCGCGATCTTCAGAGGTGTTGTCATTAGCTGAATCATTAGTAACTTTACGACTATTTTCGATAGTCCAACAATTCCCGTTTGCAAGTTTTGCAACAGCATAAGTCTGCCCATCTATATCATCAAGCGCTGTGATATCACCTACATTCAAGGTGTCACAAGAGAAGCCCACCATTTCACCAGCGGACTCAATCCAATTTGCGTATAACTTAAGCGAACCACTTTCCGGCATAGTAATAGTCTCATTTGGCCCATAATTTACACCAGTGCCATCAGGGCTCGTATTCCAGCTAGCAAAACCATAGCCACGACGAGAGAAGTTCGATGCCATTAATATTACTTCATCACCAGCATCAGCCGTTTGATCTGCCATTGTACCACCATTAGCGCCATTACTGTAATAGCAAATACCAGTGCAGGCGCGATAATAGAAAGTCATATCATTATGAATCGTAATCGAATCATCTAACGTTGCCGCAGCGTTCACTGCGAACGATAACACAACCGTAACGGCCGTAGCCGAAACCGCCATCGTAGTCACCGCTACCTTTTTATACTTTTTAAAATAACGGACTCCTACAATAATAGCCGCCACCAAGATCGCAACAGCGGGAACAGCAACCGCACCCACATTTTGCATCGTCCCGGCGCCGGTATTTGGTACCACAATCGCCAAAATTTCTTCCTCTTCCTCATCACCAGTCACAATATCTTCATAAGTAATTTTAATCAACGTATCAAAGGTCTGGTCAGCAAGACTTGCACCTTCAATTTCAGTGGTATATACAGCGATTAAGATATAATCAAAAGTCTCCCCAGAGGCAAAAGTCTGGTCAATATCTCCATTATACACATATGTAAGATATGGGTTGGGGTTTTCTACAGTAAGACGCACTACTTTGCGTGCATTAATATCAGTGTTTCTCAACGTAAGAGTATATTCTACATATTCGTCCAGGCCACCAAAGACCACTTCGTTGGCAAAACTGTCTTCACCCCCGCCAGTAATTACGGCAGTGGTGGCGGCAGATTTATCCGTAATCTCCACGCCATCTAATTTAAAGATATTTCCTTCAGCAAAAGCGGAGGGCACAGTCAAAAAAGTACCCACGATAATAATCAGGGCACCCAACACTGCGCTTAATTTTTTTGTTATTTTCACTGTATGACCTTTTTTATTAAGCTTATTTTTATAATAACATAGTATGTCTAATAATTGCAAGAAAGAAAATCCCCGGCCATAAAGCCGGGGTTTTCCAGAAACGATAATTTAGAAAGGAGTCAAAATTGGGAACAAGTCCCTTTCACCTTTAAACGCGCGAAGAGCACGTGTATCGGTCTTAATTATAGAATCAGACGTTGTAGAGAACTCTTTGGCTACCTGCGCTACGGTTTTAGGCTCACAATCTTTAAGCCCGTAAAGGCTTAGGATCTTACGGTATTCTATACCAGTGCCACCAAGCACCTTTGCCAAAGCTTGTCTTACATTGTAATACTCTTTTTCTGCGGGTTTTCTAAAACTTTCATAATTTTCGTTAAAAGTTTCCGGCTTATAATCAGTCTGGCCTTTTTTACTCGAATACATGAAGGTTTCGACTGACGCCGGGAATTCGCCCTTTAACTGGGAGTTATAGAATAATATTCTATAAAATCTGTATAACACGAATGATTTCTCATCTATATCGTGTCTGATGTACCCAGCGGCGTCCAGCGCCTCAAATATCTCTCTGTAGTATCTGCCATTTTGTGCTCCAGCACGGCACGACGGATAAACATCCAAATCGCCTTGAGCAAAGGCACATCTAGCATCAAATATGATGCCTTCGATGGAATGGACATTTCTAGGTCCTTCCTCTTCCTCAAGATACCACTTTAAAAATTTTCTAGTCGGTTCAGACAAATTTAATTTATCGAACGACTTTAAACTCTTTGCTTTCTTAACAACCATGTTAACACCTCCTTTGAAAGCAATTCCGATTCTCCTCTCTAATTTTAATGTACACTATATCTCTCCATTATACCACAAAATGCTTATTTTGTCAATGTGGACAGCTTATGGTAAAATAAAAATAATGAGTTTTTGGCGTAAAAAAACTACTTGGTGTATTCTCGTGCTGATCCTTGCGACAGTATCAGTGGCAGCGTTTTTTATCGTAAAAAACTTAAATACAACCGATAAGCCTGTAGAGGAACCAGTTGCTACCATCGAAGAAACTCCAACCCCTGAACCAAAACCAAAGCGCGAACCCGAACCGGAATATACCGGCGAACATGGATTCTATATTGAAGTAAACCGTTCTCAAAATGTTGTAATTATTTATGCCCTTGATCCAAGTGGCAACAAAGCAAATATTCTCAAAATCTTTGTTAGCTCCGTTGGCAAGGCCGGTTCCGAGACCATCGTCGGTACGTTTAAAACCTCAGCAAAATTCGAATCCTTATATCTAGTTGGCAACGTTTGGGGTCGCTACGCCACCCGTATCGACGGCCGTTATTATTTTCATTCCGTTCCCTATTTTTCAAAAGGAAATCCTTTCTGGAATGACTTAGAATATGAAGAATACAACAAACTCGGCGAAGGTGCATCTGCCGGATGTGTAAGACTGGCTGTTAGAAACGCAAAATGGATTTATGAAAATATCCCCGCTGGCACCACAGTCTATATATATGATTCCGACACCTTACCGGAAGGAATAGAAAAACCAAGCGCGATTAAAATTGACATAAATAGCCCCAACCGCGGCTGGGACCCTACCGACCAAGATGAAAATAATCCGTGGGGACAAATTTAAAATAGTGGTATAATTAGAAACGGACAGTAAAACGGAGGTACTATGAATCTAGCAAAAAAATACATACTATATCTTATTAGATGGCAGCTTAGTACCCCAATTCTTGCAATTGTTTTAAATCTTCTAACAGACATCCCAACTATTTGGGCAACCATCATCGCAAACCTCATCGGTGGTTTAATCTTCTTCTGGGTAGACAAGATTATTTTCAGGAAGAAGAGCGACGTGCCTTTATGGGAAATCAAAGATGAAGTAAAATGTGTTGATTGTAAAAAGATGGGGCGTGGTTATCGCGTTGTTTCCTGGGGCAAATACGATCGCAGCGAAGACAAAAACCCAAAGTACAGATGCAGAGAATGTAGCCTGAAGAAAATGAATCAAATTAAGAAGTAGGACTCGTTGGCGAAGCCCGATGTCCTGTTTTTTGAGATTTTTGTGCGAAGCACAAAAATGGTGCTGGAAGTAGGACTCGAACCTACGAAGGCCGAAGCCGAGAGATTTACAGTCTCTTGTCATTGCCACTAGACGATTCCAGCACGCTATCTATATTATAAACCTTAAATTCGTTTTTGTCCAATATGATTTTTGATAACTTTATTAGGACGTTTTACGATTCCTTTGGTAGTTTTTACAGCCTTTGATGCGGTCTTTGCGACAGCCGCCGCTGGTTTAGTTTTAGATAATTTCAGAGCGCGTTTTTTCTTAGCTTGATTATCCTTAATAATCTGCTCCTCAATGCGTGCAGCCGTAGCGGTAGCAGCCTCAGTATCACCATCGTTTTCGTAAATCGCCAAAATCTGGCGAAGAGTGTTTACATTTGGATCCAACTCATAAGCATTCTCTAGAGCCTCAACGGCCTTCTTAACTTTACCAAGCTTTTCTTCAGCTTTAGCGAGAGCAATAAATCTAGAAGGCACGTCGCCCTCAAGTTCAATCGCCTGGAGAAACGCCATTTCTGCTTTTTCATAAGCGCCAGTTTCAAGATAAATCAGGCCAGCATTGTGAATAGAAGCCGGATTATTATCAAGCGACTGCGCAATCTCAAAACACTCCACCGCTTCATCGTACTTTTGGCCCTTAGCATAAAGAATCCCGAGACGGTTATAGGCCGCGGCGTTTTTTTCATCGAATTTCAAAATCGTAAGCAATGCTTTTTCCGCACGGAAAGGTTTACGCTCCTTCATCGAAGTTTGCGCAATTTGCCAAAGTTTTTTCATCTGTGCAGTATACTTTGGAGACTTTTGCTCCTCTACTTTCTTGAAATCTTCAAATGGAAAAATAAAGACTAGGAAAGCTGCAAACATAACAATCACAAGTATCGCGATCATAGATTTATTTTAGCATAAATCGGCCACGATATGCAATTTTACATGACCGTTTTTATCAATATTCTCATAAGCCGTCAAAAATTTAGGCAGCTTCTTAATAAACACATCCTTACCAGTTTTGTAATAAGATTTATAAAGAATTTCTATTGCCGTGCCAAGTACAGTCATCGCTTTCTGCCTTACACCATCTTTGCTTTTGGTGATTTCATCAGCAAGCGAAGGCAAATCTGCAGGTTTTGCTACCACCAAACGTTTTGCAAGCTCCATCATTTTTTTATCGGCATCAATCGGACCATCAATGGGCTCGTCTTTTCTTAAAAAATAAATAGAGGAACGGCTAAGAATCGTCGGGATAATTCTAGACGCACTAGAAGTAATTAAAACAAAGTGGACTTTATCCTGTGGTTCTTCCAGATTTTTTAAAAGTGCATTAGCCGCATCAAGACCAAGTAGATCTGCTGGACGAATAATAATAAATTGCTCGCTCGTCTGCCTTATACCTAAACGTTGAATTAGCTCTTTGATATCATCAATCGAAATCACGGTTTTGGTAGTAGGTTCCAAAACATAGGCATTTTTTATCTCCACTTTTGTGCTGTCCGGAACAACAAAAACCGCACAACCAGTGCGGGAGGCAATATTCTTAATCTCAGAAGCATCATTAAAGAACATTTTTAAACTCCTTAGGAAGCGGTGCTTCAAATACTTTTCTAATGCCGCCAGGAAGTGTAACTTCTAGAGAGCCAGCGTGTAGGTATAATCTATCCGCTTTTTCCTCACCATAAACTGGGTCGCCCAAAATTGGGTGACCAAGATATTTCATGTGTACACGAAGTTGGTGTGTGCGACCAGTTGTAGGTTTGAGTTCTACAAGTGAATATTTGTCATTAGATTTAAGGACTTTATAAAATGTTTCCGAAGCTTTACCACCAGCATCGACGCGAAAAGTAGTTGGACGTTTCAAATCGCGCTTCAATGGCAAATCAATCCTAGCCTCATCAAGCTTTGGTCTACCTTGCACAATAGCATAATAAGTTTTGTGAACCTTGCGGTCTTGAAATTGCTTCTTTAAAAACTTTTGTACTTCTTCGGATTTAGCAAGAATCATCACGCCAGAAGTATCACGGTCCAAGCGATGCGCCACATAGCCAAAATCGGCCAAAGTTTTTTCTGGGCAATACTCACCTTTTGCCTCGCTTAAAAGACCTTCCGGCTTATTCACTACAATCACATTTTCATCTTCATAAATCACATCAGGTTTTACGTCGGCATTCTTTAAATCTTCGGGCACATTAAGCTCAATCTTCACGCCCTCTTCAAATTTAGAATTAGGTTTTGTCACTAACTCACCATCCACCGTCACAAAACCGTTCTCGATAAATTTCTGAATCGTAGAACGATTATAACTCTTATAAATCCCCACCATCATAATATCAAGACGAATCTTTTCGGCTTTCTTAGCCTCTTCCGGCAAAATGGTGTCGCCATTTATCACGCGCGACATCTCTGGCTTACTAAACTTTTTACCGGTAATAATCATATAAATATTATATCATACTTGTGCTTACAAGTCAAATCTATCTCAGTTGAAAAGCTTGTTGCACTTCGTGTAATTTTTCGTTTGCAACCACATTTGCATAGGCTTCGCCTTTTTCTAGAAGGCTAATCACTTGTTCGTCGGAAATAGTCTCCAAGTTTGCTTGGAAATCAGCAAGCATTGTGGAGACACTCTCGGCAACTTTCTTTTTAAGGTCACCATAGCGAGTTTCACCTGCCCAAGTTGAGATAACATCCTGAAGTGGGACATTGTTTACAAGAGCTTCAATTTGGAGTAAATTAGAAATTCCTGGCTGAGCCCACATATCGAATTTAATCTTTCCAAGCGAATCGGTAGTCGCAGACATAATTTTTTTGGCGGCCACTTCCGGAGCATCATCAAGCATGATTTTAGAATTCTCAGCTTTGGTAGATTTACTCATTTTCTTCTCAGGATTAAGCAAGTCACGAATCCTGATACCATTATCAATTTCCATGAATTTCACTTGCTCAGCTGTAGATACAGGTACAGTAAAAATGTCGCCATATTTATGATTTACGCGCATAGCAAGGTTGCGGGTAAGCTCGATATGTTGGAATTGATCCTCGCCGATTGGCACATAAGTCGCATCATACAGTAAGATGTCTGCAGCCATCAAAATCGGATAATTAAAAATGCCAACATTACACGATTCCTGACCTTTTGATTTCTCTTTGAATTGAATCATGCGTGAAGTCTCGCCCATGGTGGCAACACAGTCAAGAATCCAACATAGTTCAGAATGCGCTGGCACGCGACTCTGGCGATAGATATGTACATTTTCGTTAATTTGAAGTCCGGCAGCAAGGTAGTATTTAAGAGTACGAATGGTATTTTCGCGCAAATCGCCGTCTACTTCAGAAATAATCGAATGAAGATCTGGCACAAAAATATTCACATTATAATCTTTGGAATGTTCATTTGCAAGCCTCACCATCGGGAGCAGCGCCCCAAGATAATTTCCAAGCGTTAAAATTGAATTTGATCTGATGCCGGTTAGAATCGTTTTCATATTTTCATTATAGCAAATCTATGGTAAAATAAAAGAGCTGGGGCATTAGCTCATTTGGTAGAGCGCTTCCATGGCATGGAAGAGGTGAGGAGT
>CAMZIV010000004.1 GCA_947307355.1 uncultured Candidatus Saccharibacteria bacterium
TTGAACCCAGCAGTAGCACTCATGTTCCAAATCTTCCCAACTACTGGTGAAAACTTTGGTGAAATCATGCAAGGCGTTGGTGCAGCACTTGCAATCTACGCACTCTTCCCAATGGTAGGTGGCGTAATCGGTATGTACATTTCCGACTTCGCAGCCAAACTCACTGGCGAAGAATAATTAGTTCCTTAAAACAAAAGAAACAAATAATACCATTTAGGGGTGTCCGGAGGCCACGGCCGAGGATTAAGGGCGCGAGCCCCGTAACGACGGGCGCGAGCGACCCGTCCCCTAAATGGTATTTTTGTTTCTACCTATTTTTAGGGAATAATGGTTCGGCCGGAGGATTTACTTGCCCATCGAAAATGTTCAAAATCTTTTCCGCCGTCTGCGGGATGAATGGCGAAAGCAACGTTGCAACATAAACAAGTTCATTTGCGAGTGAGTTCAAGCACTCATTTAGCTTTTCAGTCTCACCAGCCTTTGCTAACATCCATGGTTTTTCTTCATCAATTCTGCGATTAATATTTTGGACTTTTTCCCATACCAAATCAAATGCTTTATTAAATTCAAAATTTTCCATTAGCTCACAGTATTGTTTTTCAATCTCAATGTTATGTTTTTCAAACTTAACATTGTTTTTTGAAATCATAGTCGCAAGTCTTTGCACTAAGTTACCAAGGTCATTTGCCAGCTCATTATTATAAGCATTCTCATATTTTTCCCACGTAAAGTCGGAATCATCAAAAGTATCAATGTGACGAAGGAAGTAGTAACGAAAAGCATCCACGCCATGACGATCAAGCACGTCTACCGGATTTATTACGTTACCAATCGATTTACTCATCTTCTGTCCGTCGGCAAGAACCATACCGTGAGACACGAGCGCTTTAGGCATCGGCAAGCCAAGACCAAGCAACATTGCTGGCCAAATAATGGAATGGAATCTTAAAATATCTTTCCCGACAAATTCTGCCGTAGCTGGCCACCACTCATTGATCTCATTTTCTGGATAACCAAGTACGGTGATATAATTCGAAAGCGCGTCCATCCAAACATACATCACATGTTCGTCGTCGCCCGGCACTGGCACGCCCCACGACAATTCTTTTTTCGGACGGGAAATCGAAACATCTGGCGAATCTTCTAGAAGTGCTAACATTTCCTTTTTTCTAAATTCTGGCAAAATCAAAAGTTTGTCGCTTTCGATTAGCTCGCGAATTTGATCCTTAAAATCGGAAATGCGAAGATAATAATTCTCTTCCTCAAATTTCTCATAAGGCTTGTTATGATCCGGACAAACGCCATGCGTTTCTTCGTATTCTTTATCAGTCACATATCTTTCACAGCCAGTACAATACCAGCCCGCATAAGTGGCCTTATAAATATGGTCGGAAAGTTTTTTCCAAACTTCTTGCACGCGACGCTCATGATCCGCATCAGTCGTACGCACAAAATCCGTATATTCTACGCCAAGTTTAGCAATAAAATCTTTAAATAAAGCGACGTTTTTATCAACATATTCTTTTACTGGCACGCCAGCTTCATTAGCTTTTTGCTGAATTTTATTACCATGCTCATCCGTACCAGCAGACATGCGCACTTCATTACCAATCAAACGATGATATCTAGCGAAAACATCCGCAAGACAATAATCCATTGCATGACCGATATGCGGAGTCCCGTTCATGTATGGAATTGCAGTAGTAATATATATTTTTGCCATAAAAATATTTTACAATACTTTTACCTAAAAAGCAATTTAAGAGATTATTACAACATTGAAACCAAAACGATTGCAAGGGCTGCCACTACGAGCACGCCAACTACTGCGAGTAAAATCAAAGTGGATTTGCTAACTGGTTTTTTGGCGGCAGGGGCTGGAGCTGGAGCGGTAGTGTTTACCATTGGAGCGTCCTGAGTAGCAGGATCGGTGAAGGCAACACTAGGAATATTTGGTTGAGTAGCGGCATCGGCAGGCATCGAAACAGCACTACCAATCGAGCCAGGTACTGGTGCGGCTGGAGTAATTGGAGCTTTGAGTTCTTCTTCTACTGGATCTGGTGCCTTTGGAGCTTCTGGCATCGTAATTGGAGAAGTATCAAGGATTGGACTAGAAGCGATTGGGTTTGGCGCACCCGGAGTGATTACCGGAGCCACAGGAGCTACAGGTTCTGGAACTACTGGAGCAACTGGCTCAACCGGAGCAACAGGAGCTACAGGCTCAACCGGAGCAACAGGAGCTACAGGCTCAACCGGCGCGACCGGAGCAATAGGTTCAATTGGGGCAACAGGTTCTACCGGTGGCACTGGTGGTACTGGTGGTACAGGGTTTGTAGTTGGCATTGGATTATTTGTTGGCTCCATTTTTATTCCTTCATTAAAAATCAATGTTATTTGTCGTTATTATAATACTAATGCTTATTTTTGTCTAGTTTGTGTTAGCGGCCGCCGCCTCCGCCGCCGCCTCCGCCGCCGCCGGAGAAACCACCGCCACCACCGCCGGAGTGTCCAGAAGAAGAACTACCGCTACCAGCGCTCATACTAGCGCGACCAGCGTAAGTCGAAGCGCTATTAATCACACTCCAAGCCGTCACAGCGTGAAGATCGCTAGTATACCAATCCGGCTCTTTCACATCCGCAAGTTTATAATACTTTTCTAGTTCTTTCATCCAAGATTTTTCAAGCCCAAAGATCGCCGCGTATGGCAATAATTTTTCGTACAACTTCACGATGCCTTCATTTGACACATCTACATTCTTAACGCTTTGTAAGAATGCTAACCTATCAGCTTCAGCCATTTTGATGTAAAGTTTCAACCCATCCATATAACGTGAAAGTTCCAAACCTTTATGTGTATGATTCTGGTATTTTTGATTCTTTGTACTCAAAATCCCTCTCACGATAAATGCCACAATTAGTGAAACCAGCGCGATTGGAATTGCATATTCCTTACCAACGGCATTCATACCCGTAAACAACTCCGCGGCAATCGCAAGTGTTCCCATTACGAGCGGGGCACCCCATGCCAAACCAAATATAAAGACCAACGTTATGATTGAAGTAATACTACTTGAAGCATTCCTACCTAAATTATATTTACTTTCGGTAAGACCATACTGTTTTAGTTTTGCTTTTACACGCGAGTCAAACGATTTACCAAGCGAAATCGTACTACTATTAGCTGTGCGATTTCTAATTTCAATTAGGTCACCCACTTTCACATCGCCACCACCATTTAATAGTTTCAAGGTAATTACTTCTTCTTCTGGCACATCGGTAAGGTCTAGAATATTAATCGCCCACTTGTCCTGGCCAAAGAAACCTTTCTCTTCTTTTTTCACCAAACTAATTTTCTTATGAACAATTAGATTCAGAAGAATCGCCACATTTACATTTTTCTTTTCACCGATATAAATTTCCGAAACTTCCGCGATGTCATAACCAGTCGGAGCAGAATATTCTGGTTTTATAAAAATACCATTATAAAATCTACGCTTCTCACCTTTTTTAATATATTTGCGAATGCCAAACCCAATAATAAGGGCGCTCAGCGCCAAGGCCACACACATCAAAATAATCGGCGCATAAGTTACCGGTGGTTCAAGCACCACAAAAGAGCCCGGCTTAAACTGAATATCTACTGTCAAATTCTCGTAACCCAAAAGATTTTTGGTCGTAAATTCCAAACCATCCTCAATCTCTGTAATAGTACAACGCGATTGATTGCTGATGCCATACTTCCCTACGTAACACCATTTATTACCGTCAAAGGCTTTTTTAGTCGTTTCATCAACAAAGTGAAATCTAGCTGTAAGATTGTTAAACTTTTGTTTCCAACCCGTACCATTGGTATCCCAGTATAATTCCTGGTAATCGTCAAAATCCGTAATCACATTATAAAATTCATATTCAAAGGAATAGACTTGCGGACCAAGTACATAGTCATCGTCGCCAGTACAAATCTCGTAATAATCACCTTCACGCTCAATGCTATAAACCGGCTCCGAAAGCCCGTTTCTTTTTAAATTCAAAGAACTCGCGCTCGGCTTATCCATGGTGCGATTTCTGCCGTCCTGGTTAGTATATGGAATATCTCTACAAATCCCTTTGTTTTGTTTGTAATTTGGAAAAACTGCTGTCAGTTTTTCTTTAACTTTCATAATTGAAGAGCCGTCTTCTTTTGTAGACAAATAATAATCGGCTGTAAAATCAGAAAAATAAAAATTATCAACGTCCTTAGCTTGGACGCTTGGCGCCAAGACTCCAGCTAAGACAAAACTAATAGCGAACAGATTTAATAGCTTTTTTAAGCGCATTGATAGACTCCTGTAATTTTACACCTTCTTCTTCTGTTAATTTTAAATCAAGACGGCGAATAATTCCAGACCTACCCACCACGGCTGGGAAACCATAATAAACATCATTATAGTCATCGTAAGTTGAAACTGACATAATTCGCATTTCATCATTCAAAATACAATTTAGAATCGACGCCACGCAGGTTGCGATACCGTAATAAGTTGCGCCTTTTTTCTCAATAATGTCGTAGGCTTCGTTTTTTACAAAATCAGAAATACCATCCAGCGTATCGCGCGGAAGTAAATCAATGATATCCTGTCCACCAGCATCAGCGCGAGACCACAAAGTCAACTCCGTATCTCCGTGTTCACCTACTTGGTAGGCATGCACAGATTTCGGGCTGATATTTAGATATCCAGCTAGTCTCGTGCGAAGTCTGGCCGAATCCAAAACTGTACCCGAACCAATCACTTTTTCAGCTGGCAAGCCTGAAAACTTTTTCACGAAATATGTAAGCACATCCATCGGGTTAGTTACCACCAGGAAAATCCCATCAAAGCCACTGGCCATAATTTGCTCAACCATACCCTTCAAAATATTCGCGTTTTTCTTCAAAAGATCCATGCGCGATTCGCCCGGCTTTTGCGGTGCGCCCGCGGTAATCACCACCACATCACAATCCTTCGCATCTTTATAAGTGCCGTTAGAAATTTTTACATAGCTCGGCGCTACCGACAAAGCATCACGAAGGTCCATCGCCTCACCTTCAGCGTCTTTAGCGATGATATCAGTTAAAACAATTTCATTCACGGCGGTACGTTGGTTCATGAGCGCAAAAGCAATGCTCGCACCAACATTTCCCGTCCCCACAATCATGACTTTATTATTATCCATGCCACCCTTTCTTTACAATATTATACCATAAGCTTAATAATCTGTGTTGATTAAAGACTCAAAATAGAGTTTTAATTCCTCAGCAATAAACTCATCTTTTTCGTAAACATTTTGCAGTTCAGCAAGAAACTTTGGCGTTTGGCGTTTAATTCTCTCGGTGCGGTATTTTTCATATTCCGCCGCTTCAGTTTCCGAAAGTGCCCGCGGGAAATTACGACCTTTGTAATGTAATAATAATTCTGGCAACCTCGGATCATGAAAATCCGGATTAAAATCTGCCAAACTATTCTCATCTGCATTTCTCACGGCGTTTACTTTCGCACGGTCCGGATCATCAAGAAATCCTTCATAGATCGCCGCTTCCGGCTCTACGGCCGGCGGAAAATCTGGCATTTTTTCTCTTTCCTCACGCATCCTTTCGGCAAAATCCGGGGATTTAAGCAACTTCTCCAAGTTTTTATCAACAGTTTCTTTATCTAGTTTAATCTTTTCCCAGCCATCATTTTTATCAAGCACCGAAAGCGGCGCCACCGCCGGACATTTATTCAGTCCTATTTCTTTCACTACCGGATAGACCGATTCGCGCTTTAGTACTTCATCTAAATCATAACGAAGGTCATATACTAGCACATTCCCATTTCTTCCCGCCGTGAGCGGAAAAGCCACGGTAGTTTTATTAAATTCCGAAGGATATCTGCCACATGCATACACAAACGGTTTTTTATTCTCCAAATTCACGTATTTTTTCACATCATTTTTGTTGCGAATACTAAACAAAAACTTAAACAAATCCGGTTGTTTATCTCGGATTAATCCCGCCACCGCGATTGTAGCATACACATCAGACAAAGCATCGTGCGCATGCTCATGAGAGAGCCCATTCATTTTAGTCAGAAGTTCGAGTCGGTTAGTTGGTTTACCGTCTTCTGTAAATGGCCAATTAATACCCTCCGGCCTAAGCGCCCGAGTTAGTCTCACCACATCGAGCATATCCCAGCGACTGCGTCCATCCTTCCATTCGTATTCATATGGATCATAAAAATTTCGCCAAAACACCGCGCGCATAAACTCATCATCAAACCGCACCGTGTTGTAACCAACCACCACTGTATCCGGCGTAAAAATCTCTTCTGTCACATATTTCGCAAACTCGGCTTCAGAAATTCCGTCTGCGAGCGTTTGCTGCGGCGTGATTTTGGTAACCATGATGGCCCCCGGACTCGGCAAAGCGTCATCCGTCATTTTCACCAAAATATTCACCGGCTCGCCAATCGGATTCAATTCCATATCCGTCCTCTGCCCAGCAAATTGCATAATTCTATCAGAACGCGGGTTCAGCCCACTTGTCTCAAGGTCATAAAAGAAAAACGATTTCATATATATATTATATAACAAAAAAATCCCCAGGTCATAGACCTGGGGTAGAGATTATTTGCACCACTCGTTAAGCAAATTAATACTTGCCGCGGTGTCTCTATGAGACTCCTCTATGAATGCCTTTCTCTTTCTTATTTTTTTGTTCTCTTCTCTCATCTTTTTAAAGAGAAAAGCTCTAGCCGAATAACGGCTTGATATTATAAGAACACCCATATCAGCAACAAAGAAACAACCGAATGTTATTGAATAATACAGAATCGTAAAGAAAGCCGTAAAATACCAAGGACCTTCTGCTACCCATGAATTACTATTGAAATGGATTATTAATGCTGAGCCAACAGCATAAAATAAAGTCATAACATGGATTACCAGAGATAAAACCTTGAACGGATATCTTATTTTCCAACTTCCGTCTTTCTTTTTTAACGAAGGTAAGAAAATTCCTGCGAAAACTGTTAAGATAATTAAGATAGAACCGAATAAAAACTGATACCAAAAAGTATTTTCACCCATAGTGATCTCCTCTCTATAAATGTACTTAGGGTCTGAGAGACCCCGCCACCTCCAAAACCTATACCCTAATTATACCACACATGCTTATTTTTGTCAAGACGCTTATGCTTTTATCTGGCTACACAGCGGAGAGATCTACCTCTCCAACCATCTTGGGAGTTGTTGAATTTGAGGGTATCAGACTTAAAGTCTAAATTAAACTCTTTTGCGCTAGTATCTATGGTACTAGTATAATAACCCCCAGATTCACCAGCGTATTGAAGCGAATTATTTCTCATTACCCCTGCACGGTTAAAGTAAAGTGGTGCCGAGAAGAATCCAAGATCCAATTTGCTGCTATCTGTTGAAGGATAATAGCTACTAAGGATAGCAAAGTCACTCTTGGTAGCATCAGATGCATACACCGGCATTCTCCACCCCTTAGGACAAATTGAATTCTTTGGATTATTAGCCGTATTGCTGGCTGTACTTGAAGAAAATTCAGATAGAGTATTAGTTGCCACCATCGCAATCCAGTTATAATAGTTCCCCATATGATAGTGCATTTGCAACGGTGTAGGGTCATTGGTTTGATAATATTTACCTCTATCGTAACCTGTTAGATAGTTACACCATGGGCTAGCGCCAGTACATTCACTCTTAACGAAATAAACATCTGTTTGGAACCAATTACCTACATCTACAGATTTAATAAAGTTTTGATCGTTGCTCCAGGTAACACCACCACTAGCATTAGGGGTAAGAGTGTCCCTCGGTGGAGTCCAAGTAATTACCCCATCAGCCTCAGAATAACCATCGGCAGCGGTATATTTATTGTTGTTATCTCTACCATTCCAGGTGTTTAGATCGGTGTTTTCAGATGTGAGCGCCGCCACATTAGTAGGGGTAGTCTCGAGGTCAAGATCGAGATTTTGGGTCATCCAACATTTGCCATCTTTTGCCTTGAGAATCCAATAAAGTTTGTTATCGCGAATATCTTGCACCTGTAGCTCGGACTCAGTGTCGGCTGCCGCACAAATATCAGAATTCATATCCTGCATCACATAATACCCCTGGGCAGTTTTAGTTTTGCCATTGATCCTATACGCATAGGCGAGGTCAGGAATAATAATATTTGCGGTGATTTCAAAATTAAGAGTAGTAGAATACGCTCCGGTTGGAGTGTCATAATCCACCTTGCTACCGATGTTAATTGTGGTGGTATCAGGGGTGGCGCCGGTTGGTGCATCGGTCTCTTTAAGGATACTAGAGAGAGCGATTGGGTTAAAGCTATCAGTATTATCGATAGAAATACCCCAACGGTTATTATCGCTGGCGTTTGCGGCAAATTCGGCCGCCGTCCTGCCCCCAGTAACACTAGAGAGTGCCGGAATTGTAGGATAGTCATTTAATGTCGCATCAAGGGTATCGGAAGTAAGATCAACAGAGGTAGTAGAAAGTACGATTGTGTAACCACCGCGAGCGTTAGTAGCCGCTCTTACCAGTAGTGGAGTTTGCCCAAAAATACCATTATTTGAGGCCTGCAAATTCAATATCACATCACTTTGGACGTCAATCGCTACCGATTCAGCGAGGTTCAAATTCACCCCCATTTCATCAGCAAAAACCGGCGCGTTAAGAGAAAAAATGAGCATGAGAAAACCCGCTACGCTAAAAGAAATTTTCTTACACCCAAACCTCATATGGTTATTATAGCATAAAAAATCCCCGGGTAAATACCCGGGAGTTTCTTATTTTAATAAATCCAGCAAACTTCTGCTGCTGCGGACAAAATCTTGGTTTTCAGCGTATTTTCTTTTCATTTGTTTTTTATCTAGTTTAGTGTTTTTGCGTTCAACTTCTCTCTGAAGCATATTTTCCCTGATATTGGAAAGAAAAGTCATTTCAAGAAGCATCACGCCTCCGTAAATTACCCCTATTGCCATCAACAAAGGTAAAAATATTGCGGCCGCCATGTCTGCGTTGATCTTTTTAGTAAGAAATGCGATTATTTCGTCGTAAGATTCAACAAACAGCAAAATGCCAAACACTAATGCCGAAAACGCAGAGACGATTGAAAATTTTTCATCTGGGCCATCTTCTACAAAATAGCCGTTTTCTCCCCTTCTAATATCGGGAGAAACAAATCCAATCACCCCTGCTGCAATTAAGAAAATCGGTGCCAAGATCATCCAAAAATTAAAGTGCATCATATATCCCTCCTTTTATACGAACATCAGAAAATTATACCACACATGGTTATTTATGTCAACAGTAGATTAGTACTGAGTATCGTAATCTATACCGTAGTAAGCATATTGGAGTTTCATATAAGCGGTGTCTAGCTCAGTAGCAATCGCAGTGCGTTCTTCGGATTTGTTCTTGGCCATCACCATAAATTTAAGAGGTTTGTTATAACCGCCACAAATTTCCATCGAATCACCATAAGCTAGAGCGCCAGGCACAGTAATGATACGAATGCCATTAATATGCATACCAGCTACCCCTGTAGTCCAGCCTTCAATCATGCCTAGAGATGCATCAAGAATCTTTGCAAACGAGGAAGGACTATCGTTGTTGTCGAAAGAAGAGTCAAAAATCGTCTCATCTGCGCACCAGCCCACATAGTAAGCATAGTAATCAGAATCATCAGCGGTAAGCTCGCGACCATTACCCACTACAAGGTCTTTAGTTGTCACGGCATCGCTATTTGCCGAAGCTTCATTATAAGCCTTGATCTCTGAGTGATACTTATAAAAAGTATTAAAATCACTCTGAGAATAAGATTGGAATCTGGCCAACACGTCACTATAGGCCTCTTCGTATTCCATCAATTTTTCTTCGGAAATGGTGGAAGTGGTATCGGTGGTACCTTTACCGTTGCTTAAAATAATCGCTGCATAACTTGCAATAATTGAACCGAGCATCACAAATGCAATCAAGGAAATCACAATACGCTGCTTCGGGCTAGTCTTTAGCTCTTTTTCATTCATAATAACTCCTATCTATAATAATTATACCACAAAAAAACTGAGATAATACTTTCGGGACACGTGTCCGGCCGGCCCATCGCCATGGGCGGCCGGCACTAAATCCTCGCCTTGCCAGGCTCCGGACTGTCCCGAAAAGTATTACTCAGCTTTTTTAGTTGCAGGTTTCTTTAGAATAGCAACTTTTTTGAATGAGCCACCAGCTTTTTTGATAGCTTCAATTGCAGTCTTTGATGCAAATTGAGTTTCTAGATCGATTTTTGCGGTAAGCTCACCACGAGTGATGACTTTTACCTTTACAAATGGACTAGAAATAAGAGATGCTTCAGCGAGAGCGTAGTTATCAACTTTGCCTTTAAGCTCGTTCAAACGATCAGTGTAAACAACTTCAGCCTTAGCGTGGAAGGATTTAAAACCTTTGAGCTTTGGAATAGCTTGCATGATAGCACGTTGGCCGCCCATGAAGCCGGCTGGCATTTTGCTGTGACCGGTACGAGACTTTTGACCTTTAGTACCACGACCAGCAGTTTTACCCTGACCAGCAGAGATACCACGACCCTTACGAGAAGGACGAGTATTCTTTTCTACGGTTAATTCATTGTATTTCATTACTTAGTCTCCTTTTTGGCGGCTGGCTTTTCTGCCTTAGCAGCAGATTTAGCACCGTTCCAATCTTTGCGAGAAACTTGTTGCTTAAGTCCTTCGATTACAGCGTAAGCAATGTTTACCTTGTTGGTAGAACCTAGAGATTTAGAAATAAGGTTCTTTACACCGGTAAGACCCATGATGGAACGAACAGTACCACCAGCGATAATACCAGTACCAGGAGCAGCTGGCTTCATGAGGACATCAGCGCCAGTAACCTTGGTGCGAACTTCGTGGCAGATAGTTTCGCCGTCCATGTTAAAGGTAATCATTGATTTTTTAGCTTTGGAAGTAGCTTTGGCTACAGCGGTAGTAACATCGTTACCTTTAGCTACGCCAACACCAACTTTGTTTTTGTGGTTACCAATTGCAACAAGTGCTTTAAAGCGCATGCGGCGACCACCAGCTACGGTACGAGAAACACGATCAACAGCGATAGTGATTTCGTCAAATTCTTTTGGTGCAACATCAGCTTTCACACGATCGCGACGATTCTTGCGATCCATTTTCTTGCCAGCGATATCTTTGATATCTTTCTTGGCAGCGGTCTCGTCTGTCATTTTGAGGGTGCCAGACTTATTGATGACCTTGGCTTTTTTATCGGTTTCGGCCATATTAGAACTCCAATCCTTCCTTGCGAGCTGCATCAGCGAGAGCGCTCATGCGACCAGCATATAGTTTTGAACCACGGTCGAATACAACTTTTTTGATCTTTGCAGTCTTTGCCTTTTTGGCAATTTCTTCACCGATCTTAGCTGCTTTTTCCGTTTTGGTACCAGTCATTTTGGTGCCTACAGTAGTAGCGTAAGCTAAGGTTACCTTCTTGTCATCATCGATGATTTGAGCGGTAATGTGTAGGTTTGAAAAATGAACGGAGAGACGTGGACGCTCTGCGGTGCCATGGATTTTGGCACGAGTACGATTTGCTCTAAATACTTTATTCATTATTTCTTCCCTGCCTTTCCAGCCTTGCGGATGATAACTTCATCAACATACTTGATGCCTTTACCCTTGTATGGTTCAGGTTTCTTGAGGCTGCGGATTTCTGCGGCTACCTGACCGACTTTTTGTTTGTCGATACCAGAGACCGTGATCTCCATTTTATTGGTGGTAAGTTGGACACCTTCTGGTGCACGGTATTTCACAGGGTGTGAAAAACCAAGTGCCATCTCGATTTCCTGACCACCGCCTGATAGACGGAAGCCTACACCGTTAATTTCTAGTTTTTTCTCGAAACCTTTGGTCACACCAACAACGGCATTATTAAGAAGTGCGCGTTGAAGACCGTGCCAAGCACGAGATTTTGGCTCGTCATCCTTGCGGGTAACGACTGCCTGAGTACCTTCCACCTTTGTAGTGGTATTAGGTTGAACCGGAACAATGAGCTGACCCTTAGGCCCAGCGACAGTAATCTCTTTGTCGCCGACCGTAATTGTCACTCCTGCCGGAATTTCGATAGGTTGTTTTCCGATACGACTCATATCTTTCCCTTATTATTAATATCCGTACCATTTTACCACAATTTTCTCTATTTTTCAAGGATTTTCTTGGGGTTTGATACGAGCAATTGTTTAATTTCTTTTTCGCTATAAAATTTAGTCATTTTTTTGTAAGCTTTTTGCCAATAAACATCGCCACGACGATGATGGACGTCGCTCGCAAAAGCAAAAATCATCTTGTCTTTGGCGAGTTTTTTCACCAATTTTTTCTCTCTTTTGCCGTAGCTACCGATGAGGCTGCCCATATTACATTGAAATAGCACACCCATCGCACGTAATCTTTTTGCAATTTCGTAATCCTTTTGGATGATCAAATATCTCTCTGGGTGAGCCAAAATCACTTCAAATCCACGATCAATTAAATCTTTAAAATGTTCCTCGTAATTTGGGAATTCTTCGTTTAACGGCAGCTCGATTAATAGATACTTGCCACCAGCCAAAGTTGTGATTTTTTTCGCTTTCAATAGCGCAAGAAGATTATCATCAATATAGATTTCGTTGCCTAGATACAGATTTACAGCGATATTTTCCGCTTGTACAGCCTTCCGGAGCCCATTTAGTATCTTCACATTCTCACTACATGGCGACATGTAAACCGTCTCGTTCATATAGTGTGGCGTCACAATAATATCAGTCACGCCGTTTTTCACGCACTCACGAATCACGCGCAAACTATGTTCAAGCGTTTCGGCCCCATCATCTATACCAGGTAGAACATGGGAATGAATATCTATCATTATTTTTTGTCACCGTAGTAATAGTTGTTGTAGTATCTGGTCGCTTTGCGATTAGTCATGTTAAAGACAAGGCCAGCCACTTTGGCACCAACTTTGTTCAATGAATCCCTTACCGCAATCAAATCGTTCTTGCTGGTCACGCCCTCTCTTACTACAATCAAGGTTTCATCTACCAAGCTAGACAAAATCACGGAATCCGCGAGACCGCCCACTGGCGCGCCATCAAAGATCACTACATCATAAAAGTCACGCAAAATCGCAATAAGTTTAGCATTTTTCTTGGAAGCTAGAAGTTCGCTTGGGTTTGGTGGATAAGTACCACAGGTAATGAGTTCAAGATTTTTGGTCTTGGTCTTCCTGATGTAATCCCCAAATTTTTTCACGTCGGCAGCAAGAAGATTCGATAAACCACTAGTGTTTGGAATATCAAACATACGATGCAAACGCCCTTTACGTAAATCGCAGTCTACAAGTAGTACTCTTTTATCAGCTTGCGCAAAGGAAATTGCGAGGTTTGCCGATACGAAGCTCTTACCTTCGCTAGCGTTAGTGCTGGTAACAAGAATGGTTTTAAGGTCTCCATCTACAGCAGTAAATTGCAAGTTAGTACGAAGACTTTTTACGTTTTCGCTTACAATGGATTTTGGCGAACGCTCCACAATTAATTCGTTTACAGCGCGACCGTTCTTTCTAGACTCGCCCCTCAAAATATGCCCAGTCACAGTTAAGCCAAAGGTCTTTTCAATATCATCATTGTCTTTAACGGTATCATCAAAGTAGAATCTAAGAAAGGCAAAGGTCACCACGAGGGCTGCAGCAATCACTACCGCTAGTACCAAATCACGAGTAAGAGTATTATTAGATGGGTTATTTGGAGCTACCGCAACACTAAGCTGGGTGACATTTTCTACTTTATAGATTTCGGTGACTTCCGCCGCAAAAACCTTGGCGATTTCATTCGCGATGATTGCAGATTGTTTAGCACTCAAGTCTTTTACAGTAATACTCAGAATCGCGGTGTTATCTACTGGCTTTACGGAAAGATTTTTGCTAAGCTCGCCCGCACTAGATTGCAAATTTAAATTGCTAATCACTTGGTTTAATACGAGCTCACTTTTGGCGATTTCGCTGTAAGTAGTAGCGAGCTTCTGACTGGCGTTGACTTCATTTAAAGAAGCGGCATTATCAGACATGCCATCCGACGATTTAGCAATTACAACTGTAGTTTGAGCTTGATAAACTGGTTTTTTAAATGCTGTATCATAAATAGCTACCACGCCCACAGCAAAAACCACGACGGTAACCAAAGCGAACAAGTAATGTTTTAAATAACTTAAAAAATCTCTAATATTTATTTCTTCCATTGAATAACTCCTACATGATATTTTAACATGAGCTTATAAAAAGTTAAAGTTTTATTCCTCTTCCGGCTCCTCTATTGCCAAAAATTCGTTAATCTTCGTTTTGGCATTATTAATAGTTTCGGTAGAAGGAATCATCACATAAAGCGGCAAATTTGAGCCCATACTGTAAGTCGGCTGGTAGGTACCAGTACCGTCAATCGCAATAGACGTGACCTTCCAATCCGGCCCATCGGAAAGCTGCATACGCAAAAATGCCATGATATTATCACGCGAAAAGGTAGTTTCAAACGAGTCGCCAGCAATATCCAGAATGGTTGGGACTTTCAAAAGATAATCTTTTGCCTTGGAAAGTTTACCAATAATACTGGTAATCACCTGCTGTTGGTTCTCGCCACGGTGGCGATCGCCAGTAGTATAGGATTTGCGTTCACGCGCAAAACGTAGAGCACAGTTACCATTTACTAGTTGCTTGCCTTCAATAAAGTTACATACTTCGCCGTTAGATTTTAGGGTCATCGCCTTGTCCGAAGTAATTTCAATTCCATCGAGCTGATCCACTACTTTTACCACGGTCTCAAAGCTTACTTTTATCGTATAGTCAATTTTAATACCTAGAAAATCTTCAATTGTAGTTTTGCTTTTGTTGATACCATAAATACCAGCGTGAGTAAGCTTGTCTTTTAATCCAGTAGTATCATGGAGTTGTACATAAGTATCGCGCGGAATGGAAACCAGCAAAATCTTTGCTTCTTTTGGATTTACCACCGCCACGATATTTACATCCGAACGCGCCACAGCTTTAATACCATTTCTAGAATCGCTACCAGAAATATAAACAATAAATGGCTCCGTGGTGATTTCTTTATCAGAAATTATCATATCTTCGGCCTCTAGCTCAATCTCAAAAGTATAAATCACACGCGTAGTAGCCACGGCAGATTCGGCCTCTTCTTTTAGAATCTCAATGCGGTCCGTCTCGAGCACAATTGCATCGGTAATATTATTGTTTAGCATCTCCACCATCAAATTAACGTCCGGATAAAAAGCCGAGTCGATTTTTACCACGCCTTGCAAATATTGCTCGGCGTTTGCCACCTTTGGGTCGGCTTCCAAGAAGCTTACATTTTTCTCGGCAAGGTCATTAATTTCGTTTGCCGAGCTATCTTCTTTTACGATTACGCTATATTCTTTCATTTCTGGACGACGCCCAGTAATTTTATCTAGAAAACCACTAAATGCTAGCCAATAGCGAAGAGCAAAGCCTGCCGCCACCAAAAGAATCGCCACTACCACCCAGATGATAATTTTGATAACTTTTTTCTTATTGTTCATATTAATCTCTTGCAAACAAATCACGCGTGTAGACTTTGTCACGCACGTCGTCTAGTTCCGGCGAAACTCTATTTGCTACAATCACGGAGCATTTAGTTTTAAACTCTTTCAAGTTTTTAGTAACTTTGATTCCTTCAAATTCATCCGCACCTAGCATTGGCTCGTAAATCAAAATCTTGTCAGTCTTTTCTTTGATATTTTTAATCACATCACGAATCGCTGCATCACGGAAGTTATCCGACTCGCTCTTCATGGTAAGCCTATAAATCCCAACTAGTTCTGGATTCCCGGCGAGCACATCATCGGCAATAAATTTCTTGCGAATGACATTGGCCTTTACAATAGCTTTAATCAAATCTTGTGGCACATCCTTGTAGTTAGCAAGAAGTTGTTTTGTATCCTTTGGTAAACAATATCCACCATAACCAAATGATGGGTTGTTGTAATGCGCGCCAATTCTAGGATCCAAAGAAATACCACTAATGATGTTCTTTGCATCCATTCCCTTAACCTTTGCGTAAGTATCTAGTTCGTTAAAATATGCTACGCGAAGCGCCAAGTAGGTATTAGAAAATAGTTTTACCGCTTCGGCTTCGTCGCTATTCATCATCAAAACTTGCACGTCTTTGGCTAGGGCCGCATCACGCAAAATATCGGCAAATTGCTGAGCCTTTTCAGAAAACGACCCCACGATGATACGTGATGGATAAAGGTTGTCGTAAAGAGCCTTGCCCTCGCGCAAAAATTCCGGCGAGAAAAAGATGTTGTCGATGTTGTATTTTTTACGAATCGAATTTACATAGCCTACCGGAATGGTAGATTTTATCACGATGGTAGTTTTTGGATTATCCAGCGAGATCACTTTTTCGATTACATCTTCTACCGAACTAGTATTAAAGAAGTTTTCGTCGGCATTATAGTCGGTAGGAGTAGCGATTACCACATAATCCGCATCAGTAAAAGCGTCTTTCCAATCTAGAGTAGAGCGCAAATTTAGCTTTCTTTTGCCCTCGGCCGCTTCGTTAAAATATTTTTCGATATATTCATCCCGGATTGGCGAAACAAAATTATTCACTCGTTTAACTTTTTCTGGCACAATATCCACAGCCACTACTTCGTTCTTTTCAGAGAGAAGAGTAGCTAAAGACAAGCCAACATAACCGGTTCCCGCAATTGCAATTTTCATATTCTACATATTATAACATATAAAAGGTTTTATACCAGTTCGCAAAGGTTCTTAGACCATCGCGAAGTTGCGTGGTTGGTTTAAAGCCAAAATCTTTTTCTAAAGCAGATGTATCTGCGTAAGTTACCGGCACATCTCCTGGTTGCATCGGCACCATTTCTTTATGCGCTTCAAAATCGTAATCTTTTGGCAATACACCGGCTCGTATTAATTCTTCTTGTAAAATTTTTACGAAGGTAAGTAAATTTTCTGGGTGCGAGTTGCCAATGTTATAAACCTTATATGGTGGAAGAGGCAGACCGTCTTTACCTTCCTTTTTCTCTGGAGCTTTTGCCATCACGCGAATTACACCCTCAACAATATCGTCTATGTAAGTAAAGTCACGCTTACAGTTACCATAGTTAAATATTTGGATTTTTTCACCTTTTATTAACTTGTTAGTAAATCCAAAGTAAGCCATATCTGGACGGCCAGCTGGTCCATAAACAGTAAAGAAGCGGAGACCAGTAGATGGAATATTATATAGTTTAGAATATGCGTGGGCTAAAAGCTCATTGCTCTTTTTGGTAGCCGCATACAAACTTACTGGATTATCTACTTTGTCATCCACAGAGAATGGCACTTTTTTGTTGCCACCATAAACAGATGAAGAAGATGCATATACCAAATGCTCCGGCATATAGTGGCGACAAGCCTCTAAAATATTATAAAAACCAATAATGTTGGCTTCAATATAGGCGTCTGGATGATCTATGCTGTAGCGTACGCCCGCTTGTGCGGCCAAGTTCACTACAATGTCTGGATGATATTTTTTGAACAAACCATCAACCGCCTGCTTATCCGCCAAATTACCTTTAATGAATTCAAAGTTTTTGTATTCGGCAAGTTGCGCCAAACGGTGAATTTTTAGTTTTACATCATAATAATTATTGACACTATCAAAACCAATTACTTTGACGTCTGGATTTTCTGTACAAACTCTTTTCGCTAACGCAGCACCAATAAAACCGGCCGCACCAGTAATTAGAATTGTCTTCTTCCCAAACTCAATCATATATTATATTATACCATTTCTGTCTATTTTTTTCAAACATAATGGATACAGCAAAACACGTTCAAAACTTTTTCTAGATTAGTTGAACAGAAATAGCCAATCGTTAAAATATAATAGTCCATGAATTCTTTAAGTACCCTTATGACTCGGTCTTATTTTTCAAAATTCTTTTTAATTTTACAAAATCACTCTTTTTTATGAAATAAATATCTCTAAATTTCACATTGTAATCCTTAAGATATAAATGTAGGAACATTACGCCAATACCACCATAAGAAACCACAGAAGCAAGTGCCGCACCATAAATTCCCCAAATCGGTATCACTGCACAATTCACAATTATATTAGTTATCACGCCAATCAATAATGTTATAAAATACTGTTTTGATTTGCCATCGCTAATAAACAAATTCCCAATAATTTCATAATAAACCATACTATAAGCACCTAAAAATAGAATCAGAGTTATATAATATGAATCGGCAAAACCGTCACCAAAAAGGAATATAAATAGATTTTTATTTAGAAGAACAATAGCAATAAAAGCAAAAAACACAAAAGTGAATGAACATCGTAAAGAAAAATTCACGGTACTTATGGGGTTACCTTTTGCGGCGCGTTTTTGTACCACGTCTTTAAAAATGTCAGGAATGACCCAAATGTATTCCGTGATAGAAAGCCCTAATGAATAAACCCCAATCGCAGCGAAATCAATAGAATATGAGTTTAACATAACGGTGTCGATTCGATAATTTAACATTATGAGCAAACCAGAGAGCATAGGGAGAAAACCTTCAATCAAAATTTGCTTATAATACTTCACATAAGGTTTTCGAAATAGTTTTTTATAATTGATCTTTATGGCGTACAAGAATATTATTACAATATCTTTTATGATATAGATAGCTAAAGCAACAACTAAATTACCCTCCAACAAAAGAAAAGAAAGGATAGTGACAGCGCAGTTGATGAAAGCCATAACAAATACTACAAAAGTATTTCTCCTAATATTCTCTACCAAATTGATATATCTAAATTGTGATGTCAAAGCAGCAATAGGCGAAATGACGCAAATAAAAACAATACTAATATCTAAATCGTAAATTAAAACAATACCAAACGAAATCAGTGCATGCAACAAGAATTGAGCAATAGACAAAGAAACAAAAATTTCATAACAATTATCAATATTCCGTCTTTTAAATTTCGGATAAACCATAGATATGCCGAACTGCAAAACAGCCGAAACAATCGATACATAATTTAAAATAAAATAATACTCACCCTTTAAAGTCGTCCCAAGAAACCTATTTAAGAAAATAAGAGAAATAAAACCAAAAACTATTGTAAAAAACCTACTACAGAACGAAAGAAAATAATCGTTTCTAAATACATTTTTTTCCATATTTAAGCGCTTTACATAATTAGGCAATCTTGAATATCCTTCTTTTTTGGGGACCATCTTCTATTATTACTATGCTAGTATAAAATACTCTTCTCTTTTTATCAAGAATCCTTTAATAGAAGCTTTGCTTATATTATACCTATTTATTTAATTGCTCCTTTTGCCCATACTGATAAAAACGACGAGGAGTATTGTTGTTTTGTTCTGTCTGGGTTCTTTTATGGTTAAAGAGAATGATCAATACAATAAGTACCCATATCAGCGTATTCCGCCAAATTTGGTGCGTAATACCGAATAAAAGAATCCCACTTATTAGAGAATAATTATTGTATTTTTTCCCAAGTGCCCCGATAATAAACATGGATAGCAACACAAAACCGATAACACCATAATAGCAAAGTATACTTGCATAAGCAGAATGGATTTCAAGTCCTTTAAGCGTATCAAATCTATCAAATCCACCTTCACCTACACCTTCAATTATGTTGTATTTACTTTCTTTTAGCCTATCATAGCCTCTCCCAGTTCCTAGATCACTATCATTTTCTTCAGTTATTTTTTCTATTTTTATTGTTGCTGCTTTAATTATAGGTATCTCACTAATCTTATCATAAATAAAACCGCCTAAACCACTAGCCACAATCAAAACGACCGTCATTACTACTGCGCACTTCAAAATTTTATTTCTGTTATTCAAAATAAACGTTAATAAAAAGAAAACGATTAGACTAATTATTGCTGCCTTTGACAACGAGAAAAAGATCATACACACCGCACATAAAACAGCAATATAGAAAAGGTATTTATATTTACCAAATTCACTCTTCAAAAAGAAAAGAATCGTAATAGTAATTAAGGCATATAAACCGAGCTGATTGGGATTATTAAATAGGCCAGTCGTTCTTATCGAGGAACCAGATATCAGAATGATTAATATAAATTGCATAATTAAGCCAATCGATATACGTGTTGCTATATGTCTATATATGCTATCACCAAATACTAAGTACAATTTGTAAATAATGACCATTGAAAAATAATTAAAAATATAATATGTGATTGGCCTTAGTAATGTAAAATCCTGAAGAATAATTAACCAAATCGTATTTATTAACACCACCCAAAGAATAAAAGGAATAACTCTCTTTATTTTCTTTTTTACATTGTAATCCAGGGAAAACTTTTTTTCATGTTTAAATAATAAAAGAATAAATAATAGCACCAGAATAAAATCCGAAATCTGAGGCAAACCGCTAGGAAATAAATATATCGGCTTTAATACTAGATAGAAGGATACCAGTGTTTTTAGTAAGCCTTCATAGATTCTTTTCTTTTTCTCCATATCCTCACCATACTACATATTATACATCTATTGCTATTAATTACTTTATGCTTATTTGCTTAGTATTCTTTTTTTGTACGATTATCGTATTTTCTGGAACATCGAAATTTATAACTGAACCAGCAGCTATAACGGAATTTTTTCCAATTTCTATACCCTTCAGTATGACGCAATTTGCCCCAATCCAAACACCGTCGTTAATGATAATTTTGTTTGTCTTATAATTAGTTCTATTAACCCCAAACAATGCATCAAATTCATGATCGTGGTCTACTATTACTGTGTTTGGCCCGATTGACACATTATCTTTAATAACAATTTTTTCGTGGCTTACGATATAACAATTCCTATTGATAAAAACGTTTTTGCCTATAGCGATACCCCCCCCATTATGAGCCGCAAGATAGCTATTATTTCTCATAATAAACTTCTTTCCGATAACCACTTTGCTATTACCTGAAATATTAATTTCTGCCGATAGACCCACGTTATTATAAATATTAAACTTTAACTTACCAAATGATACTATTCTTTTAAATAACATTCGCAAGTTGCCAAATATTAGAATAATAATTTTTTTGCCCATACGTCCTCCTATTTTTCAAGATGGCTTATTATTGTTTTATTTACGACATTAATGTCAAAATGCTCCTCCGCTATTTTTCTTGATTCCACCCCAAATCCCTGCATTTTGTCTTTATTGTTTAAAAAATATCTCATTTTGTCAACCAACTGCTTAACATTTTGTTTTTCTACCAAAAAACCATTTACGCCATCAATCACTGTTTCCCTACACCCAGGCATATTACTAGTGATAATTGGTCTCCCAGTCGAAATAGCTTGCAAAAGGCATCTAGAAACGCCTTCTGGATAATACGATGGGTAAACAAAAAATCGACATTTTTTTAAAGCGGTTTTTACGTCATTCGTCTTGCCGTGGTACTCAACTACCCCATCATTAATTGCTCTATCGAGTATATCTCCAACTGAACCTTCGATCGTTGAATCAATCCCTCCATAAATATCAAATCTACAACTCTTAAACTCTTTTTTCACTATATATGCTGCCTCAATATATTCTTTAATACCTTTAGACAAAGTAATCCTTGCTAAATACAAAAAGTTATTGCTTTCTGGTAAAAAACTAAACGGGAATTCTGCCAGATTAACTCCAGAACCGCCAGTAACAAATGCTTCTTTTTTACCAGTAATCAAATGCTTTTTTTTGAAAAACTCTAAGTCATCTTTGTTCTGGAAACACACGCACTTAGAAAACTTGTAAGCAATCCATAACATGGGAAACGATATTATTCTTAATAATTTTCCTTTAAGCCCATTTATTTTAAAAAGATTCCCGCTTCCATTGACAACACACATTATCCTTTTTGCACCACCTAATTTGCTCCCAATTGACATTGCGGCATGGTTTTTAACACCGTAAATAATAACAGATTCAATTTTTTCTTTTTCAATTTGTTTTTTTACGCTATGAATTGATTTAATTTCGTTAAATGGATTCGTATTGTTTCTACTAGCAATTATCGGAATAAAAGAAATATTATTTAATGCATAATAATTGTTTACTGTTCCATCAAATATTTCGCCGACGAATGTTTTGTAACCTTTTTGTTGTAATAGTTTTATCAATTCTTTCCTATCAATCACTTCGGAACTTACACCATTACAGAGTATTGCTATTTTTTTCATCGCTCATCTCCGTAAAATCTATATTCGTTCATTTTTCTACCCTCTCTAGTGGTATAGGTTCTTGCCAATATAAAACCATTTTTGATATAGAAATTATTTACTTTTTCATTACCATCTGCATCTGTTTCTAGGTTTATGTATTTATAAACACTATAGTCAACATCATCTTTAATATAATTTATTAATAATGTACCGACACCTTTCCTGTTTCTCTTAGGGTCGACACATATTGACGCTATTTCTATATATTTTTCCGTTTTTTTAACCTCGTTGCTTTTTCTAAATGCACCAAGTAATCTTTTTGTAAAAGATGGGTGTTTTACGACAGCACCAATCGAGCATAGAGCAAATTTAACGATATGCTTTTTAATTAATTTTTTATAGAAGGATGGGTAGTCTTTGGAGTACGCAATAAAACCTATTATATTCTCGTCGTCTTTCGCAATAATTATGCCTGATTCGTCATCTTTTAGATAACATTTATATAGTAATTTTACAAATTTTTTTCCTAGTTTTGTTAGAAAAAAATCCGGGAACGCTTCAAGATGCAAAACTGCAATAGTGTTAATAACTCTTTTATCGTATTTTCCAACTTCTTCTACACTTACCATATTATCTCCTAAACATGTTCGCCGCGGTTTTTAACATTGTCCCTACATCTGCCAAAAGATTAAATTTTTCAATATACTTGATATTCAAAATCATTTTTTGAGGCAAAATCTCTTCAATGTATGCTTGGTCTATGCTTTTATATTTCTTTACGCATTTATTAAGCATCTCGTCTTCATCTTTATACTTCATACTCGCCTCAGAAGTTACCCCTGCACGCATCAACAACGTAGCCTTCATCTCATCAGTATACTTATCAACATACTTTTTTACTTCCGGGCGCGTTCCCACAAACGACATTTCGCCCTTCAAAATATTGATTAATTGTGGCACCTCATCCAGACGAATCTTACGAATCACTCTCCCGACACGAGTTATCCGTTTGTCATTTTTCGAAGTTACTAGAGCACCAACTTTGTCTGCATCCTGAATCATAGTTCTAAACTTATAAATCTTAAATAGTTTATCATATCTTGTTACTCTCTCTTGTCTGTAAAAAACTGGCCCATTAGAATCAATTTTTACAGCAATAGCAACAATCAACAAAAATGGCAAAGACAGAATAAGACCGATAACGCTAAACACAATGTCAAACAAACGTTTAAAAAGGAGACTCATCTTCTTATGCTGGAGGATGTCATAATATTTTTTTACTTCATCGTTTCTCATCGATTTAGGTAGATCGTCCCACTTTCTCATTTTTTATTACGCCTTTACAATTTCGTTATATTTTTTACAAATATATTCAACATCTTCATTAGATAATTTGGTATGGAGAGGCAACGAAATTTCATTCTGATACATTTCATAAGCGTTCGGATAGTCTTCGATTTTAAAACCAAGATTCTTGTATGCCGTATGCATAGGCAAAGGTTTATAGTGGACATTAGCAGAAATGCCAGCTTCCGCAAGTTTTACGATTATCTCGTTTCGTTTTTCTGCGTCAACCCCCCTAATTCTTGTAAGCATCAAGTGCATACTAGAAACACCATTACCATCTTCGTGTTTAATTATGTCGACTTTATTGGTATCAAGTAGTTCATTGTATAATTTAACTATTTCTTTTCTTCTTGCAAGAAGGCTTGGATATCTTTCCAGCTGTGCAAGCCCGATTGCAGCCATGATGTCAGTCATATTGCATTTGTACCCAGTATAAACAATATCATATTCCCACGCCCCAAGTTTAGTTTTAGCTAGCGCATCTTTTGACTGACCGTGAAGGCTCCAGAGCATAAACTCTCTATATAAAGCCTCATTATCTAAACCATCAACATGCTTCCAGGTTAAAGCTCCGCCCTCTGCAGTAGTGAGGTTTTTAACAGCATGAAAAGAAAAACTAGTAAAATCGGCAACACTACCGCTTCTCTTACCTCTATACGTAGCGCCGAATGAATGCGCCGCATCGGCAGCTACAACTACTCTTCCGTAAAGCTTCTGAAGATCGTTATTCGGCTTAAACAAGGCTTTCTTTCGCTCAACAATTCCAAAAATCTTATCATAATCGCACATCACACCAGCTATATCTACTGGGATTATCACTTTTGTCTTTTCAGTGATGGCCTTTTCAAGGACATCATAATCCATTTCATAAGAGTCTTTTTGGGTGTCCACAAGAATAATCTTTGCGCCTACATGATTAATTATGCTAGCGGACGCAGTGTAAGTATATGCACTTGTGATGACCTCATCGCCAGGGCCTACACCCAAAACTCTCAAAATCAGTTCCTGGCACGCGGTATTCGAGTTCAGACAAACTGCTTTTTCCGTGTCACAGTATTTAGCAATTTTTTCTTCAAATTCCTTAGTTTTTGGACCTGTAGTAATCCAGCTGGACCCTAACACCTCATTTACATTTTCAATCTCTTTTTTACTCAGATCCGGCGGCGAAAATGGAATAATCCTATCACTCATTAATTATTCTCCTTTACTATTTTATATGTACTTACCATCTTTGCGGTCCACTTTTTAATCTCATCATCGTTCTTTTCGGCGGCGCCAATTAGTTGATCTAGGTCACTCAAAAAACTTTCTTTAATTTTTATTGGCTGACCCACATGAATCAACTTATTTGGCGTTTCTTTTAGCCCTTCTTCGTCCATCAACATTTCTTCATATAGTTTTTCACCCGGACGAAGCCCCGTAATTTTAATGTCAATATCTTTACCAGGCTCTAAACCCTTGTAACGAATAATTTGTTTAGCAAGATCATAAATCTTTACCGGCTTGCCCATGTCTAGTACAAAGATTTCGCCGCCGTCCGCATACACCGAAGCCTGCAAAATCAAACTTACCGCTTCTGGAATGGTCATAAAATAACGCGTGATGTCTTTGTGTGTTACTGTTACTGGGCCGCCGTTTTCAATCTGCTTTAAGAATAGTGGGATTACCGAGCCATTAGAACCTAAAACATTGCCAAACCTCACCGCTACATAATCCGTCTTGGACATCTTATTGTAAGTTTGGATAATCATTTCGCAAATGCGCTTAGATGCGCCCATAATATTAGTTGGTTTTACAGCCTTGTCTGTGCTAACTAGCACAAATTTCTTTACGCCATATTTGTCCGCAAGTTTTACAGTATTCAAAGTGCCTAGACAGTTGTTCTTAATTGCCTCATTTGGACTTACTTCCATTAGCGGCACGTGCTTGTGTGCTGCCGCATGATATACATGGTCTGGATGAAACTCCTGGAACACTTTTTCTAAACGAGCATAGTCACGCACAGAACCGATAATTGTTTCGAGATTCAGCCCAGGGTAATTGCGATATAGCTCTTGCTGAATTTCATACGCATTGTTTTCATAAATATCAAAGATAATAAGAAGCTTCGGTCCGGCCTTAGCAATTTGGCGGCATAGCTCCGAACCGATCGAGCCACCACCACCAGTTACCAAAATAGTTTTATTCATCAAATTATCAGTAATTTCTTCATTATTAACAATGATTTGGTCGCGCCCCAAAAAGTCCTCGTATTTAATCGGACGAATCTGCGCCACAATATTATTAACTTTTTGATCCATCGTTAGATAGATGGATGGCAAAATCTTTATTTCACACTTGGTCTTTTGGCATTCCGTTACTACACGGGCAATGTTTTCCTTACTTGCAGAAGGAATCGCAATGATAATTTGCTCTATTTTATATTTCTCTGCTGCTTCCTGGATAGCACGGCGCCCGCCCACAATTTTGATGCCACGAATGCGTGTACCATGTTTTTGTTTGTCGTCATCAATAATACATATCACATGGTCACCACCATTATTGTTATGGTGACGGTTAATTTCATCAATCAACATCCTGGCTGCTTCGCCACCGCCCACAATCATCGTACTCTTTAGATGATTTTTGTTTGGCAAAGTCCTAAGAACTGCACGGCTAATGCGATACGAATAGCGTATGCCACAAGTAAAGAAGATTAGAAACGCCGCAAAGATAAACCAAAAGCTACTCGGCACCGGCATCGAAGCGATTCCTTTATACGCAAAAATCAACAAATCCGACGCCACACAGGAGCACAAAATAGAAATCAGCTCCGGAATGGATGCGTATTTCCAAATCGAAGTATAAAGCCCGGCCGCAGCAAAAATTGCTATCACAATCGCGCAGTCCACCGGTAGCCATTGCACTACGGATAGCCAATAATCCTCCGGAATTTGCTTAAAATCAAACCTTATCCAAAGCGCCAAAAGCGAAGCTAGGACCACCGAAATGATGTCAAGAAAAACTAGAGTTGTGATTTTAAAAATCTTACTACTCAAAATCATTAATAGTCTATTTTTCATCTATAAGCAATCCACGTTTTTCTACAAATTTTCTAGAATAATTATACCACTCTATCTGTATTTTTGCAAAGATAACCACTATACCAAAAATAGCCCCGCAGGGCTATTTTTGTGGTTCGTTTTTTATTACCAAACACGTACCAAGATTTCGCCACCAAGGCCATTTTTCTTGGCTTCGCGACCAGTCATCAAACCTTTAGAAGTGGATACAATTACTGCACCACGACCAGATTTAACTACTGGAAGCTCAGCTGCCGCAGAGTAAACGCGACGACCAGGTTTAGAAACCTTTGTAATCTCGTTGATCTTTGCAATTTCACCAGGATTGTTAATTACAACGTGGAGAATACCACGTGGAGTACCTTCCTGAATATCATAACTTGCTAGATAACCATTTTTTACCAAAATTTCTACAATCGCTACTTTGAGTTTGGAAGTAGGAACGAGAATTTCAGTCTTGTTTGCGCTGATCGCATTACGAATACGAGTAAGGAGGTCAGCGATTTGATCAGTAGATTGTAATGACATATTTTCTCCTTTCTCCTACCAGCTACTCTTTGTTACACCAGGAATTTCGCCCTTAGATGCTTTTTCCCGGAAATTAATACGACTTAGACCAAAGCGGCGCATATAACCACGTGGACGGCCATCCAACATGTCACGGTTTTTGAGACGAGTTGGAGATGCGTTACGTGGAAGCTTTTGGAGACCTTCTAGATCACCAGCAGCTTTTAGTTCTGCACGCTTTGCAGCATATTTTTCATACATTTTGCGACGCTTTTCGTCACGGAGAACTGCAGATTTCTTAGCCATCTTACTTATCTCCTTTCACGAAAGGCATTCCGAAGAGTTCTAGCAATTTAGTGCTTCCTTCCTTTGAGCCATTTTTAATAATAAATGTTACTTCTAGACCATGAAGAACTGCTGCATCTTCGAAAGTAATTTCTGGGAATACAGTTTGTTCTTTGAGACCTAGGTTGTAGTTACCTTGCTTGTCAAATGCAGTGCGAGATACACCGTGGAAATCACGAACGTGTGGCAATGCAATATTGATAAGACGATCTACGAATTCATACATCTTATCGTTACGTAGAGTAGTGAGATAACCAACTGGGGCACCCATTCCTTTACGAATTTTGAAAGATGCAATAGATTTCTTTGCGAGACGAGAAGTTGGGGCCTGGCCAGTGATTTTAGCCAAGGTAAGCTCAACAGTCTCTGTGAATTTCTTATCCTCACGCTTCTTGCCTACACCTGAGGAGACGATAACTTTCTTTAGCTCTGGAACTTGGTTAATATTCTTAAGGCCGAGTTCTTTTGCTAGCTTCGCCTTGAGCTCTGTGTTGTAGAGAGCTTTGAGGCGTGGTTGTGCTTTAGCTGTAGTAGCTTTAGCAGCCGTTTTCTTTTCCGCCATTACTTAGCTCCTTTCTTTGCTTTAGCGTCTTTTTTATCTGCTTTTTTAGCAGTTGCTTTCTTTTCTACCTTAGCAGCTTCAACAAGCTTCAAGTTAGACAAATCAATACCAACATGAATAGTTTTCTTGCCACCTTTTGGATTGTAGTAAGTCTTTTTCATGTGGCGTTCGCGTACTTCGATACCTTCTAGGCAAGCTTTATTAGCTTTGCGGTCAATCTTGACGATTTTTGCGGTTTTACCCTTGTTGTCGCCAGAAATAACAATTACTTTGTCGTTTACTTTTAAGTCTGCCATATTAGAGTACCTCCGGTGCAAGGCTGATAATCTTAGAAAAGCCGAGATCACGCAATTCGCGTGGGATAGGGCCAAAGACACGGGTGCCTTTTGGAGTCTTATCTTCGTTTACGAGTACAGCAGCGTTCTCGTCGAAGCGGATGGTAGAACCATCTGGACGGCGGATTGGGGCAACTGTACGTACGATTACAGCTTTTACTACAGCCTTTTTCTTTACGTTACCAGTAGGTGATGCTTCTTTTACAGAACAAGTCACAATGTCGCCTACTCTTGCATACCTAGCTCTAGTACCACCAAGGACACGGATTACTCCGAGCTCTTTTGCACCAGAGTTGTCGGCTACTTTTAATCTAGTTTCCTGTTGAATCATAATTATTCCTCCCCTTCTTTCTCAGCAGCAATTTTGTCTGCGCCGACTTTTTCAGGAAGCTCAACGTTATTGACGTCTTCTTTAAGCTCAACGGTACCATGTGAGCGCTCGAGCACCTTTACCAAAGTGTAAGCTTTGGTCTTAGAAAGTGGACGAGTAGCTGCAATTTCTACACGGTCGCCGAGTTTGGCTTCATTTTTCTCATCATGAGCAGTATATTTACGAGTTTTCGTGTACTGCTTGCGATAGAGTGGATGAGTTTCACGACTTACGATGGAGACGGTAATGGTCTTATCACGCTTGTCGGAGGTAACTGTCCCTACTAATGTGTGTGCCATATTAGAACTCCTCTTTCTTAATAATTTTACATTTTACTGGCAACTTGTGAGAAGCAAGGCGAAGAGCCTCTTTTGCTTGCTCATCAGTTACGTCTGCGATTTCAAACATTACAGTACCAGCTTTTACCTTAGCGACGAAGAACTGTGGTTCACCTTTACCGGAACCCATTTTTACGTCTAGAGGTTTCTTGGTAACTGGAGTGTGTGGGAAGATGCGAATCCAGATCTTACCACCACGCTTAATGTAACGGGTAATTGCTTGACGAGCTGCCTCGATTTGGCGGCTGTTGATACGTTCGTTGTCGAGAGACATAAGACCATAGTCACCAAATGCTACAGTGTTACAGCGGGTAGCAACACCTTCGTTTTTACCCTTACGTACCTTGCGGTGTGCAGTTTTCTTTGGAAGTAAAATAGCCATATTATTTCTCCCCCTTGTAGATCCAAACCTTTACGCCTACGATACCAGCAATAGTTGGTGCATGATGACAATGGAAGTCAATGTCTGCACGAAGGGTATGTAGAGGCACAGAACCTTCAATAAATTTTTCACGACGGCTCATCTCAGCACCGTTCAAACGACCGGATACCTCGATACGTACACCCTTAGCGCCAGCATTCATAGAAGACTGAAGTGCAGTCTTTACTGCGCGGCGGAAGTTCATACGCTTGCCAAGTTGGAAGCCGATATTTTCAGCTACGAGCTTAGCATTGAGCTCTGGTTTTTTAACTTCTTCAACGTTGATACGGATAGGACCGTCAACGATTTTTTCAAGCTCTTTCTTGAGCTCGTTGATGCCCGCACCTTGCTTACCAATTACAGCACCTGCTTTTGCAGTGAGAATAGTAATGGTAGTAAGATTTGCGGAGCGTTCGATATTGATACGTGCAATTGTAGGACGGCTTTTGAAGCGGTCTTCAATGAGTTCACGAATCTTTACGTCTTCCACTAGCCAATGGCGAAAATCACTCTTCCTGGTAAACCATTTTGAAGACCAATCTTTGCTGACCTGGAGACGGTAAGAGATGGGATTAACCTTCTGACCCATATTACTTTTTCTCCTTCTTTTCTGCTTCTTTAGCAGGAGCAGCCTTTACTTTCTCTTCGCCGGCGACCTCGACAAAGATATTGCTACTTACTTTTTCGTAAGGAAGGGCACGGCCGCGAGATGCTGGAACGTATCTACGCATGCGAGTACCGCTAGTTACAAAAATTCTTGCAATACGAATAGTTTTTGGATCGATGCTAACTTTGGAATTGTTAAGTAGGTTTGCGTTAGCAGATTCTACAGCTTTACGAACAGCTTTTGCAGCGCGACGTGGAGTATTCTCAAGGATTACTACAGCATCTGCTACATAGCGATCACGTACAAGAGCAGCTACAACGCTAGTCTTGCGTGGCATAGAATCAATGCCTTTTTCATATGCGTGTGCGAAATATGTCTTAGCCATAATTATGCCTTTCCTTTCGCAGCGGCAGCTTCAGCAGCCTTCTTACCGCCATGACGCTTAAATTTACGAGTTGGCGCAAATTCACCAAGTTTGTGACCGACCATGTTTTCGGAAATGAAAACTGGTACGTGAACTTTACCGTTGTGAACGGCAATAGTGCGACCTACCATTTCTGGAGAAATAGTAGATTGACGTGCCCACGTCTTGATAACGGTGCGGTCTTCGCTGGAGAGAGCGGCAACTTTTTTCGCGAGTTTGTAGTCTACGAATAGACCTTTCTTAAGACTCCTCGACATTATTTCCTCTTTCCTTCGTGGCGACTGCGCACGATCATTTTATTAGTTTTCTTATTGTGACGAGTACGATAGCCAAGTGTGAGCTGACCCCATGGTGTACGAGGAGCTTTACCTGAGCCGTGACGACCACCGTCACCACCACCGTGTGGGTGGTCTGTAGCGTTCATTACAACACCACGTACAGTTGGACGGATGCCTTTACGGCGACGGCGACCAGCAGCACCAATCTTTACGTTTTGGTGTTGGAGGTTTGATACCGTACCAATTGAAGCTTCACAAGCTACGAGTACTTTACGAACTTCGCCAGATGGCATTTTGAGAGTGGCATAGCCATTTTCTTTTGCCATAAGCTGAGCGGAAGCACCAGCAGCGCGCACCATTTGTGCACCTTTGCCAGGTTGAAGCTCAATTGCGTATACAAATGTACCGACTGGAATGTTTTCGAGTGGAAGACGGTTAGAATCTTCAACTTCGATTTCGTTACCAGTCTTAAAAGTGGTACCTTTAGTCATCTTGGTGTCTGCGATTACATAGTAATAAACACCATTTTCGTCCTTTACGCGTGCGATACGAGCACTACGGTTTGGATCGTATTCGATTTCTTCTACAGTGAAAGTAAGATCCTTTGGTAGATTGTAAGTCATGATACGATAGTGACGTTTTACACCACCACCACGATGACGTACAGTGATACGACCTTGGTTGTTCTTACCTGCTTGTTGTTTCTTTGCAGCGAGCAAAGATTTCATTGGTTTATTAGTCGTGATCTGATCATAATCTTCGGTCGTCTTTTGACGTTGTGCCGGAGTGATCGGACGATAAGCTTTAATAGCCATTACTTATTCTCCTTACCTGCATTCTTGTCTGCCTTAGCTTTTTTGTCAGCTTTAGCATCCTTTGCGCTGGTTTTAGTATCTTCTTCAGGCGTATCAAATACTTTGATAAAGTCGCCTTCTTTCAAAGTAACATATGCATACTTCTTGTCTTTGCGGTGAGTAATACCAGGATAAGCATGTTTGCCTTTGCTAAACTTGGTTTTCTTACCGTCGCGGATAAGAGTGCGAACATCTGTTACGGTTACGTTGAATTCTTTTTCAACCATCTTTGCTACGTCTTGCTTAGAAGCACTTAGTGCTACTGGGAAGACGTAAGTACGCTTGGTTTGTTCGAGGTAGCTTTTTTCAGTAGCACGTGGCTCAAGGATGTTCATATTACTTCTCCTCTCCCATTAACCATTTTTCAGTAGCCTTGAGGGCAGCTTCGCTAAATACGATTGCATCAGCATTTAGAATGTCGAATACATTAAGGTAAGTAGCGCGAACTAGCTTTACGTTTGCAAGGTTGTTAGTTGAGCGAAGAACCTCTGGGGTTTTCTCTGCGGCAACAGCCAAAACGTTTTTACCTTCAAGTTTCATATCTTTAAGAACTTTAACTGCATCTTTGGTTTTGCCGGTGAGTTTTACGTCAGCAGCAAGAATAAAGATAGCTTTATCTGCGTTCTTCATAGATAGGGCTTGACGAACAGCAAGTTGTTTTGCTGAACGAGAGATTTTCTTGGTGAAGTTCTCTTCACCGGTGCGGCCGAAGGCTACACCACCATGGCGCCAGATAGGGTTACGAGTAGAGCCGAAACGAGCGCGACCAGTACCTTTTTGTTTCCATGGTTTCTTGCCACCACCACTTACTTCACCACGCTTCAAAGTTTTGGCGTGAGAGCTGCGGGAGTTTGCAAGATATGCATCGTAAGCGAGTTTTACGAGTTCGTGATTTTCTACGGTTAAACCGAAAATATCTTTGTTCAAAGTAGCCATATTACTCCTTTCCCTCCACCGCTACGATACCTTTCTTTGGGCCAGGCACAGCGCCTTTAAGACCGATAAGGTTATTTGCAGCGTCAATATAAGCAACTACCAAGTTCTTTACAGTAACTTGATCGTGACCCATGCGGCCAGGCATTTTCTTGCCCTTCCAAACTTTTTGTGGGTACATAGAGCCGATAGAACCGACTTTACGAATGTCGCCCTTAAAGCCATGGGTGTTGCGGGATTCGTTAAAATTCCAGCGCTTTACAGTACCAGCGTAGCCTTTACCTTTGCTGGTGCCAGTAACAGTAACTTTGTCACCGAGTTTGAAAGCTTCTACGGTGATAGTATCACCGAGTTTCATGCCTTCTGGGATTTCGTTTACGCGGAATTCCTTGAGTACTTTAGGATTGATATTTTCACCAGCCTTTTTAGCGTGGCCAGTAACCGACTTGCTCAGATTCTTACCCTGACCAAAACCAAATTGCACAGCATTATAACCGTCTGTTTCGACAGTTTTTATCTGAGTCACTGTGATTGGTCCGGCTTGAAGGACGGTTACAGGAGTAACAACGCCATCATCACCGATGATCTGGGTCATACCAATTTTGGTGCCGAGAATGACTTGCATTCTATTCCTTTCCTTTATATTGCCATTCCGCCTCTGTACAACAGGCAGAATATTTCTCGCAATTTTTTAATATTTTTTACATGTAAATAACTAGACTTTTAGGCCGGTTTCCGCTCGTGAGT
>CAMZIV010000005.1 GCA_947307355.1 uncultured Candidatus Saccharibacteria bacterium
AGTTTTCACCAGTAGTTGGGAAGATTTGGAACATGAGTGCTACTGCTGGGTTCAAAGCAAAGTTGCCGTTGAGACCGAAGAAGGCAGCAGATACTACGTAGCTTACTACGATTGCAAGTACGATACCACCACCAATTACTGCACCGTAGGTGAATGCGCTTTTCTTGTATTTGAGAGCGCGAGCTACGAAGAAGGAAATGATGATAGCGCCGAGAAGCTCAATCATTGCAAAAATAAAGAATTGGTTTTCGCCAACGGCGGCCATGGTTGGAACGTCGTAAGCAGCTTCGCCACCGGCTAGGTGGAAGGAGTTGAAGATGAGCCAACCGAGCCATGCACCAACAACCTCAGCTACGATGTACATAACACCGCGGATGATGGACATACGGCGGGTAGCTACGAGACCTGCAACTACGAGTGGGTTGAGACAAGCACCAGAAAATGCATAAACAGCAATGAAGACTGCGATTAATGCAAATGAGTATTGTGAAATGCTTGCGATACCCATGAGAGATAGTGAGAATAGAAGCAAAGCTAGAATTGCGGTGCCGATAAACTCACCAAACAAAGCGCCGTAGAATTTTGGCTCTTTGAAAATAGTTAAAATGGATTCGTTGCCTTCATATTTTTTGGCAAAGAAACCTGCGAAAATAGATTTTTTTGATTCCACCTTGTTGGTTTTTGGGGCCTCGGATACTGGTTTTGTGACAGTCTTCGCGGCAGTTTTCGGTTTTGTCGCCTTGGTTTTGGCAGCAGCAGACTTAACCGTTGTCTTTGGCTTTTTAGTTGCCATTTGTTGACCTCCTTTAATAATAATAAGTATATTATAGCATAACTTTTGTGTGGTATAATAAAAAAGTTAATAACTTATTTAGGATAAACATGGGCGTAATTGTAAACAAAGAAGATGATCAAAATGATGTTTTAACTCGCAGAATTAGTGCGGATCTGCGTTCGAAAATGTATGAAAGTTCTGATGATTCTGGTGATGACGGAAGTGGCCTAAAAGGCAATCCGGATCCGGACCTGGCTGAAGACTCTGAGTATATGAAAGATTTTAAAAAGACCAGTAAGTTTGGCTGGGTTTGGATTGTGTTGATCGTGCTTGCTGTTTTGTCTTTAGTTTCGATAATTTTGATTTAGTTTTTTAGCATAAGTGTTATATAATATATAGTATGGATAATAAAGGTCCGAGTGTTGGTGGTGCAGCAAAAACTGGTGGCCCTGCGGGGGTGACTGGTTCTGCAAAAGAAAGTGTGACCCCTCCATTTTTGGGCGGTGGTGTCCAAAAACCGACTGATTATACTGGCAGAAATAAGCAGGGCGCCAATGCGTTTGGTGCTTCTGAAAACGCTGCTATTAACGCGGATCTCACTCAAAACGAGGATAGTTTGGATGGTGCGCGCAAAGACGAGGCGGTAGCGGGCGGATATTATTCTGGCGGCAATAATGATAAGGCAGAAATTGATGATGAAGGATTTTTGCAAGGAAAAGGTCCAATCACTACGCTCATCATCGTTATTCTTTTGATGTTTACTTTTATGTTTACTTCTAGCTCGTCTAATCCGCTGATTGCGCTTAGCGAAAATTTGAAGTCGAGATCCGGATTTGGCTCAAGCAGTGCCGTGATCAACAAGCGTTCGAGCTTTTTAATGAATAAATTGCTTAGGACTAATTCTGGTACTTCATTTTTTAATGACAGTAAGTTTAGTGTAAACTCTAAGTTGGCAAAAAAACTTAGAGAGCAAAATATTGAATATGCTGAAACTACTGATGCAAATGGCAAAAAAGTAAAGATGCTAGTTTATGAAGATGCGGATGGTAAAAGAATACCGGTTGTAGCTTCTGATGCAGATTTGGCAAAAATGAAAGGCATGGGTATTGCCGAAATGGATGTTGGAGGAAATAAAGTCAGAGTAGATATGGCCGATACGATAACTTTGCCAGATGCAAGAGCAAAGATAAAAGATTTTAATACAAGATACAACACTGCGACATTGACTATTTCCGGGAAAATCGCCGGCTGGTTTGATAGCGCTGCAAACATAATGTATCAGAGGATTTTGGGGAAAAATGCACGAAATCAGACTAGTATTGATGGCGAAGTGACAGAAGAAAAAGTAAATGAAATTATGTACAAAAATAAGGGCCAAGATGATGACGGTACGGATTCGGATTACAAGATTAAAGAGGAATACGATGAAGAATCTGGAAAAAATAAAGCTACGGAGGATATCGATCTTGGTGATGGAAATAAAATAGCAAAAGGTGAAAGCATCGACGACGTCGAGGTGGGGAATGGTGAGTTTAAGCAAAAAATTTCAGATATAAACAAAGCTGACGATGGATTTAAATATACTGATGGCCCAGATACGAATTCAGCGGCTGCTACTCTGAAGGCCAAGGCGCAAAAAGCGGCGCTGGTTGGCTCGTCTGCTGTGTGTGGAGTATTTAGGGCGGCCGGCGTGATGAGTATGACTGTAGGTGCTATCCAGACTCTAAATGCAATTTCTTTTGCTTCTAAGTATTTAGAGCTTGCAGATAAAGCAAAAAATGGCGACGCCGACGAAGTAGCAAACCTTGTGACAAATGATCTTTATACGACTAATACTACTGATGAATATGATTTGGACGGCAACAAACATACAATAACTAAGTCTATGGCCGAAAGTGCTGGGTTTAATACTTTCTTTACGGATAAGAACTTGATTTCCGAAAACGACCCGGGCGCTGCAATGTTGAATCGCGAGTATGCCACAAATTTGGCGCTTAGAAATCTTAACGGTTTTACTTCATTGGCGAATGTTACGTCAGCTTTCATAAACGCTACTAATGGAGTTGCTGGTTTTGCCTTTTGTACTGGGGCGCAGATTACGGCTGGCGTAATTGATTTGGCCAGTGATATTGCTTTGATTGCTACTACCGGCGGCATTGGTAATATTGCAAAAGCCTTTATTAAAGGCGCCATGAAATCTGTGGCGTTTTCTGCAACAATGGCTGTCTCTATGTTTATAGTTTCCGCTATTGCCCCGCTAGTTGGGCAATGGTTAGCAAAGAATCTTACCACTTTGTTCATTGGTGATTTAGGAGGCTACGCGTTTTATAGTGGGGCTCAAAACATTACTAACAAGAATTTAAAAATGAGTACGGGCAAATTGGCTGACGCTGATAATTTGATGGAAGTATATGCGCTTACGAAAGATGTTGAAAAAGAATGGGCTGCTTACGATCGTGCAACGCTTAGTCCATTTGATACTTCTTCTAAATATACTTTCCTTGGCAGTATTATGAATTCTTTAGCCCCTATCGTAAATTCTTCTTCTAATAATGCTTTGTCTCCAATATCTTCTATTGCGAGTTTAGCTGGTTCGTCGGTAATTGCGGCAATTAGTCCGAGTGTAGATGCTGCCAGTAGTTTTGGTCTTTCGGTTGCTTCTGATGAATTGTGTGGTTCGCTAAAAACCGCACGTACTTCTGGTGATGCGATGTGTAACGCTTGGGCTGGCGCATACGTTGAGGACCTTACGAAGACTGACCCGGACACAACTAAGGAAGAAATGGATACATATGATAGTTTTGATGGTGAAGATCAGTATGGGAATCCTAAGGTAAAAATGAATTCTGATTATGCAAAATGGATTATGTCGTGTGTAACAAACGATGTCCAACCGGGGACTGTAAGCGCGACCGTACAAGGTTTCATTACAAAGCTTACGAACCCTTCAGAAAGTTCTACTCTAAACGCAGCGCTGAATTTTGGCTTGAATTTTGTTCCACTGGGTGGCGCAGTAGATGTAATGACTGGTGTAGAAGAGGCCAATAATTATAAATGGAATAGTAGTCTTGCATGTACGGGACACACTGGGGATGCTGCCCTTGATAAAGAAGTAAGAACTTTTTCTAATTACAATCTTGATCAACGTGTGATGAATGAAATGGGAATTTTGGAATCAAATTCTACCGTTTCATTCCTAGAAGAGTATTATGAAGAAAATCCTCTTGATAATTCTTATGAAGGAATGATTGCGAGGTTTTCTGGGCTTACTAAAGATGAGGTAATCTTCGCTTTGGAAACAATGGAATACATGGACTATCTGGCTGAGTACGATCCTACCGAAAGATATGCTTTTGGTGATGATGGTATGCCAGAAGAAGAGCTTAGGTTTGACGAGAACGACGAAGTTGTTTATACGATACTTTTGAATTCTATCGAATTTGCCGATGTTAGAAATCGTAGTTTTGTAGTATAATATATCTTATGCAAGAGCTCGAGAAATTAAAAGTTGAATTAAAAAATATCAACGCAGAATATGCCAAAATTAAAGACATTGCGCCAGAGAAGCGTGGTGAATTTGGCCGCGAAATGAATGCGAAGAAAAATGATATCCTTGCGAGGATTGCGGCGGCTGAGGAAGCGTTGCTTGATGCGGAAGTGGAACCACTTGATATTACGGCTCCATGTGCGTCAAATGAGCCTTTACCAGAACTTTATTCTACTTTGGCTGGTTCCGAGCATCCTTTAATGACCGAGCTTGATCGTGTGGTTTCAATTTATCAATCGATGGGTTTTGACGTGATGGAATCTCGTCAACTCGATGACGAATATCACATGTTTGATTCTTTGAACTTTGCTAAAGAGCACCCAGCACGTGACGGCTATGATACTTTCCGTACTGAAGAAGGTTTAATTCCTCCAGCTCATACTTCTACAATGCAAAATCGTGCTCTTAAAGCTTTCAAACATAATTTGGAAGAAGGAAAGAATATTGCTGTAGTAATTCCGGGTCGCGTATATCGTAACGAGGACGTGGATGCTACTCATGAACATACCTTTTATCAGTGTGAAGGTGTATATGTTTCTGAGGATTGTACTATGGGTAATATGCTTGGGATTCTACGCGAATTCTTTGAAAAGTATTATGAGCAAAAATTAAATATTCGTACTCAACCAGGATATTTCCCATTTACGGAGCCTTCACTTGAATTTATGATTGAAAAACCAAAATCTCTTGGTGGTAAAAAAGGAGACTTCCTTGAGATGCTTGGTTGTGGCATGATTCATCCTAATGTATTAAAAATGGCTGGAATTGACCCGGAAAAATATCACGGCTTTGCATGGGGTGGCGGAATTGATCGTCTTGTGATGCTTAGGTTTGGTCTCAAAGATGTACGTAATTTTGAATCAGGCAATCTTAATTTCTTGAAGGAGTTTTAAATGTTAATTTCTTTGAATTGGCTTAAAAAATATGTAGACATCAATATTTCTGATGATGATTTGGTAAGATTAATCGGTGCACGCTTGGTAGAAGTTGAAGGTGTGATTGATGAAAGTACTAAATACAATAACATATATGTTGTGCGTGTAGAAACTGCTGAAAAAATTCCTGATACGCATTTAACGCTTTGCCAAATTAATAATGGTGGCGCGGAATTAGTTCAAGTTGTTTGTGGTGCACCAAATGTACGTGAGGGAATGCTTGCGGCTTGGATTGCCCCGGGTGCAATTGTGCCGGCTTCGGTACATGAAGATGCTCCATTTGTAATCGGCAGTCGCAAGATGCTTGGTAAATACGATTCGAATGGTATGCTCGCAGGTGCAGATGAACTTGATTTTGGTGATGACCACAGTGGTATTGTAGAAATTGATCCAGAAATTGCAAAACCAGGCGATTTGCTTTCTGATATTTTTGAATTAAATGACAAGATTCTTGAAATCGAGAATAAATCTCTTACGCATCGCCCAGATACTTTTGGTATCATTGGATTTGCGAGGGAAGTGGCAGGTATTCTTGGTCAGAGGTTTAACGAGGTTGAGTTTAATAGTATTGATGCAAATAATGGTATCAAGATTGAAATCGATAAGAATATTTGTGGTAGATATTCCGCAATCGTTCTAGCAAAACATGGTGAGCTTAAGAAAAAGTATCTTACCCTACAAGATACGATTCTTGCGAAGTCTGGTATGCGTCCAGTTGAACCAATCGTGGATGCGACAAATTACTTGATGCTCCTTACTGGTCAACCACTGCATGCATTTGATTACGATAAGTTTGTAGCTGTTGGTGGTGGCGTTGAGCCAAGAATAAATGTACGCCTTGCTCGCACTGGTGAAAAACTAGTTCTACTAGACGATAAAGAAATCGAGCTTAACGAAAACGACATCGTAATTTGTAGTGGTGATACTCCAGTAGCGCTTGCTGGTGCGATGGGTGGTAAATCTACGGCTATCGATGAGAATACTCGTAATATTATTCTCGAGTCCGCAACGTTCAGTCTTTATAATCTTCGTAAAACTCAAATGGCACATGGTATCTTTTCTGAGGCTATTACTAGATTTACTAAAGGCCAACCGGCTTATCAGACTCTGGCGGTTGCCAACGCTTGTGCTGGTATGCTTTCTTCTGGTTTTGAAATTGCGGCAGTAGCGGATAGTTATCCAGAGCCAGCAAAAGAAAGTGTTGTAAAAATTACAACAGAAGAAATCAATGGTCTGCTTGGCACAAATTACAGCGAAGCCGAAATCAAGACCACGCTCGAAAATGTTGGCTTTATAGTTGAAGGTAATTTTGAAATTACAGCACCTGAGTGGCGTACCGATATTCATATCAAAGAAGATATTATTGAAGAGGTTGGGCGTCTCAATGGTTACGATAATATTAATCCGACCTTGCCGCTTCATGGCACGGCTGGTAAAAATGCATCACTTGCTCTTAAGACTAAAGTTCGCAATCTCATGGAGCGTTTTGGTGCAAACGAAGTTCTAACTTATAGTTTCGTTTCCGAGAAATTGCTCGAAAAAGCCAATTTGGATACTAAGAATTCGTATAAAATTGTGAATTCAATTAGTCCTGAGTTACAACTTATTCGTCAGTCTATCGTACCAAGTCTTCTTGATAAGGCTTTTGTAAACCAAAAGATCCCGTTTGATAAATTTGCAATTTATGAAATGAACAAGGTTTATCAAAAAGAATGGGGGATGGATGCGGAGAATGTACCGGTAGAGAAAATGCGTATGGGTTTTGTGCTTGCGGAAAGAAAAACTCAAGGCACTGCCTATTATAAAGCAAAGTATTATGTTGAGAAATTGCTTGAGGAATTGAATATCGCTGTAGAGTTTAAACCTTTGAAGTCTGGCGCGGCGGAAGCAAAGCCATTTGAAAAGAAACGCGCAGCTGAAATCTATGCTGGCGAGGAGCTAATCGGGTTCGTTGGTGAGTTTAAGAATAAAGTTCGTAATAACTTCAAACTTAACGAATACTTGGCTGGTTTTGAATTAGATTTTGATAAATTAATTGAACTCGCCAAACCAACTCGTGAAGTAAATATTGTTTCCGAAAAAGAAAAGCGTGATCTTACCGTAACGACCAATATCACCTATGGTGAGTTGATCAAAAAGATTGAAACAAAGCTTGCCGAAAAAGGTTTGACCGCAAAGATTAGCCCGATTTCGATTTACCAACCGGACAATTCTGACCAAAAGAATATTTCGGTACACTTAGAATTTGCTGAAAAAATTGACGACTCTGTAATGGGTGAGCTCGAGCAATTATAATTTTGCATTGCCTTAAAGTTTATGCTAAAATAGTTGTATGATTTTGGTTGACTCTGTCACGAAAAAATATCCAGGCGACGCCAAGCCGGCGCTCGATTCTGTTTCTCTTCATATTGAACCAAATGAATTTGCTTTTCTTGTGGGTAAATCTGGTGCGGGTAAGTCTACCTTTATTAAGATGATTACCAAGGAAGAAATTCCGGACTCTGGTAAGATTATCGTTGGTGGTATCGATCTCGACTATGTGAAAAAGCGTCATATTCCAAGCTATCGCAGAAGGCTTGGTGTGGTGTTCCAAGATTTTAAACTTTTGCCTCGTCGTACCGTGTATGAAAACGTAGCGTTCGCGCTAGAAATTGCCGGTATGAGTGGTAAAGAAATCAGAAAAACTGTACCAAAAGTTTTGGAGTTGGTGGACCTTCTAGATCAAGCTAAGAAATTCCCATCTCAACTTTCTGGCGGTCAACAACAACGTGTTTCGATCGCGCGTTCCGTAGCTAGACAGCCTAAGATTCTTATTGCGGATGAGCCTACGGCGAACCTCGACAAACTTACCACGCAGGAAATAATCGATTTACTAAAAAAGATTAATGATTTTGGTACGACTATTTTAGTTTCTACGCATGATGAAAGTATTGTTAATACTTTGCAAAAGCGTGTGATTACTCTCGCGGATGGTAAGATTGTAAACGACCAAAAGAATAATGGTATTTATAAGCTTGATGCAACTCCAGTTCCAAAAGAATCAAGAACTTTGCAAACACCTGGGCATGCTTTGAAAACAAAAAGGAAGGTGATGTAAATGGCAAAAACGGAAGATACTTCTGAAAAAGAGAAGAATAAGAATTTGAAATCGGCGGCCAAAAAAGGCCTGAAGGTGATGCGAAAATCCAAATCCAAACACCCGGTACGCAAGGGCGCGAGGATTGTAAAATATGGTTCGAGCGGCTTTGTGCGTAATATTTGGCTTTCTTCTGCGGCGACGGTCGTAATGGCATTTACTTTGATTATTTTATTTGCGACGGTTGTGGCGAGCGTGATTCTTACTAACACCGCTGATATGATGCGTGAAAAAATTGACATTACGATTTATTTAAAGCCGAACACTTCCGAACAAAGACTTGGGGAACTAACGGATGTTATTTCTGAAGACAGCAACATTAAGAGCGTAGAAACTTCGACTTCTGAAGAAGAGTACGAGAAATTTGTTGCTGAGAATGCTGACAGTGAAGACATTATCAACGTTCTTGATGACGAAATGAAGGCTTTGATGATTTCTAAAATGCAAGCCACGATGAGGGTGAAAGTTTACGACGTTGACAATCTTGATAGTATTAAGGAAATAGTTGAAACTAATTCGTTGTTTAAGAAATATGTTGATCCAGAAAAGGCGCCAACTTATGATGTGAATCAAGTTGAGATTGCAACAATTACTTCATGGGCAAGGATTGCTAGGACTGGTGGTATTATTCTCGCGATTATTTTCTTGATAGTGTCAGTACTGATTATCTTTAGTACGATTAGGATGGCGATTTTCTCACGTCGCGAAGAGATCTATATGATGAAATTGGTCGGTGCAGATAAAGGCTTTATTCGTGGGCCATTTCTAGTTGAGGCAGAAATTTGCGGCATCGTGGCAGGCGTGGTAGCAGCTACAGCAAGCTACTTCTTCTTCATGTTCCTTTCGCCAAAACTTTCAAATTATGGCATCAATGTAAACACTATTACTGAGATTCTAGAATCGAATAAGCTAATTTTGATGTATTTAGTATTCATGGGTATTGGCATAATTGTTGGTAGACTTTCGGCTTGGCTCGCTATTTCCAAATATCTACGCAAGATGTGATATAATATTACTTATGGTAATACTAAGAAAAGACCATGGCAAAAAAATCCTGCTCTCTATTGTGATTTTTGCTTTGGTTTTGACGCCGCTCACTATTAATTTAGCTATGTTAAACAGCGCGAGCGGTATTTCTCTGGCTTGTAGAAACAGCCCAGCTTGTATGGAAGCTGTGAACAAAGAACAAGAAGCCAACCGTAACGCCGCCGCGGCTAGTAGCTCTGCGAACTTATTCCAAGCCAAGGTGCAGGAATTAAATATTGAAATCGCTGGGCGTGAACTTGAAATCGCTGAAACTACCGCACAAGTTGAGGCATTAACTAAACAAATCGCCGAAACCGAAGCAAAACTAAAAGAAGAGCAATCTGCTCTGGCACAGCTTTTAATTGATATGCATTTTGAAGGAGATGCTGAGCCAATTCAGATTTTGGCTAGTGCGAATTCTATTTCTGATTTAGCAGAGAAGCAAGCTCGCAACGAAGTGGTAAAAACCCAAATTAGTGCTACTGCCAAAAAGGTAAAAGAGACTAAAATCCAACTTGAACAAGACAAAGTTAAGGTTGAACAGCTTTTGGAACAACAAAAAGCTGCTAAACAAGAGCTCGTAAACAAGCGTGCCGAGCAACAAGCACTCGTGGCAAAGTACCAGAATGATGCCAATGCCTATGCGTCAGTTGCAAAGGCCGCCCAAGAAGCACAGCGTGCAGCCGAGCGCGCCGAACAGGAAGCTCATCCAGAACGCTATTCTGGTAGCATGTATAGTGGCATCAATACTTATCCATGGCAGGGTGATTGTCCAGCTAGACAGGATGCTTATGGCACAGTTTGGAATGGGCATTATATTGGTGGCTATGTTTGTGAATGTGTGAGTTATGCTGGTTGGAAAGCCTACGAGGCCTATGGTGTTTACATCGCTTGGGGTAACGCTTATAACTGGGATGATCGCGCGAGGGCACTTGGTTACCGCGTAGATCATAATCCAGAAGGCGATTGTATTGGTCAAGAAGATGGTGGTAGATACGGTCACGTCTTTTGGGTAGAAAGCGTGAATAGTGACGGCTCGATTAACGTGACGGAATATAACAACGCCTACGCAACGCAGATTTATTCTGGCAAGTTTAGACTTGGCGACTTTGGTTCTCGCAAAATCTCTGCTGGTGAAGCTAGGAAGTTTAATTATATCCATTTGCACTAAAGAACTTGTGCTATAATTAAGTAATGGCACAAGTAGAGTGGAAAGAAAAAAAGACTAGTCTTGGTAACGCTATAATTATTGGCGCGATGATGCTAATTGTAGGGGTGTTAGTTGGTGCAAACTGGAATGCTTTGTTCGGCGATTTTGCACCATATCTTGGATTTGGCGTCAGCAACACTATGGATTGGTCGCCACTTAATGAAGTGTATGATGTTTTGGCCGCATCTTATAATGGTGAAATTGATAAAAAAGCTTTGATTGAAGGCGCCAAGAAGGGTTTGGTAGAGTCACTCGGTGATGTTTATACGGTATATATGGATGCAGAGACGGCTTCGGATTTTTATGATGACCTTCATGGTAATGTAGGTGCTGGCATTGGTGTAGAAATGGGACTTCGTGATGGCTATGTAAGAGTGCTTCGCACTTTGCCAGACAATCCGGCTCGCAGGGCTGGGGTACTTGCAGGCGATATTATTTATAAAGTAAACGGCGAAGAAGTTTGGTCCGAGGATGTAGAGATGATTTCCAAAAAAGTTCGTGGTGAAGCAGGTACGGAAGTGACTGTTACGATGGTACGCAATGGCAAAGAAATTGATTTTAAGATGACTCGTGAAACTATTAATAATGTTTCGGCTTATGTGGAGTACGAAAAACACACCGCGATTGTGACTGTAACTCGTTTTGATAATGATACTGGTATCAAGGTACAGCAGATGGCGAGTGAGTTTAGTAGTAAAGGAATTAATAAAGTAATTTTGGATTTGCGTGGTAATGGCGGTGGTTATGTATCAGCGGCGCAAGACCTGCTAAGTCTTTGGATTGATGGTGAAAAGATTTTGGAGCAGAAATCACTTCACTATGGCAATAATGTCACTAAAGCATTGAGTGGCAAGGCGATTCTAAAAGACATGAAAACGATTGTACTTGTAAATGGTGCTACGGCTTCGGCTTCGGAGATTGTAGCTGGTGCTTTGCAAGACTATGGTAAAGCAACCATCTTAGGTGAGAAAACATATGGTAAAGGTGTAGTACAAAACCTGTTTGATAATTTGTCTGGTGGTGCACTCCTAAAGGTCACAACTGCTGAGTGGTATACACCAAATGATCGTTCAATCAACAAAGAAGGCATTACGCCTGACATTGAAGTGGAGCGTAGTTATGAAGACATCAATGCAATGCGCGACCCACAATTAGATAAAGCAAAGGCCTTATAATGAAAATTGTTATCGCTACCGCGGTTTACTATCCACAAATTAACGGGGTGGCGGTATTTTCACACAACTTAGCTTTGGGGCTCGCTGGGCGTGGGCATGAAGTGATGGTGCTTTGTCCGTCGCAAACAGGTAAAAACTATACGCGTACGGTTGATGGTGTTAAGACGGTCTATCTTCGTTCGATAAAAGCGCGAGTTTATCCGGACCAAATTCATGCGGTGCCGGCCAAGAAAAAGATTCTTGGGCTTGAGATGCCGCACTTATTTTATAAAAATAGTTTTAGAGTGTCGGCATTTCCGCAAAGGGAAATTAAAAAAGCGCTTTCTGCTTTTAACCCAGACGTGGTGCATGTGCAAGTGTCTGACCCCATTGGTTTATCCGTAGTGGGTTTTGCAAGAAAGCATCATATTCCAGTAGTGACTACCGAGCATAATCAGCCAGAAGTTTTGACCGATCCATTGAAAATGCCAGGCGTAGTGAAGAAGCCGGTAAATGCAATGCTTTATGCGTATTTTAGGAATCGTCAGAGCAAAAGTGATTATGTGACGATGCCAACAAAACAGGCGATTGAGAATTTACTAAAAGACCATAAATTTGAGGTGCCGATTGAAGCGGTGTCTAATGGTGTAGATTTGTCTTTCTTCAAGCCTGGTAAGGCACCGGTGTCTATATATAATAAATATGATTTGCCGATTGATCGGCCGATTGTGTTATATGTGGGGCGTGTAGATCCAGAGAAGAAGCTCGGCACGGTGATAAACGCATTTTCGCGCGTAAAGGAATCTGTGCTCAATGCTTATATGTTGGTAGTGGGCGATGGGGTAGATAAACTAAATTTGGAAAAGCGCGTAAAAGAGCTGGGGCTTGTTGATGATGTAAAGTTTTTGGGTAGAGTATTACCACCGGATTTATATGAATTATATAAGGTAGGCGCGGTGTTTGCGACGGCTAGTGAGATCGAGACGCAGGGAATTGTGCTAATTGAAGCGGCGGCTTCGGGCTTGCCTCTGATTGCTGTAGATAAAGGTGCAGCACGTGAAGTTTGCCAGGATAAAAAGAATGGCTTTCTTTGCCAGCCGGGCGACGTGGAGGGGATTACTAAGGCGCTGAAAAAGATTTTGTCTGACGATGAACTGTGTGCAAGATTTAGTAAAAACTCAATTGAAATTGCCTCCGAGCACGACTTTGAAAGAACACTAGATAAGTTTATTAGCATATATAATAAACTAACCTCAAATTGACAAAAATAGATATAAGTGGTATAATAAAGAGATAGGGACTTTAACAATTTTTGATTTCTTTGAGACTAGACTAGGGGGTGAAAAAAATTGATTAACTTAGAAATGTTTTTTGGTGCTTCTCTAATTATTACCATTTTACTTTATATGATAATCAAAGGATGTGAAGATGGCAGTAAAAATAGCATAGGCGTTATAAATATGCCTGATTGGATAAGGATCACTTCACGCTTGTTTGTGCTTGCTCTTATTGTAGGCACCTTTGGCATCGTTGGTATTTTTAGTAAAAAAAGTGAAAGAGTAACAAATGATGTGACTATTCTTGGAAAGTCTTTTTACGATATAGAAGAATATGAACAAGGAACCGACAATCTAAGAGTTACTTTTTTTAATGAAAATGGTAAAGAAGAAGTTTTATTTCTTACTAATTACTCTATTGAATATGCAGAGGATCCTTACATCGAAATAGTAAATGTAAGGGTCATGACAAAAAATATTTGGTGGAAGTTTTTTAAACTAGGAGATTCCGAGGAACAAACCAGGTATATTGTTCACATGGAGATCCCAGATAACAGTATGTAAATAAAGTCCCAAAGCCCGCTTACGAGACAAGCGGGCTTTTTTATGGTATAATAAATTTTATGGAAAGATATGAACCTCTAAAAATCGAAGAAAAATGGCAAAAAATTTGGGAAGAGACCGAGGCTTTTAAGGCAACTGAAAAGCCAGGTGAGCGCAAGATGTTCCTTGCGGAAATGTTCCCGTATCCTTCTGGTGCCGGGCTTCATGTGGGCCACGTGCGCAATTTTACTATTGTTGACGTTCTTACGAGGTTCTATCGTCAGCAAGGTTTTAATGTAATGCGTCCATTTGGTTACGATACTTTTGGCCTTCCGGCAGAAAACTACGCAATTAAAACTGGTACTGCTCCACAAGAAGTTACTAAGACTAATATTGATAATTTCCGTAAGCAAGCTAAGAGACTAGGATACGCTATTGACTGGAGCCGTGAGATTAATACTTCTTCTCCAGAATATTATAAGTGGACACAGTGGTGCTTCTTACAACTATTTAAGAAAGGTTTGGCTTACCAAAAAGAGTCTTATCAATGGTGGTGTCCAGAAGATCAGACTGTGCTTGCAAACGAGCAAGTAGAGAATGGCAAGTGCTGGCGCTGTGGCCATGAAGTTGAAAAGAAAAAGATGAAACAGTGGTTTTTCAAAATCACTGAGTATGCTGATGAACTGCTCGAAGAGATCGATGGGCTTGATTGGCCAGACAAAATTAAGACCATGCAGAAAAACTGGATTGGTAAAAGTACCGGTGCGGAGATTGATTTTGAAATCGAGGGCGGTGCGCCGCGTATTACCGTGTTTACCACTCGCCCAGATACTATTTATGGTGCAACTTTCCTAGTAGTGGCGCCAGAATACCCAGGTCTTTCTACTTTGGTGACCGATGATACTCGTGAAGCGGTAGAAGCTTACAAGGATGCTGCGCTTAAAAAATCTGAAATTGAACGCCAAGAGAACAAAGAAAAGACAGGCGTGTTTACGGGCAGCTATGCAGTTAACCCTGCTACCAAAGAAAAGATCCCAGTATATGTAGCAGATTATGTACTTGCTGGGTATGGCACCGGTGCAATTATGGCGGTGCCAGCTTACGATGATCGTGATCGCGAGTTTGCAGAGAAATTTGATCTTCCAATTGTTGAGGCTGAACTCTGTGACTTTGATAAATTCGGTACACCAAAGACCACTTACAAGATGCGTGACTGGCTAATTTCGCGCCAGCGTTATTGGGGCTGTCCAATTCCTATTGCTTATGATAAGGAAGGTAATCCTCATGCAATTCCAGAAGATCAACTTCCAGTAGTAATCCCAGAAGTAGAAGATTACAAGCCTGACCATACTGGTCGCTCTGCGCTTGCAAAAGCAAAAGACTGGTTAAAGGTTACGATTGATGGTGAAGAAATGACTCGCGAAACTGATACTTTGGACGGATATGCTTGTTCTTCATGGTATTTGTGGCGCTATGTTTCTACCCATGATGCTGAGCATGCTTGGAATCCAGAAGCAATTAAGTACTGGGCGCCAACCGATGTTTATGTAGGCGCAGACCATGCGGTAGCTCACCTTCTTTACATTCGTTTCTGGTGTAAATTCTTTGCTGATGAAGGCTATTTGCCATTTAGAGAACCGGTTAAGAAATTGATTTACCACGGCTACATTAATGCACCTGATGGTAAGAAGATGAGTAAGTCTAAAGGTAATGTAATTGATCCGCTTGATGTGATTAATGATGGCTATGGCGCAGATACGCTTCGTACCTACGAAATGTTTATTGGCCCAGTTGAGCTTGATGCAGCTTGGGACCCACGTTCTGTTGGTGGTGTCTATAGGTTCCTAAATCGCTGTTACAACTTACTTGGTGATATTAAAGATGCTAATAACATCGTAATACGCAACAAGACTATTAAGAAAGTCACAGATGATATCTATCATCAAAACTTCAATACTGCTGTTGCGGCTTTAATGGAATATGTGAACGAGCTTTACAAAGTTGGTGCAAGTAAAGAAGATTTAATTACCCTCGCTAAACTTTTGAAGCCATTTGCTCCACACCTTGCTTCTGAGATGCTTGAAAAACTCGAAGCTGATGATGAGTGGCCAAAGTGGGATGATAAGTATCTTACTGAAGATACTGTAGAAGTTGTAATTCAGGTAAATGGCAAACTTCGCTCTAAGTTGAACGTTGGTATAGATGAACTTGAGAATGAAGATGAGATTATCAAGATGGCCCTTGAAGATGAAAAAATCAAGAAGTTTACCGAAAATGGTGTCAAGAAAACTATCTTCGTAAAGAAAGCTAAACTCGTAAACATTGTAGCGTAACCCATGCAACTGATTTTAGATAATATCCGTTCTTGCTATAACGTAGGCGCGATTTTGCGTTCGGCGGAAGGTTTTGGTGTGGAACGTGTGGTGTTGTCTGGATATACGCCTAGAGTTCACGATGCTAATTTGTTGCCACATCTTCGCGATAAGTTGGACCGCGAAATTCATAAAACTGCACTTGGTGCAGAAGATATGCTAGATATTTATTCATGCGATGATATAAAACATGAGCTTCTTGAATTAAAATCTCAAGGTTGGCAAATTATTGGACTTGAAAATAACATTAAAGACGATCGACTTTTTGTGATAAATAGCCCAGAATTCAAAGCAAAACTTTCAGATAAAATTGTGCTAATTCTAGGGGAAGAAGTAAACGGAATCGATAATTCGCTCTATGATATAATTGATCTTTTTGTTGAAATCCCGATGAAAGGCAAAAAAGAATCGTTTAATGTTTCGGTGGCTGCTGGCATTGCAATATACGAACTTTCGTAATATAATAAGCTTATGAATAAAAGGGCGGTAATTAGCTTCGTTTTGGCTATATCTATTCTTTTTGCGTTCAATCCAGGCGCCGTTACTTTTGCCGAAGATGGGGCTTTAGTTTCTATCGATGTGTCTGATGCGGCGTTGCAACTAACTGTACCCCAATCTGCTAGTATAGAACTAAACCCAACTTCGTCTTCTGCGGTTTTTGGAGACACGAATTTGACGATTAGTGTTGCTACGAATAATATGACCGGATACAGAATCATAATGTCTGTACCTACTACCGATTTGGTCCATAGTTCGCTTTCTAATACTGTAATCCCGACTCTTTCTAGCTCTACGCCCGAGACTGCTTTTCCAGCTAATGCATGGGGATACAAAGTAGTGGGTGATAATTATGAGCCAGTGTTAGTATCTAATACACCAGCTGCTTGGATTGTGGAAGAGCCTACTAACGGTACGAACCATATTATGACATTAGCGGCGAAAGTGGACGGTTTAAAACCTTCTGGTGCGTATATTAACACTTTGACATTCCAGGCTGTAGCTAATCCAAATGCGCCGAAAGATACGATAGTCTTTAATGGAAACGGTTCGGATGGTGGCTCGATGACAAGTCAAGTCATGTGGCAAGGCGAGCCAACAAAGCTTAGCTCTAATTCTTTCACTAAAACAGGTTATGCGTTTAATGGTTGGAATACGGCTGCAAATGGTAATGGCGTGGGTTATGGCGATGGAGATTATTATACTTCACCGGTGACCAACGCCGCTACAACCATTAATCTATATGCACAGTGGATTTGTGACCGAAGCGTAAATACTTGTGACGGCGTTCCTAGCGTAGATACTGGCGGCACTGGTGGATATGCTGGTAAAACTCTTCAAGATGCATATGAGATGGCCTATGTAACAAATCCTGGTCTTTTCCCGGATGGCGGCGGAACTAAACATGGTCTTTATGTTCCAGAAAAAGATCCGACTACTGGTGAGTATAATGGTATATATCATGAAGCTACTTCGGCTGCAGAATACGAAGGTATTCCGGCGAACAATCTTCGCTTTGCGATGCAAGATATTGATTTAGAAATAAATGGTGTGAAAGTGTGCGATTATGCTACGGTGCCAGGCAGCGAAGCTTACGTACTGGATCTTCGCGATTATAAATCTTATTGGATTACAAAGCTTAAAGATGGTAAATGTTGGATGACTCAAAATCTAGATTTCGACATTCCTGTAGGAGGTATGACTTCAGAATTATCTGACTTAAATTCTGCTGGCAGCCTCGGCTACGTTGACGGCTATTCACAAGATCCAGATACGGGCGTGATAACATATATGCCTATAAGAGGAACTGGGAATGTTGAATCCTATGTTAAAACTACTAGCTCCCCATATTCTTCAGATATTGGGGATAGGTATCAGATTTGTACTTCTGGTAGCTGTCCACAATCGTTTAGTGATACTCCTGGTGGCCTGTATGGCGAGCATGGTCATCTTGGCAATTATTATAACTGGACTGCAGCTGCAGCCTCAAATGAATCATCGGCGTTTAATACAGGTTCTTCTAGTGTTTATGCTAGGGCGGATAATTCGATTTGCCCACAAGGTTGGCGTTTGCCAATAATAACTGGTACTACTGTGGATGATGGTGTAGATGAAATAAGTATGCTCTGGACGGCATATGGTTTGTTGAATAGCAATTCTTGGGCATTTTCACATGAACCATTCTATTTTGTTTATAGTGGTCAGGTTAATCAGGATGTGGGCACTATGTGGTCAACTTGGAAAGGTTTCCATAATGGAGAAGGGAGTAGTGGTGGCTATTGGTCTGGTGAATATAGAAATTATTTTGACTATGATTATAGTGCGAATGTTTTTGATATAATGAACGGCAGTATAACCACTACGAAAGGCAGACGACGATATTTTGGTTATGGTGTCCGTTGCGTAGCGAGATAAGTGATATAATACTATTATGATTAAAGTTTACACAACCCCAACTTGTATCTATTGCCACGCTCTGATGGATTGGCTGGATGAAATGGGTATAGAATACACCGAAATGGACGCTTCAAAAGAGCCAGATATTACTTCTGTGCCAGTTACGGAGATTAACGGCGAAAGAATTATTGGTTTTGACCGTCCGGCTATCAAGAAAGCCTTGAAAAACTTATAATTTAGTGGTATTATAGACCAAATTAGATATTATTAAAGGAGCAAAATGCCTGAACCTAAAAAACAAAGCAGCCCAAGAAAGACCGGTCTTCGCCGTAGTCATATTCGCTTGGCGCTAGCTCGTAGAGTTAACAAAACATCACCAGTTAAGGCCTTCGAAACCAAAAAGAAGACCCCAAACCTTAAAGTAAAAACTATTAAGAAAAAAGAAGCTTAAATCATGGCTAGTAATCGACATTTAGGTAGAGTTATTGTCCTACAGAGTTTGTATGAATACGAACTCAGGACCCTCGCGCACGACCCGGAAGTCGAGCTAGACGTTATTATTGCTAAGAATATCGAACCATACGAAAAGGCACTCGGCGATACCGAGTTTGTCTATAATTTGGCACACAAAGTTTCTGAGAATTTTGAAACTCTAGATACCGCCCTCCAGCCGATGGCTCCAGAGTGGCCAATTAGTTCGATTTCTGCAATCGACCGTAACGTCCTGAGGATGGGACTATATGAACTTTCGGAATGTAGGGATTCAATTCCTCCGAAGGTTGCCATTAACGAAGCTGTAGAACTCGCGAAAGCGTTTGGTTCTGATAATTCGTCGAAGTTTATCAACGGCGTACTTGGGACAGCTTATCGCGAACTCGGAATTAAAGAAGAAGAAAATGAACCAAAACGTAAAGCCGACAAGCGCGGGGGAACCGACAGCAAAGAGGACGCTGAAGGTACCGGAAGCGCTGCCGACGGAAACAATTAAGGAATCTCCGCTTAGGAAAATCACCTCGGCTGTTTTTCGCAAGAAAACCGCTATTCAAGAGATTGTGCGTGAGCCGACTTCTGGTGGGATAATTTTTCGATTGACCCACGACAAGAAGGATATCGAGGTGCTTTTGATCCAAGATTCCAAGGAACGTTGGACTATTCCAAAGGGCCATATTGAGCCAGGTGAGACTGCCAAAGTAACAGCGCGTCGCGAGATTGAAGAAGAAACCGGTCTAAGGAATTTTAATGTGCTAACATGGCTTGGCAAGATCCATTTTAAATATCGTAGAGCTGACAAGCTCGTGTTGATGACGACTCAGATTTATCTAGTTCAGGCGCTAGATGAATTGGAGAAGCCAACAGGTGAAAAATGGATGAAGGGAATTAAATGGTTCTCTTTTGCTGATGCGCTCGAGGCAATCGAATACGAAGATATTGAAAAATTGATGCTAATTGCAAAGAAAAAGATTCGCGCAGGCGAATTTTAAATAGGAGGCAAATGGATACGACACCATATCAGGAGTTTGCAAAAGAAAAACTCGGATTTGAATTTAATGACATTAATCTATTAGTGACGGCTTTAACACACCGTAGCTATGTAAATGAGCACAAATCTGCTAATGAGCATAATGAGAGACTTGAGTTCCTCGGTGATGCAGTGCTCGAATTAGTTTCTTCAGATTTTTTGTATAGAAATTACGACGAACCTGAGGGAATTATGACAGCTCTTCGTGCGGCTTTGGTTCGCACCGAATCGATTGGCGATGCTGGTAAAGAGCTTGGTTATGAACCTTTGGTGCGTCTTTCTCGCGGTGAAAAACACGGCTCAGACAGAGCACATGATGTGATTCTTGCCGACTGTTTTGAGGCGGTGATTGGTGCGATTTATCTGGACCAGGGATACGAGGCCGCTAAAGATTTTATTTCTAAGCATATTTTGGTAAAAATTGACCAGATTCTAGAAGAAGGGACCTGGCGTGATGCGAAATCATACATGCAGGAGCTTGCGCAAAAAATCGACGGCGTGACCCCAATTTATCGTACACTTCATGAAGAAGGTCCAGATCATGACAAGATGTTTACCGTGGGTGTGTATGTGGGTGAAACCTTAAAAGGCACTGGCACTGGCCACTCTAAGCAAGAGGCTCAAACCAATGCCGCTAGAGAAGGTGTAAAACTCTATCGCAAAGAGAACAAGGACGCCGCCTAAGGGTGGGCTAGATTGACTTTTTAGAAAAATATGATATACTTATGTATATCATTTTTTCTGCTGTTTGTAGTGATTGGAGGTGGTAACAATGGCAGCGGACCTTAAAACGAATAATACTATCAAAAAAGAACGTGAGAAGTATAGCCAGGAACTTAAAGATTTAGCAAAATTCCTTGGAAATGCCGATGTAAAAGTTTTTAATTATGTCGGGCTTTTCTTTAATCTTATACTAACTTGTGGATTGATTTCTTTTTGTAAAAGCGTCTTAAATAAATACGATGAAAAAAATGATTTAACAAAAGATAAGATATTCTATAAGTTTCTTTTCGGAAAAGTTGATAATGAGGCTACAGTTTACTCAAGTTTCTATCAGAATTTGTCTTTACATCTGATGGATGATGCTACTAATTATGTTGAACAGTTAGCTTTGGCAACAAGAGAGCTGGGTTGGCATTTAGGAGCAAAGAAACCTTTGATAGAGGGGTTAATTAAGTCAAAAGCCAGAAGAGACTTATATAAATCGACTTTAAAAAGACATATGATGAAAAAAGGTACTACGGTGTGCCCACAGGATCTTAAAAAACATTATCAGCATATAAAAAAGCAGAGAAAAGAAAGAGAAAAGAGGAAAGCGAAAAAATGATAGTATTTGCCCCTGGGTTTATGCTCAGGGGTTTTGTTTTTCTCTGTTATCATTGACTTTTTAGCATAAGTGTGATATAATATAGGTATATTGTATTAGTTCTTTTATAGAGGAAGGGGGGAAGTCTATGTTAAATTTCGAAGAAGAATACAGCTTTGAGGAAGCCGATGATCCGAGAACATGGTATGGCAGTTCGTATCAGGAAGATACTGAAAGCTCTACCGAACCCGCAGTTGATTATTCAGATTACTGGAAGGCAGCGTTAAATGTCATCAATGATTGGTCCGCATATAACGGCAAAAAGAAGCTTTATATCAATGCTACACATGAGGAAACAAAACATAAAGTGGCTAGCGTAATTGAAAAAAGCTTTAATGGTAGTCTTGGCAATTTGAAATCCAGAGAGAACGAGCTCTCTGAGAATGTAAATTTGGCCATAATGACATTTGAACCTATATGCTCTAAATATGGTATAAAACCAGTAAATAGAGATTGGCTCTATCATAATTTGAAGGAGTCAAGAGACTATGAGAGTATAAGAAAAAAATGTCAGAGAAAAATGGATTCAGGTAAAAGACCTGAAGATTTAAGAAATTTAACTAGAAAGAGCTCTAAATAGGGCTCTTTTCTTTTGTCAAAATTTATGATATAATGGTGCGAAATAATAATTTTAAGGAGAAAAAATGCTAGCGATTCGCATGCAACGTAATGGCCGGTCACATTATCCAACGTACCGGATAGTCGTCCAAGAAGCGCAGCGCCACCCTCTTTCGGGTCGTGTTGTAGCCGAGGTCGGCAACTACAACCCAGCAACCAAGGCTCTTACCTTGGACAAAGAGGCTGTGGAGAAATATCTTAAAAATGGTGCACAGCCATCTAGCCGTGTAGCCTTCGTTCTTAAGAAGAATGGCGTTAAACTACCTAAGTGGTACAAAGAACCAGCTGCTAAAAACGTAGCTCCTAAGCACGCCGACAAGCTTCGCAAGAACCAACCAAAGGAAGAAGCTCCAGCTGAGGAAGCTCCAGCAGAAGCACCTGCAGAGGAAGCTCCAGCAGAAGCTCCAGCTGAAGAAGCTGCTCCAGAGGCTCCAGCCGAAGAAGCACCAGCTGAAACTCCAGCAGAGTAATTCAAAAATAACCCCTTCGGGGGTTATTTTTTGTGCTCGATAATTTGAAATATTAAAGATTTATGTTATAATATATTGAGAATTGTACGTTAATAGAATGGTTTTAGTTTATTTTGGAGGTGATATTATATATGAGACCTGGAATAGATATATGGGATTATGAGCATCAAGAAGCGCGGAATCCGCCTGTTATTGCTGACTGTTTTGACTATGACAAAAGTCAAAACAAATCGAAATCTGATTATGAAAGAGAACGTGAAAAGAAGCTGATCCCGGATTTAAAAAAGGTTGCAAAAAAGCTTGGGCATACCCCTAGTATTAGAGAGTTTGATGATTCCTTCGTTATAAACACACTCTTTCGTCCGTATGATTATATTAAGAAGTTCGGTACTTGGGGCAAAGCTCTTGAAGCGGCTGGACTTAGGCCAAAGACCGACAAGGATGAAATGCTTTTTAGTTTGCAGCGTTTAACTGATGAACTTGGCCACTTTCCAACGGAAGAACAATGCAATTGGTGTGAATATACTCCTTGCTACAGAACGTACCTTAGAAAGTTTGGCCCTTGGGATGAAATTAAAAAAATGATTAAAACATAACTAAAACCATTTGAAAGCCACGCCTATGCGTGGCTTTTTAAATTTCTATTATCAAAAACAAAACATGTTATAATAAAAGTATAAACTTTAAAAAGGAAAAAATATGGCTACTATTGACCAGCAATTCGTAGAATATATCGTAAAAACCTTAGTCAATAATCCGGATAAAGTTTCGGTGGAACGCAAAATCGATGAAAAAGGCGTACTTCTGTCTCTTACCGTTGATCCAGAAGATGTAGGTCGCGTAATTGGTAAACGTGGTATCACTGCACAATCAATCCGTATGCTCCTTAGAGCTCTCGGCACCAAGCAAGATGCTCGTTTCAATCTTAAAATCGTAAACACCGATGAAGATGGCGGCGAAGCTCCACGTGCTAAGAAACCTGCTGAGAAAAAAGAAGACGCTCCAGCAGAAGCTGGAGAAGACATCGTAGAAGATGTTGAAGACGAGGAAGAAACTGGTGAATCTTCCGAGCTTGCAGAGAAAACTCGTGCAGAGCTTGCGGATCTCGACGACCTCGATATCTAATCTGTAAAAGAGATAACGCCCTAAAAAGGGCGTTATTTTTTTGAAAAAAGCCCTTGCAAAATTATAAAACTTATGTATAATTATTTTTAAGCTAACTAACTGCGAGTTCGCTTATACACAAAAAGTTGAGAGTTTATATATGTCTAAAAAATGCCTACCGTTGAGGCATTTTTTGGTCTTGTAATATTTAAAAATACGTGTATAATTAGTATCAAGAAGTAGTGTGTCCTATTTTTGGTATGTCTCAAGGAACTGGCAATTCTGAGGGATAAAAATAGGCAGTAATCTTCGGCGCTGAGACAACGCCTCGTCTAGTAGGTGCTGTCAAAAAAGATACTAATAACACTAAAAAATAAGGGGTAGAATGGCTACAACCAAAAAGTCCGGTGAACGTGTGTTTTTCACCGAAGGTGACCAAGCCCTCCCAATTCCGGATCTTACTGCACATCAGAAAGATTCATGGGATGACTTTGTCAAAAACGGACTAAGGGAAGTTTTTGCTGAGCTAAATCCAATCGACGATTATACCGGCCAAAAACTCTCACTCCGTTTCAAAGATTATTACTTTAAAGAACCAAAGGAAACCGAGCAGCAAGCTAAGTATAATCTTGCTACCTACGAGGCTCCACTTCACGTTCTAGTAGAACTAGAAAACAAAGTGACTGGTACCAAGAAAGAACAGGATATTTACTTTGGCGATTATCCATGGATGACCGAAAGAGCAACTTTCATCATCAACGGTACTGAGCGCGTAATCGTTTCTCAGCTTATCCGTTCCGCTGGTGTGTTCTTCACTGCAGAAGAAGCTGGCGTAAAGAGACTCTACGGTGCAAAGGTAATTCCAGGCCGTGGTGCATGGCTCGAGTTTGAAACAGCGGCAAATGGCGCAATTAGCGTAAAAATCGACCGCCGTCGCAAAATCCCAGTAACAACTTTCCTTCGTGCTCTTGGTCTTTCTAAGACTGACATCGAAAAGAAGTTTGAAAAAATCGATACTGGCGACAAGAAATATATTGAAGCAACCTTTGAAAAGGACACCACTTCATCTCAAGGTGAAGCGCTTCTTGAAGTTTATCGTCGTATTCGTCCAGGCGATCTCGCTACTGTAGATAACGCTAAATCTATGATTGAGAAGATGTTCTTCGATCCAAAGCGTTATGATTACTCTAACGTTGGTCGTTTCAAGATGAACCGTAGACTTCATTTCGATACACCAAATGATCCAGCACATCGCACTCTCCAAATGGATGACGTGATTGCTATCATTGCTGAGATTATTCGTCTCAACAATACTCAAGAACCAGCAGATGATATCGACTCTCTTTCAAATCGTCGTGTCAAGCTCGTTGGCGAACTTGTACAACGCCAATTCCGTCTTGGTATGCTTCGCTTGCAGCGCAACATCCTAGACCGTATGTCTATGGCAAATCCAGAAGACGTAACTCCATCTCAGCTTCTTAACTCACGTCCAGTAGTGGCAGCTGTTAAGGAATTCTTCTCAACATCACAACTTTCACAGCTTATGGATGAGGTTAACCCATTCTCAGAGCTTGCACACAAGCGCCGTCTAAGCTCGATGGGTCCTGGTGGTCTTACTCGTGAGCGTGCTGGTTTCGACGTACGTGATGCTCACCCAACTCACTATGGTCGTATCTGTACTGTAGAAACTCCAGAAGGTGGCAACGTAGGTCTCGTGCTTAACTTTGCAACCTATGCTCGTATCAACGAGTATGGCTTCATTGAAGCTCCATACCGCGTAGTTAAAAACGGTAAGGTAACTGATGAAGTTGTTTACATGGATGCTGATACCGAAAACGATATGGTTATCGCTGACGCATCTGTCAAACTAAACAAAGATGGTAAATTCGTAGAAGACTGGGTATCTGCTCGTGTTCACGGCGCTCCTTCTCAGGTAGAAGCAAAGCGTGTGACCCACATCGATGCAGCACACAAGGAAATTCTTGGTGTATCCGCTGGTCTTATTCCATTTGTAGAGAAAAACCGTGTTGACCGCTCTCTCATGGCCTGCGCCATGCAGAAACAAGCAGTGCCACTTCTTCGCTCTGACAACCCTACCGTTGGTACTGGTATCGAGCGTGAAGTCGCCAAGAACACTTCACAGGTTGTAATGGCTACCGGCGCCGGTGTAGTCAAAAAAGCCGATGGTGAATCCGTAATCGTAACTTACGATAAGGGCGGTGACGTAGAATACAAACTCCAACACTTTGAAAAAACTAACGATGATCGTTGTTATAACCAACGTTGTAAAGTTGCACGTGGTCAAAAGGTAAAGAAGGGTGACATTCTTATCGAGGGTGCTTCCATTAATGATGGCGAGCTTGCTCTTGGTCGTGACCTTCTCGTAGCCTTCATGCCATGGCGTGGTTACAACATGGATGACGCTATCGTTATTTCTAACCGTTTGGTAGAGGATGACACTCTTACATCTATTAATATTAAAGATTTCGATGTGGAAGTTCGTGAAACCAAACTTGGTCCAGAACAAGTTACCCGTGATATCCCAAACGTTTCTGAACATTCACTTCGTCACCTCGGTGAAGATGGTATCGTAACCGTCGGTGCAGAAGTTAAAAATGGTGATATCCTTGTTGGTAAGATTACTCCAAAGGGTGAGCAAGAGCTCAGCTCTGAGGAACGCTTGTTGCGCGCTATCTTCGGTGAAAAAGCCAAAGACGTACGCGACACTTCAGTACGTATGAACGGTTCTTCAACCGGTAAAGTTGTAGATGTTCGTGTTTACACTCGTGAACAAGGTCACGAGCTTAAAGCTGGTGTGATTATGCAAATCAAAATCTTTGTTGCTGAAATGCGCAAGATTGGCGTAGGTGATAAGCTCGCTGGTCGTCACGGTAACAAAGGTGTAGTATCTCGCGTTCTTCCAGTAGAAGACATGCCATTTATGGCTGATGGTACTCCAATTGATATCATACTTTCACCAATGGGCGTGCCTTCCCGTATGAACCTCGGTCAGCTCTTTGAGACTCACCTTGGTATGGCAGCTAGAGCACTTGGTTATAAGGTTGCTACCCCATCCTTTAATGGTGTGCCAGATGAAGTAATCTCCGATGAGCTCGAGAAGGCTGGATATGCTCGTGATGGCCGTGTCCAACTTTATGATGGTCTCACTGGTGAACCATTCAACGAACGTACTTCTGTAGGTGTAATGCACATGCTCAAGCTTCACCACATGGTGGAAGACAAGATTCACGCTCGTTCTACTGGTCCATACACCATGGTTACCCAACAGCCACTCGGTGGTAAAGCACAAAATGGTGGTCAGCGTTTCGGGGAAATGGAGGTATGGGCACTCGAAGCTTATGGTGCTGCTACTACCTTGCAGGAAATGCTCACTATTAAGTCTGATGATGTTTACGGACGCGCCAAAGCATACGAAGCAATCATCAAGCATGAACCAATCGAAGGTCCAAAGCTCCCAGAAGGCTTTAACGTTCTTGTAAAAGAACTTCAAGGTCTTGGTCTAAAAGTCGACCTTCTCGATCACGGTGAATCTGCTGATGCAGGTGATGTCATCGAAAAGACATCTCGTGAAATTGAAAGATCAAAAGACGATCAATCCATCTATGATCAACATAAAAGAGATACCGAGCCACAAATTCTCGACCTCGACGACGAGGAAGCAGAAGCTATGATGGCTGAAGAAGGTATCGAGATAACAGAGGGCGATGAAGATGATGGTACAATCGACCTCGGAGAGGAGTTCTAATATGGCGTGGATGGACAATTTTATCAGCGCCTCGGATTTCGATTCGATCCGCTTGCTCGTAGCTAGCCGCGATGACATCCTGAACTGGAGCTATGGCGAAGTTACCAAGCCAGAGACGATTAACTATCGTACTCAAAAACCAGAACGCGACGGTCTCTTCTGTGAACGTATCTTCGGCCCAACCAAAGATATCAATCCACATGATTCCAAGTTTAAAGGCGTGCGTTCTCGCGAAGCCGCTGTAGATAAGGAAGGTAACCTTGTAACTAAATCTATTACTCGTCGTGAGCGTATGGGTCACATTGCCCTCGCTGCACCTGTAGCACACATTTGGTTTATGCGTGGTATCCCTTCTGCACTTTCACTTCTTCTTGATATTACTGTAAAGAATATTGAGAAAGTAGTTTACTTTGCAACTTACCTCATGACTGATGTTAAAGCAGATGAAATTGCAAAGAAAATCGAAGAGTTAGATGCACAAACTACTGCCGCTCGTGAAGCCATTCGTATTCGTTACGAAAAAGATGCTAAAGCTGAAGGTGCTGATGTAAAAGCTCTCGCTGAAGCAGAAACTAAAGAATTAGAAGAACTTGAGAGCGATTATCAAGCCCGCAAAGCTACACTAGAGAGCTTTAAGAAGGGTGGCGTAATCACTGAAGTTGAATATCGTAATCTTCCAGAAGAATACGAAGATCTTATCACTGTAGAAATGGGTGCAACCGCTATCAAGAAAATGCTTGATGAGATTGACCTAGACAAACTCATTGAAGATCTTCACAAAGAAGAAGCTGAAGCTCGTGGCCAAAAAGAGAAGAAGATTCAAAAACGTCTTAAGACTCTCGAAGGTATGCAAGCTGCTGGTATTAAACCAGAGGATCTTATCCTCACTGTAATCCCAGTAATCCCACCAGATCTACGCCCAATGATTGCCCTTCCTGGCGGTCGTTTCGCTACATCTGACCTTAACGACCTTTATCGTCGTGTGATTAACCGTAATAACCGTTTGAAGAAGCTTCTTGACCTTAATGCTCCAGAAGTTATCTGCCGCAATGAAATGCGTATGCTTCAAGAGGCTGTCGATGCACTTATCGATAACTCTGCGGCTCATGGTTCTCATGGTGCAAACTCTACCAACGGTCGCAGAAAACTTAAATCTTTGTCTGACCTTCTCAAAGGTAAGCAAGGTCGCTTCCGCCAGAACCTTCTTGGTAAGCGTGTCGACTACTCTGGTCGTTCTGTAATCGTCGTAGGTCCAGAACTAAAGCTCCACGAATGTGGTCTTCCAAAACAAATGGCTCTCGAGCTATTTAAGCCATTCGTAATTTCATGGCTCATTGGTAATGAATATGCAAACAATATCCGCGCAGCTTCTCGTCTCATTGAGGCTAAGGAAACTGTAGTTTGGGATGCACTTGATGAAGTAATTAAGGGTAAATATGTACTCTTGAACCGTGCTCCATCTCTTCACCGTTTGTCTGTACAAGCATTCCAACCACGCCTTATTGATGGTAAAGCCATTAAACTTCATCCACTCGTAGCATCCGGCTTTAACGCTGACTACGATGGTGACCAAATGGCAGTACATCTACCACTTTCTGACGCTGCACAAGCTGAGGCTCGTGAACTTATGTCTGCTTCAAAGAACCTTTTGAAGCCAGCTGATGGTTCTCCAGTTCTTGCTATTTATCAGGACGTGGTGCTCGGTGCTTACTACCTAACTTACGATAAGCCAGGTACTGATACCGATGAACCAAAGGCCTTCTCTTCTGTATACGAAGCTGAAATGGCTTACGATCAGGGAATTATCGCTCTTCAAACTCCAATTCGCGTATTTGCAAAGAAAGAGATTCGTGATACCACCCTCGGTCGCGTGATCTTCAACGAAATCCTTCCAAAGGATTATCCATACGATAACGCTGTACAAACCAAGAAACATTTGTCTAAGGTAATGGCAAACATCTTCGATATGTATGGTGCAGAAGTAATGGTAAAAACCGCTGATGATCTTAAGGACCTCGCGTTCGAATATGAGACTATTGCATCTATCTCTACTGCAAAGGATGATTATCCAACCTACGATGAGATTGATGACTTTATCGCTGAAGGTGATGCTAAGACCGCTATGATCCAGCAACAATTCAACGACGGTCTCGTAACCGAAGAAGAGCGCCATAAGCTTACTGTTGCAAACTGGCGTGACATCGATAAGAGAATCTCTGAATTCTTGCAGGGTAAACTCTCTGAGATGGATACCGACATCGCTGTGATGGTTAACTCCGGTGCTCGTGGTAATATTTCCAACATCAAGCTCGCATCTGCTGAGATTGGTATCATGGTAGATATTAACAACAACGAAATCGAGCTCCCAGTTAAGTCTTCCTACAAGAAAGGTCTCAACACCCTCGAATCCTTCATCGCCACTCGTGGTGCACGTCAAGGTCAGGTGTCTACCGCTCTTCGTACTGCAGACTCTGGTTACCTCACTCGTCGTCTCGTAGATGTGTCTCAAGATGTATTTACCACTGACGAAGTAGCCGAAGATCCAGGCTTCATGGTATTCAAGAGCGAAACTGAACAATCTGGCATCGACTTTGTTGCACGTATCGCTGGTCGTTATACTGCTGAAGCTGTTCCTGGTTATTTGGAGGCTGATCAACTTATCACTAAGGAAGTTGCAGAACAAATTGACGCTGACGAAAACATTGAAGGCATCAAGATTCAATCCGTACTTTCTACTACTGCTGTCGAAGGCGTACCACGCAAAGCTTATGGTGTAGATATGTCTACTCGTGAGCTCGTAGCTGCAAATGAACCAGTAGGTGTAATTGCCGCTCAATCTCTTGGTGAGCCTGGTACTCAGCTTACACTTGATACCAAACACGGTTCTGGTGTGGCAGGTTCCGGTGCAATTGCACGTGGTCTTCCTCGTGTGGAAGAGCTTCTCGAAGCCCGTTCACCAAAAGGTCAAGCCTATGTTGCCCCAATCGCTGGTGTAGTAGAAGCTTGGGAAGATGGCAACCACTATGTAGTACAAATTGCTCCACAAGCAGGTAAGATTGAACGCATTGAACTCGATGGTCGCAAACCAGCTGTAAAAGATGGTGAAACCGTAAAGCAAGGCGCAACTCTTATCAAGAAGAGTGGCGACAAAGCTGCTATTAAATCACCATGTGATGGTGTAGTAGAACTCGTAAAGGACGCTATTTTAGTAGTAGCCGCTGCTGGCTCTGCCGTAAAGGTAGAAATCCCTGGCGATGCAGAACTTGTAGTAAAGTCTAACGATACTGTAGCTGCAGGTGACAGACTTACCACCGGTTCTCTAAATCTCCAAGACCTTCTCAAATACAAGGGCATTGAGGCAACTGAGCGTTACATTATGGATGATGTTCTCTCCGTTTACTCTGCTCAAGGTCATGAGATTTCACCAAAGCACCTCGAGATTTTGGTTCGCCAAATGTTCTCTAGGGTACAAATCAACGAACCTGGTGATTCAGAATTTGTATCCGGTGACGTAGTCTCTAAGGCTGCTGCTACAATCGAGAACCGCAGACTAGAAGCTGAAGGTAAGAAACCAGCAACTTACACCAATTTGTTGCTTGGTATTACCAAAGTATCTATCTTCTCTGACTCGTTCTTGTCAGCTGCATCCTTCCAGGATACTACCCGTGTACTTATCAACGCTGCTATCAATGGTCGTGTTGATCACCTCAAGGGTCTAAAGGAAAATGTAATCATTGGCCGTAAGATTCCTGTAGGTACCGGTGTAACTCCAATTGAAGATTTTGAAACTTCTGAAGAAGTTGAACCAACTGAAGAAGACATTGAAAATCTTTAAAAGGCGCAAAAAAAACAACCGCTTCGGCGGTTGTTTTTTGTTTTTAGGTGTGGTATCATAAGAGAAGTTATCAAGAGGTATTATGCATTTCAAGACTATTTTCAAATCCCTAAAAAACAAAAGTATGCTCAGAAGAGTTTTGATTATTCTTGGCATCATTGTTGCTTATAGACTCTTAGCACAGATTCCTGTACCAATGGGTGACGCTTCAACCTTTAAGGAAGCTGTCTCTAACCTTCTTGAAAAGTCTGATTTCTCTAACTTCCTAAACCTTATATCTGGTGGTGGTTTAGCCTCATTTAGTATTATACTTGTAGGTCTTTCACCATACATTACTGGTTCTATCGTAATCCAACTTCTTACGAAAGCAATTCCATCTCTTGAAGAACTTTCTAACGATGGTGAAACTGGTCGCCGTAAGATTAATCAGTGGACTCGTATGCTTACAATCCCTCTAGCGATTGTTCAATCTATTGCATATATCTTTATTCTTTATCAATCTACTATTTCTGCAAACGTAGCAACTGAATTTACTCCTACATTCAACGATTGGGCGCTTTCTGTTACGGCAATGACGGCTGGCTCTGTGATCTTGATGTGGATGGGTGAGCTGATTACTGAACAGGGCATCGGTAACGGTATCTCTACCCTTATCTTTGCTTCAATTGTTTCACAACTTCCTACTACTATGGCTTCTCTTGGTGCAGCTTTGTTTGATACGAACCAAGGTACACTCAGTATGTTCGGCTGGTTTGAGCTACCAGTAAATCCAACTGTATTCTGGATTATCTTTGGTTTTGCAATTGCGATGCTCGTGGTGATTTATTTCTTAGTGAAGCTAAATGAGGCGCAGCGCGTAATTACGATTAATTATGCAAAACGTGTGCACGGTAACTCTTCCTATGGTGGCATCAAATCTATCTTGCCAATCAAGTTGATTGCTGCAGGCGTGATCCCAGTTATCTTTGCTACGGCCTTCTTGTCGCTCCCGGCGCTTGTAGGCCAGGTGATTACCACTGTAAATCCAGGCAATGAATTTGGCGCAACTCTTACCACGGTATTTTCTGCTCCATCTGCTAATAACTTCTCAACGCTTTATCCAGATGGCATTACGGGCCAATGGTTTGTTTATCCTACAGTTTACTTTATCTTGGTATTTGCATTTACTTATTTCTACACTTCAATTATCTTCAATACCAAAGAAATTGCTGATAATCTTCAAAAGCAAGGTGGTTTTATTGAGGGTGTACGTCCTGGGATCAAGACGGCGGAATATCTTGGAAAGGTCGTAAATCGTTTGGATCTATTTGGTGCTCTTGCACTTGGCCTTATCGCAATGCTCCCATTTGCAACTGACTATGTATTTATTTTAACAACTGGTGCCCCACTAGGGCTTTCTATCTCTGGTACAGGGCTTCTAATTGTAGTTACAGTAGCGCTTGAGAACTTGAGGTCGGTGGACTCACGCGCGCTAATGATAACTTATGACGATTTTGGCAATGAGCTTGAAGATTAAGACTAGCCCAAAAAAGATTTTAACCTGGGTGGCCTGGTCTATTTTGGCAATTCTTTTCGCGGTCTATTTAATTCGCGTAGCTACTTGGGAACATTGGTATTATAACGACAAAGAAGGTAGTGAACGTGCGGTTATAATCGAAGAATTGGAACCGCAGGAAGATTTGGAAGAGGATAAGCCTGACGAGCAGGCCGTAGTAGAATACACCGTCCCGGCTGATCATCCAAGATATCTTACAATTTCTAAATTAAGAATTAATAAAGCACGGGTTATATCCGTGGGGATCAATCAACAAGGACAACTAGGTACGCCTAGGAATATTTTTGATGTAGGTTGGTATGATTCATCGGCTAAGCCTGGACAGAATGGCACTATGCTGATTGATGGCCATAATGGTGGCCCACATGTACACGGCGTTTTTAAAGAACTGCCAAAGCTCGCTGCGGGTGATATTATTGTGGTTGAGCGTGGCGATGGCCTTGTTTTTAAGTATTCTGTTGTCGAGAACAAAACCGTGGCTCTAGATGAGGCGGATAAATATATGTCTACGGCGATGAAATCTCCAGTAGCAGGGAAACAGTCTCTAACTCTCATTACTTGTACTGGCGATTGGTCTACAGAACGCGATACTTATCTTTCCAGGCAATTTACAAGAGCTGTTTTGGTTGAAGAATAAAGCATTTTACTCTTTACAAACACCGTTTTTTGTGCTACACTAGAGAGGTAATTTATGGCTAGTCAAAAGGAAGTGATTAAGCTCACAGGCACTGTTGTTGAGGCATTGCCGAATACCCAGTTTCGGGTTGAACTCGAGAATGGTCATATTATTGTTGCCCATATGAG
>CAMZIV010000006.1 GCA_947307355.1 uncultured Candidatus Saccharibacteria bacterium
TAATGAAATTATTAATGCATACATGTTGTGCGCCATGCAGCGTTTACTGTATCGACGCTCTAAGAAAAGAAGGTATCGAGCCGACCGTTTTTTGGTATAACCCAAATATTCATCCATATACAGAATACAAAGCTCGTCGTGACTGCCTCAAAGAATACGCTAAGAGTGTTGGCGTAGAAGCAATCTTCAAAGAAGAATATGGTCTAGATGAATTCTGCAAAAACGTCGCCGGCGACATCCAAAATCGCTGCGTAAATTATTGTTATCCAAAGCGCCTCACCGAAACCGTAAAGTATGCCAAGGAGCACGGCTATGATGCGTTTACTACTACGCTTCTCGTTTCGCCATACCAAAAGCACGAAGAAATAAAAACCGTCTGTGAACTGCTTGCCAAAGAATTTGAAATTGAATTTGTCTATCGTGATTTTCGCGTTGGTTTTCGTGACGGTCAAGAAAAAGCCCGCGCAGCCGGCCTCTACATGCAGAAATATTGCGGTTGTGTTTTTAGCGAAGAAGATCGCTATCGCAAACAGATTGAAAAAGACGCAAAAAATGTTATAATATAAAAACATGTTAGTATCAGATTATAATTATGATTTGCCAGAGGAACGCATTGCAAAATTCCCACCAAAAGTTCGTGGGACTACTAGGCTATGCGTTTTAAATCGCGAAACCGGCGAAATTTCTGATGACTATTACAAAAACTTGGATAAGTATTTAAATAAAGGTGATGTTTTAATTCTAAATGATACTCGCGTGATGCAATCTCGTCTATTTTGCAAACTAGAAGACGGTCGCGAGCGTGAACTCGTAGTGCTCGAAAAACATGGTGACGAACCGCAGCGTGTAATGTATCGCGGCAAACTTCATGAAGGCGACAAACTTACTTATGATATTACGATTACCAAAATACTTGGTAATGGTATTGCCGAGGTAGAAAGCAAAGTCCCACTAGACGAGCTTGCCGAAAAACATGGCACTGTTCCCCTTCCACCATATCTTCATCGCGATGCAACCGAAGAAGACAAAAAACGCTACCAAACTATCTGGGCCAAAAACATGGGCTCTGCCGCTGCGCCAACTGCCAGTCTTAATATGACCGAAGACTTGCTTGATCGTCTTAAGAAAAAAGGCGTTATTATCAAATACTTAACGCTTCACGTTGGACTTGGTACTTTCCTACCAATTCGTTCTGATAATATTGAAGACCACAAAATGCATTCAGAATGGTTTTACATTCCAGAAGACACACTAAAAGAAATCAACGAAGCAAAATCAGACGGTCGTCGCGTGATTGCACTCGGCACTACCGTGGCTAGAACGTTGGAATATTATGGTAAAACCGGTAAGACTAATGGCGAAGACGATATATTTATATACCCAGGCTTCAAATTCACAATCATCGATGCACTCCTTACTAATTATCACGCACCAAAATCTACCGTTCTTATGCTCGCATCCGCTTTTGCTGGCTGGGATCATTTAAAGAAAGCCTACGAACATTCTATTGAAGAAAAATACAATTTCTTAAGCTACGGAGATTCAATGTTTATATGTTAAAGTTTGATATTGAGAAAAAATCCGGTCTCGCTCGTGCTGGCATAATCCATACTCCACACGGCGATATCAAAACTCCAGCTTTTGTGGGTGCCGCTACCCGCGCCACGGTCAAAGCTCTCACCATGAAAGAAATGCGCGAACTGGGCTCCCAGGCTATCCTTGCTAATACATATCATTTACTGCTTGCGCCCGGTACCGATTTAATTAAAGAAGCTGGTGGCTTGGCCGAGTTTTCTAGTTGGCATGGCCCAACTTTTACCGACTCTGGCGGGTTCCAAATCTTTTCCCTTCCAGACGTAAAAATCACCGAAAACGGTGCTAAATTTAAATCGCACATTAATGGTGATAAATTTGAAATGACTCCAGAATCCAGCATGCAAGCTCAATGGGCGATTGGTGCAGACATTCACATGGCTTTTGATCAGCTCGCCAAATCAGAGAACAAAAAAGACATGGAAGACGCCATGCACCGCACCCACCGCTGGCTCGACCGTTGCGTCGAAGAGCATCATAGACTATTGTTGAAGAACAAGCGTTGCGAGGTCATTCGCGACAACGGGAGCGAGATAGCGAGCGAAGCCCGTAACGACGGGCCTGAGCGAAGCGGACCGAGCAACGCTTGCTCTGAACAATATCTCTACGCTGTAGTTCAAGGCGGTACATTTAATGATCTTCGTGCTGAGTCTGCAAGGTATTCTGCTAGCAAAGATGTAGATGGTTTTGGTATTGGCGGAGTTTTTGTGGCTGATGGTATGCCTGAAATGCTTCAAACTGTAAATAGTATTTTGCCAGAAGAAAAACCACGCCACCTCCTTGGTATGGGCCAAGAACCAATTGACTTGTTTATTGGCGCCGAAAACGGCTGTGATACTTTTGATTGTGTCGCTCCGACTCGTATGGCTAGAAACGGCTCTTTGTATACATTGGACGGCCGCATTAATATCAAAAATGCAAAATATAAAAACGATTTTACGCCACTCATGCCGGAATGTGATTGTGAGTGTTGTAAAAATTACAACAGAGCGTATTTGCATCACTTATTTAAAACCGATGAAATTACCGCAAAAGTTTTAGCATCTATTCATAATGAACGCTTTGTGGTTTCCGTTGTAAATAAAATCCGCGAGAGCATCCTAAACAATACTTTCGAAGAATATAAAAAAGAATTTTTAGACCGTTATTATAAATAGTTATGCTATAATAAAAGCATATGAGGTTTAAAACACTAACCGTTGCGGGAGTTGTACTTGGCGGTGTTTTTGTTTCTCTTCCAGCTTTCGCTATCACCTACACTCGTGACGTAGAAGTCAAATTCAATTTCAATTCTTCTATGTCAGTCGTCATCGATACGGCGGATATAGAAATTCTAGACCTCGCTCCTGGCACTAGTGCAGATAGTAATATCGTTGGTATTTCAATTAGCACTAATAACATAGTGGGTTACACCGCTAGCGCAACCGTAGGTTCCGTAGATAATGCTACCACTAACATGACTCATACTAATGGTACTAACACTTTTGCTAGCATCGCTACCGATGCCGATCTATCTAGCCTTACCACAGACAATACTTGGGGCTACTCTACATCTACAGATAATGGTACTAGCTGGGCTAACTTTTCTGGTCTTCCACTCTACACTGATACTGCTAAGCAAATCGCTACTACCACCGGTCCTTCAAATGATGCTATTAAATTCAAGATCAACGCCAAAGCCAGCACCGCCCAACCAGCTGGTGACTACACTAACAAAATTAACTTTATCGTCGTGGCAAACGTTCCACCAAGGACTATTGGCGACGTGCTAGACGAAAACCCAAACACTCCAAGAGACCCAGAAACGAACTTATATACAATTCAATCCATAAATGATGAAGTCTGCGAAGCTGTGGAAGCTATCAACGACTCATTTGTAGCAACCGATATTCGTGACCACAAAAACTATCGTGTAGTAAAGTTAAAAGACGGCAACTGTTGGATGCAAGATAATCTTGCGCTCGATCTTACTATGACAAATGCCAGCGGCAAAATCACTGCCTCAAATACGAATACGAATACCGCATCCCTCAATGCTTTGTTTGGAGTAACCAACCGTGATGCATCCACCGATCCAAATGGCAACCTTGCCGTGGCTGGCATAGTACCATATGCTTCTAATGATTATGCCACAGATAGGCCTATGATATATACAGAAGCACAAGACGACGTAAGTGACCAGGACCCTATAGAATCGGTCCGAAATTCTAAATATGGGATATATTATAATATTTGTGCTGCTTCTGCTGGATCGTATTGTTATACTAATGGCGTTGAAGATAAGGCGGATACTGCTGTAGACGTGGAATATGACGTTTGCCCTAGCAATTGGCGCTTGCCTACAAGTGGCTATTATTATGGTTATTATACATCCGAGGACTATGATGTGGATGGCGGTGAACTCCAGAAATTATATGAATATTATTATAATGGGCATGGTGCAGAGATTCGCAATGATTTGCTTTTGCCAGAGGCCGGGTATTTTGTATTCCCGACGGATAGTCTACAGAACACAGCCTACTCAGGGGATTATTGGTCAGCGTCGGCAGCACTTGGATATCTTGGGTTATTTGTTGGTGGCGGCAGCAACCAGGACTACATGAACCCACGAAACTATTACCAGCCGGTATTTGGCTATAACATTCGCTGTATCGTAAAAACCTCTAAGCTTGCAATTAATTTCGATAAGAATGATGGCTATGGCGATATGTCTCCGCAAATTATTAAACACGGTCATACCGTTAAACTTGATAAAAACCAATATGCTCGTTGGGACTATCTCTTCAATGGTTGGAACACTAAGGCAGATGGTACTGGTATTGGATATAAAGATGGCGATACGTTCACTGCTACTACGGACTCTTCTATAACCAAAGTGAAGCTTTATGCTCAATGGGTAGAAGATACTGGTCAAGGCAGCGGTAGCTTAGGCAAAACTCTCCAGGATGCTTATGAAATGGCCTACGTCACAAACCCAGGCTTATTCCCTGATGGTGATGGTACTAAACATGGTCTCTATGTACCAGATAAAGACCCAATTACTGGTAATTATACCGGAACTTATCACGAAGCTACTTCCGCAGCAGATTATGAAGGTATCCCAGCTAATGATTTACGCTTCGCTATTCAAGATATTGATATGGAAATTAATGGTGTGAAAGTTTGCGATTATGCCACTGTGATTGGCTCGGAGGCTTACGTACTTGATCTTCGTGATTACAAATCTTATTGGATTGCTAAGCTTGCCGACGGCAAATGTTGGATGACCCAAAACCTAGACCTAAATATTGATAGCGCAGTAACTTATACTAATCAAGATACGGATATTGGCTATAATTCTACAACTGGAACTTATAATGCGGCTTCTTGGAAACCTATTCGCTCAACCGCAGACTTAAGAAATGCGACTACTCCGTTCCCAGCTTACGATACTGGCTATACTACCCCATATTCTGCAGATGTAGGAGATATTTATCAAACTAGCGTTTTGCCAAATGATCTTTCATGCAATATTCTAGGTAGTCCTACACCATGCGATGAGAGATATATAAGAAGAACGCCTTTCTCAGACAATAAAGAGCATGGTCACCTTGGCAACTATTATAACTGGACTGCTGCAATTGCCATGAATGATTCATCTGCCTTTGAAGGAATTGATTGTAATAATAATAATTGCAATGTACCAACCTCAATATGTCCACACGGATGGAGATTGCCATTAAATGAATATCGCCCATTGTTTAATGAATATAATGCTACCACAGCCAGCAGTATAATGGATTCTCCATTATATATGACTCGTTCCGGAATGATAGATACTTATCAACGAAAATTTGGTTCAACCGGACAACAGGGCGGGTATTGGTATGCCACTACTGAGTCAGGAAGTACTATATCGCCAAGCCTTCAAATCTATACCAATAATTATAATACATGGTTTACATCAAACCTAATGAAGGCGGCAGGGCTTTCGGTTCGTTGCGTAGCTAGATAAAAATATTTAAAATAATATAAATACTTATGCTATAATATAGACCATATGAAGGTCAAACATTTATTTCTTGGGGTTGGCGCAGTCCTATGTGGCGGTGCATTTTGTACTCCAGTTTTCGCTACTTCCTACACTCGTGAAGTGGAAGTAGAATTCAATTTTAATTCCACCATGAATGTCACCATTGACACGGCTGATATCGAAATCCTAGATCTCGCTCCGGGTACTAGCGCAGACAGTAACATAGTAGGCTTTACTGTTAGTACTAATAATATAGTAGGTTATACCGCCTCCGCTACGGTTGGCTGGTCTGGAAACACTACTACTAATATGACCCACACTAATGGTACCAATACTTTTGCTAGTATTGCTACCGATGCTGACCTCCCAAGCCTCACCACGGATAACACTTGGGGCTACGCCACATCTACAGACAATGGTACCAGCTGGTCTAATTTCTCTGGCCTTCCACTATACACAGACGACGCCAAACAAATCGCGTATACCGATTCCCCAGCTAATGACACTATGAAATTCAAGATTAATGCCAAAGCCTCTACCTCCCAACCATCTGGTGACTATAAAAATAAAATCAACTTTATTATTGTAGCCAATGTGCCACCACGCGATTTCCCAGATATAGTGCCAAGCGATGGTCCAAAAGATCCAGAAACCGGCCTCCCTACTATTCAATCTATAAACGAAGATCTTTGTGACCAAGTCGAAGCCTATGACACTCAGTTCCTAGTTACCGATATCCGTGACCATAAAAACTATTGGATTTCCAAGCTTCGTGATGGTTACTGCTGGATGACCCAAAACCTAGACTTAAATCTAGACTCCACCAAGACTTATACCAGTACTAACACGGACCTTGGTTGGAACGGCTTAGGTTATACCTCTACTTCATGGCAACCGTCGCTAAGCACTATTCCGTCGACAGACTTTGACTCCACTACTAAATATATTTATGGGTGGCAAGCAAGTAGCTCAGACCCATACTCTGTTGATGTAGGAGATTTATATTGGGATTCTAACACTAATACTATTGGAGAAACCCCTGATCCCGTAAACGGCACTCACTCACACGTAGGAAATAACTACAACTTTATTGCTGCCACAGCCAATAACAGTTCTATCGACTCGCCATACAGCAATCAACCAAACTCTATCTGCCCAACCAACTGGGGTTTACCGCCAATCGGCCAGGAACGCTCAATGAATGACCTTTACCAGTATTATGGTAACACAACAGCAACGGGTGAATATTATCTTTCAGCTCCTCTTTACTTTGTGATTTCTGGGCACGTTTCTGCTAGGTATGATAATACGACGAATCAAATTGTTGGCTATTATGCCTCCCCATGGTCTTCAACATGGTATTGGTACAATGCCAAAGCAGCAATGGAACTATACGCGACAGCAGTTTCATTCTCCACTCCAGACGTCTATATGGGGCACAACATCCGTTGCCGAACCCGTGCAAAGGATAAGTTTACTGTGAACTTTGATGCTAATAATGGCGACGGTAATATGTCTGCACAAAAAATATCATATGGTAGCTCTGCTGCCTTAACCGCAAATACATTTACTCGTAGCGGCTACTACTTTAACGGCTGGAATACAGCTGCAAATGGCACCGGTACGGGCTATGGCAACAGGGGGTCGTATTCTGCACCAGCCACAAATACTACCACGAGCGTGACGCTCTATGCGCAATGGGTTGAAGATACTGGCCAAGGTAGTGGCAGCGTAGGTAAAACCCTCCAGGATGCCTACGAGATGGCGTATGTAACGAATCCAGGTGCTTTCCAAGAAGGCGATAATAACAAACATGGTCTCTATGTTCCACACAAAACCAATGGAGTGTATGACGGCACCTACTTTGAAGCTACTCAGGCCAGCGATTACGAAGGTATCCCAGCCAACGATCTCCGCTTCGCTATCCAAGACATTGATATGGGAATCAACGGTGTGAAAATTTGCGACTATGCCACTGTGATTGGCTCTGAGGCATACGTACTTGATCTTCGTGATTACAAATCCTACTGGATTGCCAAACTGAAGGATGGTAAATGCTGGATGACTCAAAACCTAGACCTAAACCTAGAAACTACACCAACTAGTGTTGCCGCACTCACTTCTCTAAATACGGATTTAAACACATATGGTTCCAATGGCTATGATTCGAATAATGGCTATAGTATAGATGCAAATAATGTTATAACCTGGACGCCTGAGCGTGCTACCGTAAAACCATCTAGTATTAATAGCTTTGGCTCTATTATTGGCTGGGGCAATGATTACTATGATCCGTTTTCTGTTGACACTGGCGACTGGTACTGGACCGACACTTGGTATTCGTCAACTCAAGCAAATAATTATCTAGATTCCGCTAATAACGGCGCCGGCGATAAGTTTAGCCGTACTCCTTTCAAAGGGAATGGATCGCACGGTCATGTAGGTAACTATTATAACTGGGCAGCCGCCATAGCTTCTAACGGAACTTCAAGTATTACTGAGAATACATATGATAATACCGCCAATAGTCCGCAAAACTCAATTTGCCCGAAGGGATGGAGGTTGCCAATCATCACTTCTTATTCAACTTACGAGCTTGGCAACCATGATTTTTATAACCTCGTTATTTTATACAACAACGTTCAAAACATGGACCGCTTTCTTAGCGAAAGTCCATTTTATCATGTACACGCAGGATTCGTAGCAGACAGTCGTTTAAATAGTGCTGGTGTCGGCGCTTCTTACTGGTCCAACGTTGTAGCAGACCAAACTAATGCTTACTACTTTGGGGCTACTACTACCAGTCTTACCAACGTTGGTTTTTCTTATAGGTTATACGGCAACACAGTTCGTTGTATAGCTAGATAATTAGTTTAGATATTCCCAAATTGCGCCCTCAGCGGTGTCGCGAATAGCGATTCCCTTCGATGCAAGCTTATCGCGAATCTCGTCGGATTTTGCGTAGTCTTTAATCGCTCTAGCGTATGCACGCTCTTCAATCAGCGCATGGGTTTCATCGTCGATATCTTTTGAATCGGCAATCAGATTTAGTCCAAATAATTCATCAATCTTTTTCCAATCTTCAAGTGACAAATCGGAATTATCAATAATGGCAAACGCTTCAGCAGAATTTAGATTATTATTTACGGCTTCAAGAATTTTTTCATATGCTCCGGTAGAGATAATTTCTTTTTGATAGCAAAGCGCAATACGATTTCGCCAGTTTAATCTACGGGTTTTAGCGCCATCTAGACTATCAAAGGTGAAGTTCCTAGTTCCCTGGTAGTGGCCCTGAAGAATCCATAGTTTAAAATCCATCGGATCATAGCCGCGTTCGGCAAGTTCATCAATCGTGTAAGTATTACCTAGTGATTTAGAAACTCTTTCACCATCAATGGTTATAAAATTACAATGCACCCAATACCTAGACAATTCATGCCCAGAAATCGCATAAGTTTGTGCGATTTCGTTAGTATGGTGTACTGGAATGTGGTCAATGCCACCAGTATGAATATCAATAGGTTCACCGAGCTCTTTCTCGATAATCGTAGAACATTCTAGGTGCCAGCCTGGATAACCTGGGCGGCCAAGATAGTCCCATCTCATCTCGTGTTTTTCGCCTGGTTGGATAAACTTCCACACGGCAAAATCTGCAGCGTTACGTTTTTCGCTAGAAAACTCTACTCTAGCGCCAGCTTTTAGACCTTCTAGATCTAGATTGGCGAAATCTGCATAGTGTTCAAATTTAGAAGTATTATAATATACGCCATCGGTCGTCTCATAAGTAAAACCATTTTCAGCCATCTTGTCGACCGCAGCTTTGTCTTCTTCGATATAATCAGTAGCTCTAGCATAAACATCCGGCTCGGTAAGATTTAGACGCTTAAAATCCTTTTTGTATGCATCGATATACATTTCTGCAACTTCAAAGGCAGACTTCCCTTCACGACGTGCGCCTTTTTCAAGCTTATCTTCACCTTCATCGCCATCGGAAGTAAGATGTCCAACGTCGGTAAAGTTTAGAACGCGTTTAATCGCATATCCATCCGCCTTCAATGTGCGGATTAGCAAATCCCAGTATATATAAGAAGCAAAATTACCAATATGCGCATAATTATAAACTGTTGGGCCACAAGTATAAATCTTCACCACGTCGCCAAGTGGCTTAAATTCTTCAACCTTACGAGTTGCAGTATTGTATATTCTAAGCATTTAATACCTCCTCTAGTATTGGCACGAGTTTATGATACTTATCTCTAGACATTTGGTGTGCCCCGATAGTTTTAATTACGGAAATCCTCTTTGGATTTTCTTTGGCAATTTTATTTATATTATAAGACGAAACAAATTGATCTTGGTCGCCATATAGAATTAAGGAGTCGGTAGTGATTTTACTCAAAACCTTGTAATTTTTATCTGTGAGAACAACAAAGTCCATCGAATTTTTGAATTGTTTACCATCCGTAGAGCCCTTGTGTCTTGCCCCAACAAATTTTTCAAAGAGCTTAACACCTTCTTTGAAAGCTGGATTATTTAAATCTTTTTCCGTATAAAGTGGTGGTGAGGCAAGAATTAGCTTCTTCACGGATTTTTTAAATGTATCAGCAAAATTTAAAGCAATAATAGAGCCCATTGAGTGTCCAATTAAAACAAGCGGAGTTTTAAGCTCTAGTTTCAAAATAGAATTATGTAGAGCCTCGAGTTGTTCTTTTAAATCATAAATTAATTCGTTAGAAGCATAGGATTTACCCGCACCCAGTAAATCAAAAGTGACAAACCTTACATCGCGAAGACTAGGCGTGCCGCTAAGATATTTGATGGTGTTTTTAAACGCATCAGACGAGGAAGCGATACCATGAAGCATCACTACAGTTAATTTAGGCTTGCGACTTGGGCAAGAATCATAAGTTTTGGCGAGTGCTAGAGGTTTTTTCATTAAACCATACTTAATACTATTTTTAAGACTCATTTTCTGCCTCCGTGATTAATTCTGGCACGATTTTGACTAAATCAGCAACAACGTTTTCGTAGGTAGTGTCATAAGTGCGAAAACCGGCCGCCAGAGGGTGCCCGCCACCGCCAAAGTAGCCCGCAATTTTTTCACCAATCGGAGCATCAGAATTGCAACGGATTTTACCAGTGACCTTGCCGTCCGGATAAGTTTTTACGGCTACAGCCACCTTTACCCCCTCTACGAGGCGTAATTCTTCAAGAATTAATACATTCGGATTATATTCATCGGAATATTCACGAATATCATCCCAAGGAATATGAACAGTTGCAAGCTCGCCATCAAGTGAGTATTCTACACGTTTAATAAGGTCTGCTTTGTAATCAAGAATACGGGCAGATTTCTTCATAAACTCACGACGACGATCTTCGAGCACGGAAACGTCGGCACCAAGTTTAGTGAGCTCGGCTGCGATTTCAAAAGTCTCAGCGGTGACAGATGCACTAGTCAGACCCAAAGTATCAGAAAGGATGCCCTGGAAGATGGCTTCCGCTGCCTCTTTATTAATAGAAATGTTCTGCTCTTTGGCAATACGATAAATCAGCTCACAAGTGGCCGGACGATCTTCAATTATTGCTTCATGTGGGAAGTTTAAATCATCTTCAGACTCGTGGTGGTCCAATACAAAAACCGGTGCACTATAAAGCCTATTACGAATAGTAGTGTCTTCAAGCAATTTAGAAAGTAGTACTTCTGCGGCAGTGTCTACGATAATATATCCATCTGCGCGCCAATCAAATTCATTTGTAACTCTAGACCAATCAGCAAAGTAATGTAGGTATTTAGGGATGTCTACTGGACAATATAGGCTTACATCGTAACCTTCTAACAAATAATCAAGCGAAATTGCAGCACCAAGAGAATCGCCATCTGGGTTTTCCGCCTGGATGATACATATTTTATTCTTATCCTTCAAAAAATCTGTGAACTTATTGTACATGCCTATATTATACCATGTGTGTGCTATAATATATATATGAGCATTTTTAGTGCAAACAAAAAATTTGAAAGATTTGAAGATGTTACCCCAGAATTCCTTGAGAAAGAAGGAATCAAGTTGCTTTTGTGCGATCTAGACAATACTCTTCGTCTCCATTCCGAAAAAGAGCCGGCTGACGAGCTTGCTGAGTGGATTGAGGATTGTAAGAAAGCTGGTATCACTATCATGATTGTGTCTAACAATGGTCGCAAAAAGATGATGCAAAAATTCTGTGAACCGATTGGCGTAGACTGTGTATGGTGGGCAGGTAAGCCTATCAGCAAAAAGCTTACTGAAGCCCGTGAATCGCGCGGGTTTAAACCAGAAGAGACCGCTATGCTTGGCGACAAAATCACAACTGATGTTTGGGCAGCTAAATTCGCTGGTATTAAAGTTTATAAAGTAGAACATAGGAAATATGTAGTATGACAAAAAAGAACACTATTACCGGGCCAACCGTGCTCACTATCATTAGGATGTTGCTTGTAATTCCTTTCATGGTCTGCGTTATGATGGAAGGTTTGGTACCAAAAATTCTTGCACTCGTCTTCTTCTCTGTCGCATCAATCACAGATGAAATTGACGGGCGTTGGGCTCGTGGGAAACACCTTGTCACCGATATGGGTGCGTTTCTGGATCCCCTGGCAGATAAGATGTTAGTAGATTTAGCCTTCCTCGCTCTTGTTTATATGAATATTATTCCAATCTGGATGTTTTCGGTAATCATCGTGCGTGACCTCGCTGTAGATGGCATGCGCATGATGGCTGCTCGTGAAGGTATTACTATTTCGGCCTCTATTTGGGGCAAGACCAAGACTACATTTCAGATGATTACCTTAATTTCTATTATTGCTAACACTATCTTCAATAACGAAATATTGGGCATTATTAATATTGTATTGCTATATATAGTAATTATTCTTACCGTCTTCTCAGGCCTGGATTATCTGGTCAAAGGCTGGAAAAAAGTTATTAAATAAGAAGAGAAATAATTAGAAGAACTGTACCAGTGAGGGCGGTGGAGTCGATTCTGTCTAGGAAGCCACCGTGGCCTTCGGTGCCACCAACAGCGAGTTCAATTTGTGAGAAGATTTTGTTTTTGATAACAATCTCATTGCTATCTTTTACACCAAATTTACGTTTCATGTAACTCTCAAATAGATCGCCGGCTACAGCAAGTGGGCCACAGAGTAGATACATCCACTCAGTGGTAAATGCATTTCTGCAAGCCATCATGATGGCCACCATAGCAACAGAAGTCGCGAGCCCAAGTACTGTGCCTTCCCAAGTTTTATTCTTGGAGATGTGTGGAAACGGACGGGATTTTTTAATTATCTTGCCGCCGCAGATTTTGCCGAATGTATAAGCAAAAATATCATAACCACAGACACCAAGAATAATATACCAGAAGTGACTTGGGTCAATCATTGCTACAAAGTAGGCAGAGCATGCCAAAAAAGCAATTTCCATTACCGCAAGCACAATGGTAAGAAACGAAACTTTTCTCTTAAAAAAGCTCAAAAGTTCAATTGCACCGATGAATGCAAATAGCCCAAAAATTACCTTAAACGGGATGGCGTCAAAAGTATATAAAGCCACAAGCGCTACAAAGAATAAACTGAACCCCACAATAAGTCTCATACGTAAGTTTTTGTCCATAACCCAATTATAGCACAGTACATTGTGATATAATGTATATATTATGCTTGAAATAATGTACAACAAAATCAAAAACGTCCTCCGTAAAATCGATATGAAAATCGAACGTGCAAAATACGGATATATCGATAAATTACCAAAGGATATAGAATACTTTAATGGTGGCATGTATGATGCTATCTATGATGCATCTTGCAAATGGCCACACAATATAGCGCTCGAATATTTCGACACGCAAATCACTTATAAAGAGATGGTTAAAAAGATTAACCGTGTAGCGGCTGCCTTAAAAGCTATTGGTGCAGAAAAAGGCGACAATATTTCTATCTGTATGCCAAACACTCCAGAGTCTGTTTACGCTTTTTATGCTGTAAACGAAATCGGTGCAGTAGCGAACATGATTCACCCGCTTTCTTCTGAAAAAGAAATCGAAGAATTCGTAAATCGTGCTCACTCTAAGATTATTCTTTGTGTAGATATTTCCTATCCAAAGGTTGAAGCTATTATCAAAAATACCGAACTAGAACAAGTAGTGGTGGTCTCTCCACTCCGTTCTATGGATTTCTTGGTTCGCGCCATTTACAAGCTTACTAAAGGCCGCAAGAATCATATCAAGAAAACTCAGCAAGTTACTACCTGGGATCGCTTCCTATTTAAAGCAGATAAATATATTGGTAATCCACATGCGCGCGTGGAGTCCAAAGATACCGCTGTGATTCTCTATTCTGGTGGTACCACCGGTAAGCCAAAAGGTGTAGTCCTTACAAACCTTAACTTCAACGCTCTTGCGCTTGGGGCAAAATATCTCGTACCTGACTTAATTCGTACCGAGTATTCATTCCTCACCTTCTTGCCAAACTTCCATGCCTTTGGTTTAGGCTGCTGTATTCATATGCCTCTATATTTCGGTGCACGCGTAGTTTTGATTCCACAATTCAACGCCAAGAAGCTCAAGAAATATATTACTAAATACAAGATTAATATCCTTGTGGGCGTACCTGCGGTATTTGAATATCTCATGAAGATTAAATTCAAGAAAAATGAGCTTAAATGCGTGAAACACGCTGTTTCTGGTGGTGATATGATCAGTATGTCGTCAAAAGAGCGCGTAAATGATTTTCTCAAGGCTCACGGTTCAAGCGCGGTACTTCAGAACGGCTACGGCTGTACCGAAACCACTGGCGGTATTATCTTCTCCCCACGTAGTGTTGCGGGTGAGGCAGATGGCATCGGCTATCCAATCCCAGACAACGAAATCATCATCTTGAATTTAGATACCATGAAAGAAGCTAAACTTGGTGACGATGGCGAAATCTTAGTTTCTGGCCTTTCCGTAATGCAAGGCTATCTGGATGATCCAAAAGAAACTGAAAAAACCTTTATAACCGTTGGTAAGAAAAAATACCTCCGCACTGGTGATATTGGTTACATTGACAATAAAGGTGTAGTACACTTCCGTGCTCGTTTGAAGCGTTTAATTATTACCAATGGCTACAATGTATATCCACAAAATATCGAAGACACTACTTTGAAGTGTAATAAAGTTGCCGCCTGTGCTGCAGTTGGCCGTGAAGACAAGATTCGTGGCCAAAAGGTCGTAGTATTCATTGTGCCAGCAGAAGGTGTATCTGAGCGCGCAATTAAGAAAGAACTCGATGGCATCTATAAAAAGTATCTCGCTAAATATGAGAAACCACGCGAGCTCCGCTTTATTAAAGAGCTTCCAAAGACAAAACTAAATAAGATTGACTTCAAAAAATTAGAAGAATTGTAAAATGAAAAAACAAGAATACCTAGACAGACTAGAAAAACTACAACTAGACAAGAATAGGTATTGTGTAATTTCAGGCGGAGTCCTACTAGTTTATGGCCTTAAGGACACGACGGCAGATATTGATATAAAGATTAGGCCAGATTATTTTGAAGAATTAAAAAGTATTATTAACTTCAAAAAATCGCCAAAACTAGAATATGACGACCTATATGAAATAGCGGATGATATTGAAGTCGCTGTACGAGATTATGATGATAAAGACGTAAGGATGGTTGATGGCTGCCCGGTTGAGTCACTTGAGCTCACAATGCAGTGGTGGATTGACCACAACCGTCCAAAAGACCAAGAAAAAATACAGCTTGTAAAAGATTATTTAGCAGCAAAGTTATAATTCGGTTCTATTCTCAAGTGCGGCATTCAAAGTGATTTGATCTGCATAAGACAAATCTACACCGAGAGGAAGCCCACGGGCAAGACGGGTTAGTTTTAGCTCAGGGCTTTTTTCATGTAACATTTTTTCAAGAAGAAGCGCAGTGGATTCACCTTCCACGGAAGGATTGGTTGCAATAATGACTTCGACAACGTTGTCCTTATCGATGCGGTCAATTAGTTCCTTAATATGTAATTGGTCGGGTGTAATACCATCTATTGGCGAAATAGCGCCCCCTAGTACGTGATACGTGCCCGTGAAGGCCTTTGTCTGTTCGATAGCATAAATATCAAGTGGTTCTTCTACAACAAGCACGGTAGTCTTGTCGCGCTCGTCAGAGTATAAAGGAGAGATATCGTCATCGGCATCAATTAATGCAAAAGTTACTGGGCAGAGCTTAACGCCGTCATGCAAGCGTGATAAAGATTCAACTATATTCTCAGATAATTTCTCATCAGAGCGAAAAAGATAATAGGCATATCTTTCCGCCGTACGTGGGCCAACGCCCGGCAAAAGTCCGAGCGCATCGATTGCATTAGAGAGTGCCTTTGGTAGCATCTTAGAGTCCGAGATTGCCGAGACCACCCATAAGTGGTTTCATTTTTTCAGTAGCGATTTCTTGGGCCTTAGCAAAGCCATCACGCATACAGTTTTCAATCCAACGCTCAAGTTCGTGAATATCATTTAAATCGATTTTTTCTGGATCGATAGAAACTTTTTTTACTTTAAGCTCGCCGTTGATTTGTACTACAACAGCACCGTCGCCGGCTTCTACTTCTACGATTTCATTCTTAAGCTCTTTTTGTGCTTTACGAAGTTGGTTTAATAGCTTCATTTGGTCCATTGTCTGACCCATATTATTCTCCTTTTTCTGTATATAGATATATTATATCAGAATTTTCTCTCATCGGGGAGGTAATAATTCTGGATATCTGATAGGTTTCTGGGATTTCGAGCTTACCCATTGCCGCAAAACTGGTATATTTTTCTTTGCCAATTTCATTAATAACTTTAATATCGGTATGTCTTTCCAAAATTTTATAAAATTCGTAATGATCTTTTACTAGCAATGTTTCGTTAGTTAGATTCTCGTGAATCACATCGAGATTATTACTAAACGAATCGGCCACATTCGGATTGTAACGATAGCCATAGATGTATTGTAGAGTGCTTGGAATAAGAATTAATGCGAATAGAATGCATAATGGGAAGGCAGCACCTACTCTCGCGTAAGGGTTTTCTGGGAAAAGCCCGTACCATTTTTCTAGCAAGTACTTAAGACCATGTGCGACTAAAATTGAAAGTGGGAGAATAAAGAAAATTACAGCGTTCGAATTAAAGCCCGTAATAATGACAGTAAATACCAATAGCAGTGAGGCGATTGAGTTACGTGAAGCAAAGAAACCTTTAGTAGTAGAAAAGAGGCCGATCAATGCAAGTGCAAAAAGAGGCAGGCTCATTAATGGTGATAAGAAGACGTTTACGGCGGTATTTCGCCATGAGAATACTGGGCCAATACCATTAATAATATTGCCAAAGAAATGTCCGACCTCGTAATTCTTGGCGAATAATAGTTCCATAATCGTATCTGGGTGATTGACCACATTCACGATTAGTGCCGCAAGTCCACCAACAATAATTAGAAATACGATTACAAGTGGAAGTCTTGGCAGGCTTTTGATGATGAAACGAAGATGTGGTTGCAAGAAAACAAATAGCACGCAGATAATCGCAAAATAAAGCATATATGGCGTGAAGATAGCAAGAAGAAGGGCTAAAGCAAAGAAGAATGAATAGATTGGCTTCGGCCGCTTTTCGCCTTGGATTTTGGAACCAAGCCAAAGTAGCAATGTTGGCCAAAATACTAACATGATTAAAGGTGTGCCAGAGCCAGCCAAGAATAAGAAAGGCGTGGATAGAATAACTAGGAACGAAGCTAGAAGCGATACATTGTTTTTGAACCAACGGTTAAGGAGCAATACAAACAAGAAGCCAAGCAAAAGTCCAATTAGGATACTTGGGAGCTTGATGGCGTATGGCGTTAAACCAAATAGTGTAATGGATAATTTCTGTAATAATCTATAAGGCAAATCCACCAAATCGCCATTTAGAGGCGCGTCCGCCCTCAGGTAATAAGAACTAGTAACGGAATCCATCTCGGCTTCAGAAATGCCATGTTGCGCATATAGTGGGAGTAGGAATAGTAGGCCCACGAATGCTAGCGCCAACAATATGTAACCAATAACAAAACGGTGTTTGTATAAAAAAAGTTTAGAAATTATTATTTTCTTCACATAAGTATTATAGCATATCTTCGCGAGACTTGTCGAGCGACATAAAACGAAGTAGTTCTGGGTGGAAGTAGAGTTCAATCTTCCCAACGGCACCATGGCGGTGTTTAGCGATTAAGAGCTCAGTAATATGAGTCTCTTCATAATTATCATCATTTTGTTTGTAATAATCAGGACGGTGCAAGAACATCACAAGGTCGGCATCTTGCTCAATAGAACCAGATTCGCGAAGGTCGGAAAGAACTGGGCGTGGGTCGTCGCGACCAGTAACGCTACGAGAAAGCTGTGCGAGCGCCACTACCGGAATCTCTAGTTCCCTGGCTAAGATTTTGAGACCACGCGATATTTCCGTAACTTCTTGTACGCGATTCCCTTTGTAGCGATCAGAACCTTGGATGAGCTGCAAGTAGTCTACGATTACGATTCCGATATCGTGATCGTGCATGGCGCGGCGGGCTTTGTTTCTAAGTTCCATAATGGTCATTGAGCTAGTATCGTCAATAAAGATTGGAATTTCGTCCATTTCAGCCATGGCGTCGCTAATACGCGAGAATTCCTCTTCAGACACATTACCAGTGCGAATTTTCCAGTTATCAACGCCGGCTACGTCAGAAATCATACGTTCTACAATTTCGTTCTTTGCCATCTCCATCGAGAAAAACAAAACACCTTTTTTATTAATACTGGCGATGTTATAAGCAAGGTTTTGCGCGAAAGTAGTTTTACCCATGGCCGGACGTGCGCCTACGATAATGAGGTCGCCCTTTTGGAAACCAGCAGTCTTTTTATCGATATCACGAAAACCGGTTTTTAAGCCACGAAGAGAGCCTTTGTTTTTACGAAGATCTTCAATATGCTCAAGCGCGTCGGCGAGCATTTCATCCATCGCGGTATAGTCGCTTTTGACGATTTTGTCGGAAACTTCAAACAATTCTCTTTCGGCTTGGCCAACCAAATCATCAACGTTAGCATCTTCTTCATAAGCCTTATCGGCAATTTTAGTACCAGCATTGATAAGTCTGCGTCTAGTAGAAGCTTTTTCAATAATTTCAGCATATGCCTTAGCATGTGAAGCGGCTGGAACGAAGTTTGATAACTCAGCCAAGTACGGAGCACCGCCAACTTCCTTTAATTGCTTGTTTTGTTTCAATTTGGAAGTGGTAGTAAGAAGATCAACTGGTTGATGTGAATCATATAGATCCATCATGGCACGGAAAATAATAGCATGTTTTGGTTCGTAAAAATCAGTAGGGCGAATAATCGTTAGAATTTCGGGAAAAATAGAATCAGAAATCATAATCGCCCCAAGCAAAGACTTCTCGGCGACTATGTCTTGTGGTATTACCCTACCACCATCGTTTTTAGAACGGGCTTTCTCCTCCATCTTGAATTACCTCTCCTCCCATTATATCAGAAATCTTAGTCAGGGCTTCATTTTTTGAATCATTTGTAGGAACCTCACCAGTATCGTGAATTGTAATTTTTACACCAGGAGCAGCATCATTTAAAATGTGTTTATTATTGCTCCTCGTAAGAATCGTCTTAACAATATTTTTACTTGGATAAATATGCAAAGTATCGCCAGAAAACTCGTACGTGGTTTTCATGAGCTGAGAATAAATCGCATCATTCATATCTTTTACTTTCTGCAAAAACTCGTCCCAATCGAACGAACCAGAGACTACTGGCTTTGGCGCTGGAGCGGTAGTAGGGGTGGCTGGACGCGACACCGAGTTGGAAGCTTCAGGCAGGTTCCCCTCCTGCTCCGGCATCAGAGCTACTAATAGTTTGGCTTCGGCGAATGGTGCGCGTACTTCTGGGAGTTTAGATAAAAGTTTTAATAGTTCCGGTTTAGGCTCATCAATAATCACGCGGATGATTTCTTCGGCAATCGTTTCTGGTTTAATACCAGACGACAGTAAGTCTTTGATGGAATCAGAAATTTTATTAAAATCAGCATTAATATAATTATTGATTAATGCGTTAATCTTTTCGTCTTCTGGAAGCCCCATCGCAGAAACCACTAAATCTTTAGTGATTTCTTTGTCGGATAAAGTCGAGATTTGGTCGAGTAAAGACAATGAATCACGGAAAGAGCCGCCACCGCGTTTGGCAACAATAGCTAACGCATCGTCGGAAATTTTAATTTTCTCTTTTTCGCAGACGGATTTTAGAAATGGGAAAATAGTATCGTAGTCGGCTAATTTAAAAGTATAAGTTTGGGCACGAGACGTAATCGTAACAGGGACTTTATATGCGTCGGTGGTCGCCATAATAAAAATGACGTGGGCAGGTGGTTCCTCAAGTGTTTTCAGTAAAGCATTAAACGCTTCTTTCGTGAGCATGTGAACTTCATCAATAATATATACTTTATATTTACCAGAAGTAGGTGCAATCATTACTTTTTCGCGAAGTTCACGAATATTATCGATGCCACGGTTTGATGCGCCATCGATTTCGATAATATCTACATAATCATCTTCAATTTCATATTTAAAACCATTGACTTCGTGAGCAAGGATACGTGCGACAGAAGTTTTACCGCAACCGCGCGGGCCGATAAAAAGATAAGCATGTGAAATCTTACCAGCTTTAAGCGAACTCGTAAGTGGTTTTATTACTTGGTCTTGCCCAACAACCTCGTCGAGCGAAATCGGACGATATCTACGATAAAGACTCTTCATGTTATATATTATAGTGCAGCTTCAACCGCAGCCCAAGTCGCATCATCATTGGCGGCTGGAATAGTCACAGAAACTTGTGAACCGTTGCGAAGATGGAAATAGGTGACGGAGGCATATAAAATTTGATATTCTTTGCCACCCACTTCTACATAATATTTGTCGTCGTGTTGTACAAGTGTACCAATGACAGTCTTGCGTTCGACTGGACCAATCTGTTTGTATAGGAATTTCCCATCGTCTGTAATGGTGAGCTTCATGATGTCACCCTCAACGAGTTTTGACTTAGAAGCATAGTTCGCTGGAACCGGATAGTTTTTGCCATCAGGCCCGATCATAATTTGACCATCAAAGATACCTTCAATAATCTTGCCTTCTGGGCTAGTTACAACGGAATCACTTGGCGCAGAAATGGATTCTCCATCGCCAATAATTGAAACTAACAATTCTTTTGCAGCGGACAAATTAGTTTCCGCTTCAGTAATAAGACTGCGCAATCTTTTTATTTGTTTTTCTGGTATTTCAGACATCACCTCGCATCCTGTCTAAATATAGTATTAATATTATATTATACCGCGAGGGTTCCAAAGTCAAGTTTTTTTAACAAAGTTTTCCACCGCAAAAACAGGCATTACATAAAAAACGTTGTAATTTTTACATAAAGTTTTTATGCTATTCTGCTTGATATAAACCAGTATGACGACCGCCATTATAAATCATGGTCGGAATTCCTTTGACGCGGAGTTCGTTTTCTACGATCTCGCGATTTGCAGACATCTTGTTTGTGATTTCTTCAGAATTAATACTCTCACGAATAGTTTTAATCTCGGCGGTATGTAACCCATCGTCGTGTAGCCAGGTTTCAATTTGTTTTACGGCTTCTTCACGAGAATATTCTTCATTAAAGAGATTTTGATAAGAAATACCATCCGCATTCTTTTCGGTAAATATATGATCGATGATTTTTACACCATATCCTACTTTGTATTCTTCGGCCGCATACATATAACGCACAATGATTTCAGAATTTTTAAACTTATAATTATCATCAGCGCCCTGAATTGCAAATGGTACTAAACGTACGTTGTAATTCTCAAAAAAGCCAGACGCTTTTTGATTGCGGTAAGAAATCATACAAACCGAGCAACCTGGATCGAAAATATCTACGGCTACAGTCTTGTCGTTTTCGGAAACAGAAATGTATTTAAAATCATAACCTTCTGCATTATACGTGCGAAACTTGTCTGGAATCGCCTCAAAGATTTCACCCCATTCGGTAAACCAACGTCCTACGCCTTCAATTGGATTTTGTGGTTCGGACTCGTCAATCGAACAGACTTCGGCGCCAAGCGTACAAGCCGAAGGTTTGGTAACATTGCAGCTGCCTAGAGCCCATAACGCGAGCAATGATTTAATTGCGGTAAGAATTGCCCATACTGCAATCACCACAATTACAACCGATAATACTTCAATAATTACCGAAAGTGGTTTTACCCAATTTGGGTGCTTGATGATCACGCGACTCAACAAAGTGTTTTTGACGTCGTCCTTAAAGCCGGTCTCACATTTTTGCAGGCGCACCTTTTTCCAGAGGCATCCCCAAGCTTTTTTGAACATTTTGAGATAAGCTTTGCCTACCTTTGGTTTGAAAATTGAAACAATTGCGACAAAAACTCCGATTATCGCCAAAACAATAAATGCAGCAATACACACCATAATGTATATATATTAGCATAAATTAAATGTATCTGTAAACTTTGACTATTATAAATTGGTATGATAGTATAGTTTCAGTCTGATAAATCGATTTCTGTTAGGGGGTGGTCGCATGATAATTTTTACAGATTTATCGGAAGTACTTATTAGAGGCATTTATGGAACAGAAGATATAGTAGGAAGCTTATATGGTTTAGAAAATGCAAAAAAGTTTCTGGCAAGACGTCATGAAGTAAATGACAAAATTCTGGATTTGTTTAGAGATAAATTCGAAGAGGATGAATATTGGAAGTATTTTCTTAGTGGTAGCGAGCTTAGTATTGATTTTTCGATAGATAAATTAAGAAAAGTGCTTAGCCGAAATATTAAAAAAACGGTACCTGGTACTTTGGACCTGTACTTAAGTATTAGTTCTCATCCGGAAAGCATTTCTAAGGAAGGTATACCTAGCGAGAATAAGCTCGATGGTCGTCCCGACATTTATATTGTCTCTGATCATATCAGAGGAAGGGTCGGGCAGATAAAAGACTATCATCCTAGAGTTTTCAAAAACGTTGAAGGAGAATATTGGTCCTTTGATATTGGGCATGTTAAAGGAGACAAAGAATTCTTCCCTAAAGTTTTGGAAATGAGCAAAATTCCGGTAGAAAAAATTGTATTTATCGACGATATCGAAACAAATATTAAATCAGCCAGAAGAAATGGTATCTATAGTATCCAGTTTTATAATGCCGAACAGCTTAAAACCGACCTTTCTAAAATCGGTTTTACGTTCCTTGAATAGTAAGATTTTTGGGCCCCCTGCTGCCTGGGAATCTTATTATACCAACCCCTTGTCACTTGACGAGGGGTTTTCTATTTTAAAAGAATATGATATAATAAATATAGCAACAATTAATAAGTAAGTAATTTAAATTCATGTGCTAATGTGGGAGAGGTTAATGCTTTACTCTTCCATATTACGAAAGGTATAGCTACTTTATTCCTTTGTGCCTTTTAAGGGGCGCAAGCATGACGTCCGAAGGGACTTCAGTCGTCGCGGGCTAGTTGCCCCCTAGGTGCCGTGCCATAAGGTAATGGGTATGCTGCTTTTCGGCTCCTTTCTATTGAGTTTGTATCGGAGGCTAGCAATTTAAAAGTTTTCCGAGCGATTCTGGGGCGCTGTCGTGGGCGCCCGAGAAATCGTGTGATATTAACTGTTGCATTTTAGTACATTAAATGGTATAATAACAATACGCCTTTCTGCAATGGGGCGAGACGCCATGATAATTTTCTATCGGTGGCTCAGCCAACCGAGCGATGAGGGGCGCTCACAAGCGCCCCAAAACCGTGTTATTGCAGAAAAGGAATGTTCTTTATAAAAATACCAAATAACCACTATAAATAATCCCGCTTTTAAAAGCGGGATTTATTTTTTATTTCAAGATTCTTCCTAGAACTTTTTTAATCTTTTCGATGTCTTCTGGACGGTTGTGAATACCAAGCGAGAATCTAATTAGTGGTGGCAAACCAAGCACGTGATCTAGGTAATAGTGCACACAGAAATAGCCAGTGCGTGCCATGATATTTTCACGGGACAAAGCTTCGCCAAGCAAATGTGAATCCAGGCCCTCAACGTAAAAAGTCATGGTAGGATTTGGCTCTTTATTAATCATATGAACGCGAGGAAAGCCAGTTAGAAAATCATAGAGTTCTTTAGTGTTATTCTCTAAATTTTTCCAATCCTTTTTCGGCAATTTTTCTAGCCAATCTAAAGCAGCGGACAAACCGATAATCTCTCCCCAGGCTTGAAGCCCAGATTCAAAACGAGTATAACGGTGTTCTTTGCCTTCAGCAGACAATGTATAGGATTTCTTCTCGACATCATCCACCATACCACCACCAAGGAAGCGGTCGTTTAAGCGCTTCATTAAATCGTCGCGCCACACGATTACGCCCAGCGACGGTGCATACATTTTGTGAGCAGAAAAACAAATCGCGTCTACTTCTACACCGCGGATAATGTCGGCAGAATGAGACATGGCTTGCGCAGCATCGATAATAATAATACCGCCGGCTTTGTGCACAACTTTAGTGAGCTCAGCCACGTTTAATAGTTTTCGCCCATCAAAGTTTGATGCACAGTTAACTACGACCACGGCTTTAGTAAAATCATAATCTTTAACGTTGATAGAACCATCGTCGTTTCTTTGCATGAGTTCACGTGGCAGGCCGGTGCGTTCCGAAAAAGCAATCGTGGCAAGAAATGGCGAGTTATGCTCGATCTCCGAAGTCATCACCTTCTTGAAATCGCCGCCTTTGAGCTGATTCAAAATTAGGTTAATGCCATATGTGGTGTTAAGCGTAAAAGAAGTATTATATTTTCGTGGAGAAAGTTTGACGAATTTCAGAACTTTATCACGAGTAGCTTCGACTTTCTCGTCAGTAATGCGGCCCCATTTATACTTAACACGTTCGCCACAAGAATTATGCTCGGTATAATATTTGTTTAACGCTTCAATCACTGGACGTGGGCGCAAACTCTGGCAAGCCCCGTCTAAATATACTTCCCCCTCACCTAAATAGTTAAAATCATTCATAAAACTATTATAGCATGTAAAAACCAGCCCGGTGAGGCTGGTTTTATGAGTAGGGGGTTAAATATAAAAACTTTTTATGGTCTCAGCGTGCATTATAGCAAAGTCTTTAACCATATAATCAATGTGCATTGGGCTTTCGACGATATCAATCACGAAGTCTTTCCCAAAAAATTCTATGTAGTGTTTGAGATTTCTTTCGTGTTCTTCTGGTTTGCCATTCGAAGAGTAGAGTTGAATTTTAATTCTTGCTCCTTTATTAATCAAATCGCGATATTTCTGTTTAATTTTCTCCTGCAACTCCTCTTGGTGTTGATCCCAATGGTAGTTCCAGAAAAGGAACACATCATCTTCTTCGATATTAATATCAGTGCCGTCTGTTTCTGCTTCGACCGGATAAACTTGCTTAACTCTAGTCCAACCAGTAATTTTGTAATACTCTACTTGCCATTCAGGACCGAGATTCTTTTGGAACTCTGAATCAAGACCAAGCTCATGTAATCTGATAAGATCATCATATATTTTAAGTATTTTCATTGCCTTTTCCCTCCACAAACTTTACAATCTTTCTTGCTTCCGTAATGGCCCAGCAATCAATGCATATTGGTTCTAACATCGGTGCTTCGATACGAGAATTTACTTTCCCGGGAAAAGCTTTTTCAAAGATTTTCATTAGTTTTCTCTGGGCTTCGATTTCGAGCATCCCGTATGTCGTAAAGAGCTTGACACAGTTTGCTCTAGTCGACTTCAATGCGCCTTTATACTCGGCAAATATCTCTTCGAGTATATAGTCATATTTGTCCCAGAACAATTCAAAAAACAAGAATACTTTATCTTTCTCAGGATTAATCTCGGGGATTTTCTTACTTGAAGAAAAAGATAACTTCAACTTCCCATCTTCAACCGAATAAAACTGGATATAATAATGATCATCAACGAAAGATTTTTCCTTTAGAATCTTTTTATATAACAAACAAGGAAATTCATATTCATCTTTCAAATTACCATTTCGACAAAAAATTTTAACAAAAACATTCATTCGTTATCCTCCCTATTTTTAAATGTGCATACCCTACTTATATATTATAACATATTTTTACACAAAATAAAAGCCCGCATTAGCGGGCTTTAGAAATGATCTTATCCAGGTATTTTTGTTCAACTTCATGGTATTCGATCGGCAATTTCCCACCACCAACTAAATTATCGCAATTATCAATAATCATTTGCTCTAGCTCATCCGGGAATTCCCCGTAACGCGCGATTAATTCATTGATGACTTTTTGCCATTTAGTGCAATATCTGATAGTTAATATCAGTAATATTATGTAAGTAACAACAGTAATTGCATTTACAATATATGTCACCACGACAAAAGACATAAATAGCAAAACTATTTGAACAAAACCTGTAATGGTAAATAAAAAAAGCCAATGCAAACAAAGAATCTTACATGCTTTTTCAAGAAAAATATAGTGAACCATCTTTTTTTGCCAATAATCAATCCCTGTGTGCATAAACAATATAAAAGAAGCATCAGAT
>CAMZIV010000007.1 GCA_947307355.1 uncultured Candidatus Saccharibacteria bacterium
ATCTCGTGTTAAATAAATGTGATTTGGCCGAAAGTTTACCAATTACAGAATTCCGTGCGCTTGGCATCGCGCCAGAAAATGCATTTTATGTATCTGCTACAACCGGTCAGGGCATAGAAAAATTGAAGAGTGTTTTACCAAATGAAAAATTAGTTGCAGATACAGAAGGTACCTTAAAAATTGCTTTGATCGGGCGGCCAAATGTAGGGAAATCTAGTCTTTTTAACTCGCTCGCAAAAAAACAACAGGCCGTAGTGAGCTCTAGACAGGGCACTACGCGTGATATTAACCGCGTAAATATCCGCTATAAGGGCCGCGATATTGAAATTCTCGATACTGCAGGCCTACGTAAACCTGGTAAACGCGAGGTGGGTATCGAAAAGTTTTCTGCAATCCGCACTCTTGCCGCTATCGAAGAGGCCGATGTCTGTGCGATGCTCGTGGATTCTACCGAGCCACATTCTAAACTAGATCAGTCGCTCGCTGGCCAAATTGTAGAGGCGGGCAAGGGAATTATTGTGGTTGTGACTAAGGCAGATTTGCTCGACGATGCCAACCCTACCAATTTCTTTGGCGAAGAAAATGTTGGCAACCGCACTGCGGCAGATTTTCTTCTTGATGCGCTCGAAAAAGATTTTGATTTTCTCCCATATGCGCCAGTGCTCATCACCAGCTCCGAAACCGGACACAATGTCACGCAACTATTTGAGCTGGCTACCGAAATTGAGAAAAACCGCCACCTAGAAATTAAAACCTCAGACTTGAACAAGATTTTGAATGAAGCAATTATTTCGCATGCTCCAGCTGGGCTTAAAAACACTCGCCCAAAGCCAAAATACATCGTACAGACCGACACTTGCCCACCTTGGTTTGTGGTGCACGGCCACGATCTAGAGCTACTTCACTGGTCTTGGAAACGTTATCTCGAGCGTAAAATCCGCGAAAAGTATCCATTTGTGGGTACGCCGATTATGTTTTCGTATCGTAGTGATAAAAAAGACAAAACTGAATAAAATATAGTATAATAAAAATGTGGGCATCAGCCCATATTTTTATATGTAGTGGCGGGATGGACCAGGCGCCAAGATCTTTCACAATAAGGAGGTGATCGGATGGCTAATAAATATAGTAATAAGCGCCAGGACAGACGCAATCAGCGTCATACAAGTAAAAAAGAGCTCCAGACTTTAAAAAATGACAATGTCACAGTAGAAGAAGAGGTTAAAGAACCAGAAAAGAAGCAGCGCAAAATCGACAAGGTAAGAACATTTGTTTTGGACACAAATATTTTGATCAGTTGCCCGGACATTATTCCCGATCCAGGAGACCCGGATTGGCGTAAGCCTTTAAACTTTGAGCCAAATTTGGATAATGCCCAGTTGGTAATCCCGGCAGTAGTTCATGATGAACTTGAGGGTATCAAAAAAGGCCACGGCTGGCGTGCAAAAGAGGCTAGCTTGGTTTTAAAGAGACTTGCAAAGTTGATGCCTGCATACGATGGTAGCTTGCAGTCTTCGTTAGACCTTTCTTCGTCTGTAAAAACCGGCATCGGAACCCAAACTATCTCTATTCTGGCTCTCCACAAGAATTTGCAGGATGCATTGCCAATAGAAATCAAGGATAATGACGGTTGGGTCGCTGTGACGGCACTCGTTGTAAACTTGATTAACAAGGGTAAAAAGGTTGATGGCTCAGAACCGATTGATCTTTCTGCTGTAAAAAGCAAGTATAGCGATGTTTGTCTGCTTACAAAAGACAACGGTTTAATCGTTAAAGCATACTCAAGAATGGGCGTTTACGCTTATAAGTGCACTTTCGACAATTATCCGCCTTTTACAGGTTGTCGTGAACTGTTTGTCCCCACAGAAATGTTCAAATACTGCTTTGTGGAAGAAAAGCTCACGGAAGAAGAGTTTTTGTCTTACATGCCGGAGCAGCTTCCGCTCCTTGCAAACGAGTATGTAATTCTGAAACTGGAGAACGAAAAGGACTACCCAAAGAATTTTCTTTTAACGGAAGGTTATTATACGAATGTCCTCAGATTCGACAAGAAAAGCAGAACGCTCAAACCCATCGCACACTGGAGAAAAGAAGGCGAAGCTATCCCTCAAAAGAAGGGTAAGTGGCCCCAAAACCAGCCTGCTAGAATGGCAGCCTATTACGATGCGCTGAATGACCCGAAAATCAAAACAGTCGTCACGACTGGTGATGGTGGTACAGGTAAGACTTATACGCCGCTCGTCCACGCTATCAAAAAGGTAAGAGCTAATGAATTTGACCAGATTGTATTTATCACCACTCTTAGTTCAAAACTGGATTGTGGGGCTATACCTGGCAAATTGGAAGAAAAGCTCGATCCTTTGGTATCAAGCTGCAAAGATGCTATTCGCTCCTATGTTGAGTCTTTCCCAAAATACAAAGAAATGCGGGAAAACCTGCAAAAGGGCAATAAGGCCGAGTTCAGCACGGCTCCATCTAGCAAAGGTGGCAAAAAGCGAAAGGACACAGACTCGTACAAAGACCAGTCGCAGTCTTGGGAGGAAAAAGGCACCTACAAAGATGCTATTGAGAGAGAAGTTGATTCTATTTTTAGGAAGTACTTCACAATTGCTCCCTATGAAACCATCCAGGGCCGTAGCTTTAACCGTTCCATTGTCTTTCTTGATGAATTTCAGAGAGTCGAGATCAAAAACGATGATGGCTCGCTGAACAACGCCGTAACGATGTTAACAAGATGCGGAGAAGGTTCCAAAATGATCGTCACCGGGGACTATTCGCAGATCCCCAAGAATAACCCGGAGAAAATGATGTTAAATGGTCTTTACTTTGCAACGCAGTTACTCAAAGACGAAGAGAACGCTGCTTTTATCCATCTTACGGAAAACCAGAGAAATGAATCTACGGGTTCAGTTTTCAAAAACCTTGCAAAGGTAAAAGAAAAATTAGGTCTCTACTAATCCGTCACTACTCTTTATTAACACCCTGCTTTGATAGCGGGGTGTTTTTATGGTATAATATTTTTATGAAACTAGTTGTCGGCCTGGGAAATCCAGGGAATCAGTATAATTTTACAAGACATAATACCGGCTTTTTGGCACTTGATTTTTATTTTAAGACCCACAAATTGGAATGGGAAGGAAAACCAAAATTTGGTGCTATCTATGCACGCGAGGGTGATACGTTTTTTATTAAACCACAGGATTTTTATAATGATTCTGGTCGTGCCGTAAAAGAATTTATGCAATTCTACAAGATATCTACCTCTGACATTTTAGTAATTTGCGATAATTTCGACCTAGAATTTGGGAAAATAAGATACCGCAACACCGGAGCAGCCGGTGGCAACAACGGGCTAAAATCTATCGATGCGGCCCTAAAAACTACCGATTACGCAAGGATCAGAGTGGGGACAGAGAACAAGGATCTCCGCTCAAAAATGGGAGACATAGATTTTGTTTTGTCCAAATTTACCCCGGAAGAAAAAAATCAGCTACCTGAAGTTTTGAATGCGGTAGCTGATAAAATTGACGAGTTTTTAAATTAGCTTTATTTTGCGATACAGCGGACAGATATTCCTACCCACACAATATTTACAAAACCTGGATTAATTTCTGATCTTTTGTTTAAATAGAAGGCTCTTGCAGTCCCACCGCTATTATATGCAGTAGAGGTCCAATATTCTCCTTCCGATCCTGCGCCACTAACTTCGCCATATGTCGCAGAGCTAGGAAGAGGAAGGCGAAGGGCTTTGCGGAAGCGGAAATAAGAATTATAAATATTTAGTAGTTTTTCATATTCTTTTCCATCAGCTTCTTCGCTGTCGCCAGTCGGCATACGCCACCCAGATGGGCAAATATCATTCTCTACATCAACTGCTGTTCCCGGTTTATCGTAATAAGTTGAGCTAGAAGTGCTGTCGTTGCCGTAACAATAAGTACCAGCAGATGCAGCGCAGTATGAATAGTGTATACCTGCCTTCCATTGTTCTGCAGAGGCAGTAGCATAAAGAGGGTCTGGCTCACTAGAATTGTAAGGAACTGTGTTCATACCACTCGTGACAATATGTGGAACAGAATAACTGTAGTAATAATTAAGCCCGGTCACATCAATCACGCCATCGGTGGCATAGTTGTCGCCATTTGCCCTATTACCAGAGAAGAGAGCGGTTAGAGCGTTTGAATCTGCGTTAGTATTAGAAGTGTTCATTCTTGCCTGTACTGTACTATCGGCAACATTCAAAGCAAGGTTGTCAGTCATCCAGCATCTACCGTCGACAGCTTTTACGATACGGTAAGAAGTAAAGTCACGAAGATCTAGCACTTTGGCTTCGGAGCCAGGCAAAGTAGCATAATCACAGACTTTCACGCCACCAATAGTTAGATCAATATCTTGGATAGCAAAGCGTAGATCATCGGATGGAATGCCAGCATAATCACTCTCCTGGGTCGCCTCAAAGTAAGTACCATCGTATACACCATCAGTCTTATGAGGTACGTAAAGGCCTTTCTTATAACGTCCTTCATTAGTATCATAATAATGCCCAGAACCATCGCTATTTTCTACATAAGCCATTTCGTAAGCATCTTGGAGTGTTTTCCAATTGCCGCTAGCGTCCAGAGTCCATTGTGCATATAGCGTTATGGTTGCGACATCTTCTGAAACAGGTGCAGAATAGGTCGCTTTATTGTTATAACTATCACCAGTTCCGTCTGGAGAAGTATTCCAGCCGCTGAAGATATAACCTTCACGAGTAAATGTATTTGCTCGCAATTTTATTGATTTGCCATATTTGACTTGTTGGCTCTCCATCTCGCCAAAACCATCATTAGGATCAAAATTAACAGTTTGCTTCGGTGCAGTCCTTACGATACAACGAACTGGATACCCAGCAAAAACACGATAACCCTCGTAGCCAAAGTACAAATACTCGTCAAAAACATAAGTCATAGCTATATGCCTTGGTCCAGCAAACGTCGAAGACCAATAGTTGCCCTGTGAGCCTTTGTTGTTCATATAACCTCCATCAAAGTCAAAATACCCTGCTTGAGATAGGAGCATGGTTGAGCGAACCGTTACCCCGTTACCATCATATGCATTATACATTGCTTGCCACTCACCACCGTCTGGCCTAAGTGCGGCATCATTATCAAGCCCAGTTGGTAGACGCCAGTTAGTAGGGCAAATATCACCTACGGCATCGATAGCAGTATTTGGTCTATCTTGGCCCTCGGCAGGGTAATCATAACCTGGACCACTTTTTAGACCAGTACCATAACAATAGGTACCAGCAGAAGCAGCACAGAAGTTATATAACACACCATATTTAGCAGTTCTGACGGCTTCAACTTGGTCGTTGGTTTTGGTTTCATCTTTTACTTCCGTCCAGATTTTTGGAACAGAGAATGAATAGTCGTTATTTCCTTCATAATGATTAAGAACGCCATATTGAACAGGTTTTATAGGATAATTACCGTTTGCATCTTCGCTCGGATCACGAGACGATACCCCTTTTAGGTAAGACAAAGCTTCATTTGGCGCATTAGTGTTGCCCTGAAGAGCGGAAAGGCTAGTAGTTACCAAATCTAGTTGCATATTGTCTAGCATCCAGCAGCGATTGTCCCTAAGCTTTGCAACACGATAGTTTTGGTGGTCGCGGATATCGGTAACTACGCTGGCTTCATCCAAAATTCCAGCCATATCGCAAACGTCTTCGGTAACAGATTGGACAGTCGGGAGACCAGTGACCGGGTCTACTGGGGTGTTTGGATCGTCTTCCAAGACTTCGCCGATTGTCCTTGGTGGGACATTAGCGACTACGGTGAAGTTAATCACGTTTGTATAATCGCCAGATGGTTGCGCGGCCGAAGCTTTGGCGTTGATCTTGAATTTAATTGCATCGTTTGATGGGGAATCAGTAGCAGCAATTTCTTTTGCGATATCAGTATAAACCGGAAGACCAGAGAAATTTGCCCAAGAAGTGCCATTATCTGTAGATGTAGAATAACCCCAAGTATTATCCGTGGTAAGTGCTTGCAAACTATCATCGGTATCGAGGCTGGTAAAAACATCTGTGCCATTAGTGTGGGTCATATTGGTAGTAGCATTATCGGCCGAGCCCACTGTGGCTGAGGCAGTATACCCTACAATATTATTAGTGCTGATACTAATACCAACAACATTACTATCTGCACTAGTGCCTGGAGCAAGGTCCAAAATTTCTATATCTGCGTGATCGATCACAACAGATATTTCGGCATTAAATTTAAAACTTACCCCTACTTCTGTAGTATAGGTAGTCGCTGACGCCTGCGCACCAGAGAAAAGTCCAAAAATAGCCAAGAATACCACAAGAGATTTTTTTACATCTTTAATGGTCATGCATATATTATAGCATACTTTTTATGTTAATCCCCAATTATTCGCACCGAGAGCACGAACGGAGCCTTTGATCTCTAGCATCGTGATAGTTTCATTAAATAAGGCGGCCGGAAGATGGAGTTCTTCCATGATTTTGTCGCCATCGCGGGTGCCATCGGCAAGGCAACGGAGGATTTTTGTTTCTATATCATTGTCGCCAAATAGCAGAAGGTTCGCGAGTTTTTTGCGCTTTTTGGCGTAGGCTTCAGGGAAGAGTAACCGGAGAAGATCGTCTGGCTCGGTATATGGGTTGGCTCCCTGGGTGATTAATTTATTACACCCCTGGGAATATGGGTTCGTAATGTTACCAGGTACCGCGAAAACCTCTTTACCTTGTTCTAGAGCGTGGGCAGCAGTGTTCAAAGAGCCGGATTTTTCGGCCGCTTCCACCACTACTACAATATCTGCCAGGCCAGAAATAATCCGATTCCTCTCGAGGAAACTGAGTTTTGGGTAGACTTTTGTACTTGGGGCGTATTCACTTATGACAGCGCCGCCGCTCTCTGTTATCTCTCTGGCGAGACCCTTGTGGCCACGTGGATAAATCTGATCTATGGGGGTGCCAAGAACAGCGATAGTGGTACCGCCGGCGTCTAAAGTTGCCCGGTGGGCGATTGAATCTATCCCGTAAGCCAGCCCAGATATAATAATTACACCCTTCTTAGCCAGCTCATAGGCCATTTTGTACGCCACTTCTTCACCATATCTGGTATTACGGCGCGAGCCCACAATTGCGACAGTTTTTACCACATTTTCGGGTATTTTGCCATAAAAATACAACATTTTAGGCATAACCGCAATAGTACTTAACACCTCTGTATATTTTGCTTCTAGGGGTGATAATGTGTTGATTTTTTGTGAAAAATCATTAAAAAGTGTTGACATATTTTCTCCTGTGTGATATAATAAGGACAGTTGGAGCTCAAAAAGGGCTCCACACCGCACCTAAATAAGTTATAATTTCAGCTATACTATCTTTAGTGTAGCAGAAGTTGCGTGCTTTTGAAACCCTTTCGGCTTTCGAATTTCTTAATGGTTCTTAAGTTTAAAGTATTACCTCCACTTTGAAAGGATCGCTTCGAAGGCATAGCAACCCCTCTAACCGGCGGGCCCCAATTGTGTGAGGTGGGTTACGCTCCGGGGTCTCCCCGGTATAAAACAGAGAAGTGTTAGAGGGCCAAAATAGCCTCAGGTGATGCCCACCCTTACCTGAGGCTTTTTTGACGCCTTTATAAAATCCTTATGCTTGACCCGTGTGTTATTATTATATATATGGCAAAAAATTTAGTGATAGTAGAGAGCCCGGCGAAGGCACATACCATCGAGAAATATCTCGGTGATGATTTTAAAGTGCTAGCTTCTGTGGGGCATATTCGCAAGGATACCAAGGTAGATAAAAGTACTTTTGACGTCACTTACGAAGTGGACCCGGGGCATAAATCTATTATTGCTGAGCTCAAAAAAGAAGCCAAAGCCGCCGACAAAATCTGGCTCGCAACCGATGAAGACCGCGAGGGAGAATCGATTTCTTGGCATTTATGCGAAGTTTTGGGGCTTCCAAAGGATACCGCACGTATCACTTTTCATGAAATTACTAAGCCTGCTTTGGACGCGGCAATTAAAAATCCACGCACCGTAGATATGGATATGGTATCCTCACAACAGGCGCGCCAAACCCTTGATATGCTTGTAGGTTATGATCTTTCTGATATGGTCCGCCGCAAAGTGCCGGGCGCCATCAGTGCCGGGCGCGTGCAATCGCCAGCTCTTCGCTTGATTGTGGAGCGCGAAAAGGAAATTGAAAAGCACGAAAGCAAGTTTAATTATAAAGTCACGGCTAAATTTACCGATTTTGAAGCAACTTATGATGGCGATGCGCCAGAGGATGAAAAGGCCGCCTCAGATTTGCTCACGAAGTTAAAAGATGAAAACTTTACCGTTGCCGACGTGACTGATGAAGAGGGAACTAAGGCAAATCCAGTTCCATTCACTACTGCCGCACTCCAAATTGAAGCAAACTCCAAGCTCGGCTTTTCTTCCCGCACCACCATGACCGCTGCGCAAGGGCTTTACCAGGCTGGTTTAATCACTTATCACCGCACAGACTCACTAAATCTTTCCAAACAGGCTACCGCTGCCATGGCGAGCTACATCGAGAATACCTTTGGCAAACAGTATCTGCATGTGCGTTCGTTTAAAACCAAAGATGCCAGCGCGCAGGAAGCCCACGAAGCGATTCGCCCTACCGATATTACCCGCACTTCTGCAGGGAAAAGCGACTACGAAAAGAAGCTTTACCAGCTAATTTGGGCACGCACGCTTGCCACCCAAATGGCCAATGCTAAAATCGCTAAGACCACAATCAAAATCGCTCCAGGTACATTTACCGCCAAGGGTGAAGTGGTAATATTTGATGGTTTTCTCAAGGTTTATGGCAAAAGCAAAGATACGGAACTGCCAAAACTCGCTAAAGGAAGCGCCGTAAAACTTACCGAAATGACTGCCCGTGAGAACTATGGCAAACCGGCCGCTCGCTACACTGAAGGTTCGCTAGTAAAGAAACTTGAGGAACTCGGCATTGGCCGCCCATCCACATATGCATCAATTATGACCGCTATTCAAGCTCGTGGCTATGTGGTAAAAGGCGAGTCTGAAGGGGAAGAACGCAAGATAGTTGAACTCGTAGCAAAACCAGGTTCCAACGTAGCCAAAACTGAAGTTTCCGAAAAATACGGCGCCAACAAAGGTAAATTGATTCCTACTCCAATTGGCGAGCTAGTTTCTGGTTTCTTAACCGATAATTTCAAGAACATTGTCGATTATAAATTTACCGCCAATATCGAAAAAGATTTGGACCTTGTGGCCGAGGCTAAGCTCGAACGCGTAAAAATGCTGCGCGATTTTTATGGTCCATTCCGCGATACAGTGCTTGTAGCCCAAGGTGTAGAAAGATACAATAATGCGCGCCTTCTAGGCCACGACCCAGAGACCGGCAAAGCAATTTATGCAAAAGTAGGGAAGAACGGTGGCTTTATCCAGCTTGGTGATAATGAGAAAAATGCCGGCGAAAAACCACGTTTTGCACCACTGCCAAAGAGAAAATCTGTAAAAACTGTGACGCTCGAGCAAGCCTTGAAGCAACTAGCGCTCCCAGTGCTGCCACGTGTGCTTGGCAAGGCACCAGACGGAGCAGAACTTATCGCCGCCAACGGTCCATTTGGTCCATATCTAAGGGGCGGCAAATATAATATACCAATGAAGGATTTTGACCCTTATACTGTTTCTCTAGAAGAGGCTTTGCCTTTGTACCAGGCCAAAGTTGATTCTATTATTGCGGATTGGGATGAAATTATGATTATAAACGGGGCTTACGGACCATATATTAAGGGGCCAGGCCGCCGCAATAACGCTAAGATTCCAAAAGACATGGATCCAAAGAAGATTACTCTTGAGCAGGCTAAAGAAATGCTTGAGAACAAGCCAAAAACCACCAAGAAAACTCGCCGCGGCACCCGTGGCGGAGCCAAGAAAACCACAAAAAAGCGTTAGGCAAAATTGTAACTAGCGTGCTACACAGCGGACAGACGAGCCTATTTCGAGGTTTATACCACCAGCATCAAATATAACAATTTGGTCGTCTTCATGTTCTAAATCCATTCCTCCATTATTGGACCAATAAGACCCTGCCGAACCAGCTTGAAATAGTTTATTACTGTATTCAAAATCATAATATCCTGAACGTACAAAATACAAAGGCGAAGGGGTTATTTCTATATCAGTATCGGCCGATACATACGCGCTCGGATCAAGATTATCAACATATTCGTTAAACAAATTATAATAATCATTAAGCTCTGGTTGCGATGTCCATGCATTGATATCGATTCTCGGTAACTCCCAGCCGGCAGGGCAGATAGAGCCCCAATATCCATCATAATAAGAGAATATCGCATCTCCTGCATAATAATTACCAACATGACCATGTGTACCATTGTTTGCATAAGCAGTTTGTGAAAATTTACCATTGGCATTACCATTCAAATAATTGCAAGCTGCGTAATTATTACCTTCATCATCCGGACAATCGCTAGAACCATACCAGGTATCTGTCCAGTACCAGTCTCCAACATCCAAAGAGCAAAGTGTATGATCTTGGCAATACTGATCTAAATTCGTAATCATGCCCGAATTAGATATACTTGCAGCCGGGATAGTAGAATAAGGAGGATTCCAAGAAGAAGTAGTAGTTGAACCACTTTCCCAACCAATGTCTGTATTTTCATGAGTATAAAGCGCATCTTCATCGTTTTCCATGTGGACGAGATCTAAATCGAGGTTTTGGGTCATCCAACATCTGTTGTCGGCGAGCTTGGCAATCCAATATATTTTATTGTCACGATTATCTACTACTTGGAGTTCACTTGGAATTTCGGTGGTATTGGAACAAATTTCTGAAGTCATATCTTGCATTACGTAATATTGATTACCGGAAACCGTAGTTTTGGTTTTCCCAGCATTGGAATAAGCCTGTTCAAGCGAGACCGGACCAGATACTACATTCGCCACAAGTGTATAAGTAAGTGTAACTTCATAAGTACCAGATGGTATGGTGCCGTCGGCTTTGGCAGCGAGAGTAATGATATTATCTGCATTATTAACTGGTTCATCGGAAGACCAGCTGGCAGGCGCAAGCGTGCCGCTTGGAACAGGGAAATAATTATCCCCGGTCACTTTTTGGCCCCAACGATTCACCGTGAAATCATTCTCGGCATAGCCACCAGACAAATCGTCTAGTGTATTAATTTCTGGAGTATCATTACCAATTGCAGCCGTGCGAATCAAACTAGTATCTGAAAATTCCACCGATAATTGATATCCGGCCGGATTATTAGTGCCAACCGTAGCGGTAAGATCTACTGAACCGAAATTTGCACCAGTAGCAGTAGGACGAAGAGTAAGTACTGCCGGATCGGAGGGAACATCTAGCTCAAGACTGATATTGGTCACATTTACAGTAACCGTAGTATTGTCCGCAAGGGCGTTACTGGTGGCAAAAAGCCCAAAAACAGCAGGAATAGCCAGCGCCGTTGCCCAATAACGTTTATTCATAAGCCTATTGTAGCACATACCAAAATAATATGCACGCTTATGCTTTTACAATTTTTTTTCAAATTTGTAAAAAATGTGCTACAATAGTATTGGAAATTAATAATTTTCATAGTTGACAGACACACAAACTTATGATATTATAAAGAAAATTAATAAATTTAACAGATGTGGGATAAGGAAAAAACCTGATGGACCAAAATGCGGAAATCCTAAAAAATGCAATCTCCGGAAGTCTGAAAATTATCGAACAAGATCGTGAAAAGGAAATCATTTCACGTCGTTTCGGACTAAACGGCACCAAAGAAACCCTAGAACAAATTGGCGAAATGCTTTCTATCACGCGCGAGCGTGTGCGTCAGCTCGAAAAAGCAATCTTAATTCGTCTCCAAATATCCGCTGAGGAGAATAAGATTCCAGAACTCGCATCTGCAGAAAAAATCTTAATTCGCAACCTCACCGAAATGGGTCGCGTCGCAAAAATCACCGATCTTGCTGATAAGGTATATGGCAAAGCCGCTACCCCTTCACAAAAGACCGGCATTTATTTTATTGCTACCTTCTCTAAAGCTCTTACTGTTGTAGAAGAGAATGATAAATATAACGCCGCTGTCGGTATCGCTGAATATGGTGACGAAAAAGCTATTCGCACCAAAGTAGACGAAATCGTAAAGCTCATTAAAGAAACAAAACAACCTATGTCTCTCGACGAGCTTGACAGCAAGCTAAATTATGAACATCCTGACCATATTAAAGCAATTGCGTCAATTTCTAAGCTCCTTGCTACCCTTAATGGTATGTGGGGTCTTACCAAGTGGCCAGCAGTAAACCCAAAGAATATTCGCGACAAAATCTTTGTAATTCTCGAAACCAAGAAAGAGCCTATGCACTTCTCTGAAATCGCAAAAGAAATCAAAGATTCCAACTTTAAACGCAAAAACGTAACTATTCAAGCAATTCATAACGAACTTATTAAAGATAGCCGTTTCATCCTAATCGGCCGTGGTATTTATGCTCTTAGTTCTTGGGGTTACAAGAAGGGAACTATTTCTGATATTATTAAGTCTATCCTCGAGAAGTCCGATAAGGCTCTTACTCGTGAAGAGATCGTAAAGCAGGTTCTCAAAGTTCGCAAAGTCAAAGAAACTACCATTCTCTTGAATTTGCAGAACAAAAAATTGTTTAAGAAAATTGATAAAAACTCCTATACTTTAGCTTAAATATGATAAAATAGAGCTATATGGATAGTGTCATACATTTTATTTTAATGCCGATATTCTGGATTCCGGTTGTGGGTCTCTTGGCATTTCTAACTTATAGAAACTATAAAAAACTAAATAAACTCAAAGTCTTAAATGTAGATTCTGTTTTGTTGATGCTCGAAATCCCACGCGAAAATGATAAAAAAGAGCTCGCTGCAGAACAGCTTTTTGCGTCACTTCATGGTATTCTTCGCGACAGGAAAGAGCTCAGAAATTCTGGTGGCGTGCAAGAGCATTTGTCTTTTGAAATCGTTTCTACCGCTGGGCAAATCCGCTTCTATGTCTGGGTACCAAAAGTTTTGCAGAGTTTTGTAGAAGGACAGATTTATTCCCAGTATCCTACCGTCCAAATCTACAAAATGAATGAAGACTACGTGGACAACCGCGCCAAATATCCTATTAATTATATGACCGAGCTATCTTTAGTAGAAAATGAGGCTTTGCCAATCAAGACCTTTGATACTTTTGAGGTGGATCCACTTGCCGGTATTACTGGTACGCTGGCTAAACTCGACCCGGATCGCACTGAAGAAATGTGGATTCAGATTCTAGCTCGTCCAATTCCTGATGATTGGCATAAAACTACCACCGATAAATGGATTGAGCGTATTAAATCTGGCAAAAAAGCCCTCGGCGCAGGACTCGACTGGGTCTGGCTGGTAGAAGCTCTCGGTGCGCTTTTCCGCCCACCAGCCGGCGGCACTGGTTCTGATGAAAAAATTGAATTATCCGAACGTGCCAAAACCCAAATTGCCAAGGCTGAAGAAAAGGCCACCAAACTTGGCTATGAAGTAAAAATTCGCTTGGCATATCTTGGCCAAAACGAAACTGATGCCAAACTTAATATGCAAGCACTCGTAGGCACATTTAAACAATATAATTCTACGAATTTAAACGGCTTCAAACAGATTGGCGGTAGCTTTAACAAGGCCGACCTAGATGGTTACAAGATGCGCCAATTCTCTAATCGTGGCTTCATTCTAAATATATCTGAGCTCGCTTCGGTATATCATTTGCCACACACCTCTGTAGAAACCCCTAATATCGTATGGGCCAACAGCAAGACCGCTGAACCACCAGCCCAACTTCCGGTACTCACCGGCGACCCTAATCTAGACGAAAACATCTCCGCCTTTGGTCTTACTAACTTCCGCGGCATCAATCATCAATTTGGTCTAACCCGCCGCGATCGTTCTCGTCACGTATATATTATTGGCCAGACGGGGGCAGGGAAAAGCGGTATGCTCGAACTTCTTGCGCTCTCTGATGTTTTCTATAATCAAGGCTACTGTATTATTGACCCGCATGGCGATTTTGCCATTGACAACCTTAAATTTATCCCAGAATCACGTATCAAAGATGTAGTTTACTTCAACCCTGCCGATACCGCCTATCCGGTGGCATTTAACCCACTTGAGATCACTGATCCTTCCCGCAAACCAAACATTTGTTCTGAGGTAATCGGCGTACTTAAACGTATGTTCGGCGATTCTTGGGGCCCAAGGCTCGAGCATATCCTCCGTTATACCCTTCTGGCGCTTCTAGACCGCCCAGAAACCACGCTGCTTGATATTTCTCGTATGCTAACAGATAAAGAATTCCGCAAGGAAACTTTGGATTATTGTAAAGACGTGACTGTGCTTCAGTTCTGGAAACACGAGTTTGGCCAGTGGAACGAAAAGCAGGTTAATGAATCTATTGCTCCAGTTCTAAATAAGGTCGGCGCCTTTACTGCAAACCCAATCATTCGTAATATTATCGGCCAGCCAAAATCTTCATTTGATATCCGCAAAATTATGGATGAAGGCAAAATTCTCGCCGTGAACCTTTCTAAAGGTCTTATCGGCGAAGATAACGCCGGTATTCTTGGCTCCTTCCTAGTAACTAAGGTTCAACTTGCCGCTATGAGCCGTTCCGACATTCCACGCATCGAAGATAGACGTCCATTCTATCTCTACGTAGATGAGTTCCAAAACTTTGCAACTGATTCGTTCTCCGTGATTCTTTCTGAGGCCCGCAAATATGGTCTTAATCTCACCGTAGCAAACCAATACGTAGCTCAGATGACCGAGACGGTTCGCGATGCTGTGTTTGGTAACGTTGGTACTACGATTTCGTTCCGCGTTTCTGCCGACGATGCGCCAATCCTCGTAAAACAATTCGAGCCGACTTTCTCCGAGAATGATCTAGTACAGCTCAATAACCGTAACTTCATCATTTCAATGATTATTAATGGTGAAAAAGTGCCAGCCTTTACTGCTACTACGCTTTCGATTCCAAGCACACCAAAGGATAACTTTGATGCTATTATTGCCCATTCTAGGGCCAATTATGCACGTCCAAGAGCCGAGGTTGAGGCTGAGATTCGTGAGACAATCGAGCAATCCGAAAAGTACAAAAAAGAACTTTCCGACTCTGGCCGCCAGCCGGAGCCAACTACTACCACTTTCCAAGTTCAGCCACGTAGTTTTATCGGCAAAAATAGCTCTGCCCCGAAGTATAGTTCTCCTCATCCACGTACCGAACAAAAACCGAACTTAAGACCAGTTTCACCACAAGCCGAATTTCGCCGCCAAAACCTCAGCCCAAATGCCGCTGAAGGCAAAGAAAGGCTCGGGCTAAAAGATCTAGCAAAACTTGTAAACGAACAGGCAACTACTGAGCCAAAAAAGGAAGAGAAGAAGCCAGAAGCAGGGAAACACGACCCTAAAAATAGGGGAAAGAAAGGGAAAACCACCCCTGTAAAACAGAGTAGTTCCCCTGTCCAACCTACCAAAAAGAGGATAGTTTCCTCCCCTGTTAGACCAGAGGTAGAATATAAGGAAAAGTCCGCAGTCTCTATTACCCCTGATAATAAGCCTACACCCCTGTCTACCCCTGTTAAGGACCCAGAAGACTATGCAGAAGTAGATAATTCAGTAGATGGGTTCTTGTCGGTCAAGCATTAAACGTGAGAACGAGGGAATTAAACACCAAAAAATGAGCCAGCCGCGAGACTGGCTCAAAATTTATGGAAAAATGGCCGTAACAACAATCGTCTTTTCAATATATATTCAATGTCGCACAATACAGATTTTAAGACATTAAGGGTATTTGAAAAAGACGGTAAGTTAATCGTCTAAACATAAGCGTAATTCTCATGTGACCGGGAATTGCTACATAAATATGATTCTACACATGTATATATGCATATATTTTACGTATGTTAAAGTATGTGTTTGGCTAAATATAAGTATTAGTAAGTATTGTGCCTAAGCCCGAGATAATTTATCTAGATTTTAGGAAATTTGTCGCGCGAGACCCCCATCCGGCGTGAGACGCGCAAATTTCCGTTTAGAAATCTAGATAAATTATCCCGGCGGTTAGGTGCAACTTACTAATACTTGTATTTAGCCAGATCCGCCCTTTGACCCCTGTAAATCCATAAGTTTTCCACAATTTGGAGCCAGATTTTTGGATTTGACATTTCCCCATTTTATTTCCCTATTTGCTTTCCTCCCCTGTTATTTTACATATTTCCCCACTCTACTCACAAAATTTACAAAACACGTTCCGAACAAAAACCGAACATACGGGGTAGAGAATCAGAATCAAACAGGGGGAATAACAGAGGTGGACCCCTGTTATTTTGGCCTTTAGTTCCCTATTTCCAGTAGGCTTTGCTGTCTATCCGGACGTCTATATATGTAAATTCGTTTATTCCCTGTTCTTCCAGATAACGAAGCATGCGATCCGCATCCTCAACCGAGACACCTGTTGGTCTATCAATAAACAGCTTAATGTGCCCAGTTTTACCATCTAGATAGAAGTCTACTTCCCTGATAGTTCCCTTTGGGATCACTACTTTTACAGGGGTGTACCCTAACTCTCGGAAGTCTGCTTCGGCTTGGCCAATGTATTCTTTCATGCGGGATGTGATACCGCTAGAAGAGGGGCTTTCGTCTATTACTTCGACGGTTGGGACGAACGGAATTTCTACTACCGGCGAATACTCTTCTGGTTCGGCGCCTTTAATAAAGTAGTTGTAGGCCCAGACTGCAACGACCATGACGGTAGCAAAACCAATCAACGTCGCTACAAAACGAATGCGTTTTCTTTTTTCATTTTTCTTGTGGTTCAAGGCACGTTCAGAGGCGGTTTCGAGCTTTTCGCGGCGCTCACCAATAGTGCGACCAGATTTCCAAGTGGATTTTTTGTGGTCTTTACGGCGTGCCAGTTTTGGAGCCTTTGGCTCTTCGCCACCCTCTGCCATAGCTTAGGCAACCTCCAAAATTATTTCGGCAAGCCTTTTAGCGGCATCGGCACGAGCTTCATCATGCAATTTATCGGCCATGTCGGCGCGAAGACGCGGGTTCTTGATTAGGCGACGAATTTCTTCTAGTAAATTACCTGGGTTTCGCATCATTTCGGAATCAAGCACCACTGCAGCAGCACCAGCATCGGATAATCTTTCAGCGTTTTTGACCTGGTGACCACCCGGCAAACGTTCGAACGGAACAAGGATAGTTGCCTTTTTGAGCGCAGCCATTTCGGCAATAGTAGTTGCGCCAGCGCGTGACACTATCACGTCGGCGGCACCCATGAGTTCATCCATAGTGGTGTTGAATTCCCACATGCGGAAGTTGGATTCGAGAGAGGCTTTCTCCCAGTTTTCGTACTGTTTTAAGTCAATCATATCTTCGTAATGCTTGCGGCCAGCGACCAAACCAACTGAAGCAAATTTGAGTAGTTCTGGCAGAATAATACGTGTAGCTTCGTTTAGGTTCTCGGAACCCTGTGAGCCGCCAGTAATCACCACAAGTGGCTTTGTGGCATTAAATGAGAAGGCTTTCTTGAGCGATTCTTGGCGCGTAGGACTAACGGATTTAAATTCTGGTCCAACTGGAATACCAGTCCAGACATAGTTTGGATGCTTTTCTTGCAATTCTTCTGGGATTGGCATACCAAAAGCAACCTTGGTGGCCTTTTTCATAAGCACACGGTTGGCAAGACCCGCTACCACGTCTGATTCATGAATAACATACGGAATTTTAAAAAGTTTGGCGATGATACCAACCGGCAAACAAACATATCCGCCCTTAAAAAAGATTACATTAGGACGATATTTCTTTGGCAGGAGACGTACAAAACTAGAAATAAGTCCACCAATAAAACCAAAGAAACCAAAAATATTGCCAAAAATTAGATCCTTTAAAGTAATATCAAAATGAGTGAAATAGTCTGCAAATTTCCATCCGGCATAGCGATGGAATTTGCCAGCCATGATGCGACGTACGCGAATGTATGGACCTTTTTTGCGTTTAACGTTTCTTTCTTCGCCCCAAGAAACACCGATTTCGGTGGTAAGTTTTGTGACGTTTTTGTGATATTTAAAATCAGTCCAGAATTCTACTTCAGCGCGAGGCTTAAGTTCAAGAATCTCACGAATTACGGCGACGGCTGGAGTGATATGACCGCCGGACCCCCCGCCCACTACTAATATTTTCATTTTTCTTTACCTCTCTACTAGTATAACACGAAACTTGTGAAACGAGGCCAATAGCAAAAGCAATAAAGACCATACTAGTACCACCATAAGAAAGGAGCGGAAGTGTAATACCGGTAACCGGCACAAGACTTGTCATGGCCATAATGTTCACTACGACCTGAGCCAGCGTCCACGAGAACACACCGATTACCATAATTCTCTCTTCTTGGCCGGGCGTCGTGTCCGCTACTTTTAACATATGAATCAGCATGGCGCCAAACACAGCGATAATAGCAAACAAGCCAACAAAGCCAAAGGTCTCGCCCATAATTGCAAAGACAGAGTCATTGATGGATTCTGGAAGATAGCCAGTGGCTTGGACGGAATTACCGATACCCACGCCAAAGAAACCGCCGGTGCCAATCGCCAGCATAGCATTTTCAATATGATAAGTAGAATCTGTGCTTTCGCTGCCGGATAAAGTAGCAATCCAAGCGTCAACACGTTCCTTGCGGTGGCTAGATGTGGCCACAGCACCAACCGCCACAACAAGTACAAGTGCTAACATAATTAAATACTGCTTAGCCGGAACGCCAGCGATTAAAAGAGTCCCAAAAATAATTGAAATTAGAGCTACGCCAGTGCCAAGGTCGCCTTGCGCAATTACGACTAAGAATAAAGACAGACCGCAGACAATTAGTATTGGTAGCCAAAAATCTTGAAACTTACCAATCTTCCCTTCTTCTTTTTTGCGGGCAAGAAAATCTGCAAGATAAATCACGAGTGCGAGTTTTAAAAATTCTGCTGGTTGGAAACTCACTGGGCCAAAATTATACCAACGGCATTCACCGAGCTCACACTTGGCTAGACTAGAGCCGCTCATAGCCAAAATCCAGAGCAAAGCAGACAAGAAAATTGCAAAGATAATCAGAGCTTTGGCGTATTTTCTGATGTACTTATATGGTATTAATTTAAAAGCAACAAAAAATGCCACTAACGACAGAATAACCGAGCGGAGTTGCCCAAAGAAAAAATCATTTGAGCCGTAATCCGTGCCATAAGTAGAGTTAAGCACGTTTGCACGCATCGGGCCAATCGCGTAAATAATAATTAGGCCTACAGCCATCAAACCTAATGTAGAAAATAGAATTACAAGATCTGATTTGTGTTTGCGATTCATTAAATCGCGCCTCCTACGGCCGCGATAAAGACACCGAGGATTGCGCAGACGCCAGCCAAAATCCAGAAGCGCATAACGATTTTGGCTTCACCCCAACCTTTTGCTTCTAGGTGATGGTGAAGTGGTGCGGAGATGAAAATCTTTTTGTGGAAGAATTTCTTTGAAATAAGCTGAATCAAACTGGAGCTGGTTTCAATTACGAACATGAGCCCAATAATTGGAAGTAGCAAGAATGAATCGGTCATCATGGCAACTACACCAAGCCCGGCACCAAGTGCAAATGAACCAGTGTCGCCCATCATAAAACGAGCTGGCGGTACGTTGAACCAAATATAGCTAAGCAACCAGCCAACTACTGTCATACAAAAACCAAAGAGCATAATGTGACCTTGGAACAAAGCAATAATACCAAACGTACCGTAGGCCATCATAGCAAGACCACCAGACAAACCGTCGAGACCATCTGTGATGTTGACCGCATTTGATGTAGCTACTACGGCAAAGGCAAAGACGATAATCATACCGACGACGCCGATTTCGATGTCGCCAACAAATGGCACAAGGATTTGAGTCCAACCAAGTTTAACTGCAAAATACCAACCAAGAATTACACCAACAAGGGTAATTAGGAAGAATTTTACCGGGCCGCGCAGACCAGCCGCGCCACGGCCAGAACCAAAAACATTAATAAGATCGTCGATTGCGCCCACGGCCGCACCGCCTAGAAAACCAGCTAGCGGCAGCCAAGTTTGGCCACGATCTAGGTTAAAAATCCAAGTTACAATCGTAATGGCGATGACGCCAATAAGGCCTGCCATAGTTGGAAAAACATGTTTGAATTTGTGAGCGTGAAGCTTGGTCATGACCGGAAGAGCGCCACCATCTACAGTAGATTTTTTCTGTTTTTTCCAAAACTTATATTTATACGCAAAGAAAGTATAAATTGGTGTAAGCACCATTGAAAACAGGAACCCTGCTAGTGCGAGTAATAATCCATAAAATATTTCTTCGTTGATGATGCCCATCTTAATACCTCGGTTTAATTTTCAAATAATCAATTGCGTAATTTGAAAGTGAATCGAACAAGTTTTGTGCGTCGCCACCGCTCAGAGCTTGGCCTTCACCCCACATTTTCACCATTATAACATACTTTGGCAATTCCGCTTGTGGTCCAATAAATCCAATGTAGGAACCAATCATTTGATTAAACTCGTTGTCGTAAGAGCCGTTTACGACTGTTTGCGCAGTACCGGATTTACCACCGATGGCATAACCAGCACGGTCTATCCCGGAGCGTACTTTGTAGCTACGGTTATTGATGAGCATATCGCGCATCATATCGCTAGTTGATTCTGTTAAAATTTGGTCTGAGATTTTTTCGGAAAGATTTAGTGGAATGATTTCACCGTTTTTATATTCCCCTTCTACAACTGTTGGGGTGCGCCACACGCCACCATTTATAACAGCTGAAAATGCCGTAGCGGTCTGAACCATAGTAATACCAAGGTTTTGGCCAAAGGTCATGTTGGCGTAGGTAGAATCACGACCCCAACCTTCGTTTGGATCTTCAATATAGCCGGCAGCCTCGATTAACTCGATGCCAGTGATTTGGCCAAGACGGAATTTGTTGTGATAGTAATCGTAAAGCCTTTCACGACCGGTTTGAGTGATATTGTCTGGATCGTCGCCAAGGAATTTGAGAGCTTGAATCGAACCGACGTTAAGAGACCAATACAAAGCTTGTTTCATAGTTAAAGTATGGTTGTTTAGAATCGCGCGTTGCTCGGCGTTCCAAATTTTCCAACCATCTACTACGGTATACGGAGTATTATAATAGGTGGTTTCTGAAGTCATTTTGCCTTCGTTGATAGCGGCAGAAAAGGCGAAATTTTTACAAATAGAAGCTGGCTCGTACGGAACTTCAGTAGTGTAATTAATATACGCGGAAGCATCCGAAACTTTGCCATAATTATCTGGATTATAATTTGGCACGTTGGCCATGGCGATGATTTTGCCAGTGTTTGGATCCATCACGAGCGCAGCAGCATTGGTGGCGGCCGAATTCGCTACAGCACCAGCCATGATTTCTTCGATTCCCCGCTCCAGACCACGGTCAATAGAAAGCACCACGTCTTTACCATCTTCGGCTGGGATTTTAACATTGTCATTACCAATGGAAAGCGCGATGTTATTAATATCGGAAACACTTTTCACGACTCCGTCTTTCCCTGCCAAAATATTATTTAAGGACCCTTCTACGCCATACTGGCCAAGACCGTCTGCATTTACAAAACCAAGCATGCCAGAAGCAAGTTCACCTTCTGGATGATAGCGCTGGTTGCTTTTTTGGAACCATACTCCACCAATTTCTTCTTCGGCGATTTTAGTAGCGATGCTATGCGGAATGTTTCTGGCAATAATATAATATCTAAGACCTTCGGTATTAAACACTTCGTCAATATCTGCCGTAATATAATCCTTGGCATTTTTTTCGAGGCTTTCTTTGATTTTGTCCTTGTCGGTGACAGCAGGGTCCACAATCACGGAGTAAACAGTGTTGTTTAGTACTACTGGTACAGTATCGTTGCCATCCTTCATATAAATCTTACCGCGTTTGGCCACAATAGTCTCGAGCAAAGTGTGTTGCTCGTTGGCTTTGGCCACCCAAGCATCATGCTCGATAATTTGGATAAAAAATAGTCGCACGGTAATAATACCGAGTGCGACTAAAACTACATTCTTTAAAATCTTAGTCCGCGGCATAGCCCGTTACCGTCGCGTCTTCCATCGCGGCTGCAACAGTGCTATTTTTTGCGGTCGCTACAGAGTTTAGACGCGCCTTTTCTACTGCGAGATCATCACGTTTTGCGGTCATTTCGGAAATTTCTGATTCAACTGCTGAGATTTCATAATCATAGCTAGTTACTTTGGTTCCCTCTGCCACATAGATGAGACCAAATACTAAAGTTAACATGCTAACAATTACAATCTGAGAAATCGAACCGAGACTGCGCTTTGAAAGACGCACAGTATTACGATTGCGGCCGAATGTGGCGATCGGTTCCCTTCTCGTTATATATGTTGTTTGACTTCTCATTTTGTTTTTATAATTCCTTCACTCTTTTTTATTTTTGTTTTTTAGACCTTTGTCTTAGACCGGGGGCCTTTATAGACAGAGCTATAAGTAATCCATAAAGGCTTGCCCGGGAAGGTCATACACTTCACACTCTCTGTGAAACTCTAAATTGGCGGACCGTTAAAGGCCCATGTCACTGTCCTTTAATCTGGGCGGGTTTCCCCGCCCAGTGAGAGGACTAGCGGAAGTTTACCTTAACGGTTTGGACGCGGGATTTGTTCGCGACTAAAATTTGCTTTGGCATATTGCCTCCTTTTTTGTTTTGTTTTTATTTTTATCAATTCCGCTTTGCTACTCGCAGTTTAGCGCTTCTAGCTCGCGGGTTGATAACTAACTCCATGTTTCCCGCAACGATTGGCTTTTTGTTAATAATCGTAAGTTCTGACTCTTCGCCGAAGCTTGATGCTTCTTTAAAGTATTCTTTAACTAGCCGATCTTCTAGACTATGAAAAGTGATGATCCCTACCCTGCCGCCTTTATTCAGGATTTTAGGTAGAAGTGGCAGCGTTTTTTCAATTTCACCGAGTTCGTCGTTTACTACGATACGAATCGCCTGAAAAATACGGGTAGCTGGATGGATTTTACTATATTTAGACTTCCCTACTATAATATCTGCTAATTCTTTGGTGGATTTTATCGGGCGATGATGAACTATTTCTCTAGCTAGCATTTTAGCGCGACCAGGTTTTTCTTCGCCATAGTCGGTAAAAATTTGGGCTAGCTCCCTTTCACTCCACTTGTTTACAATATCTGCCGCTGTAAGCTCCTGAGACCTATCCATACGCATGTCCAACGGCCCATCGTTTTTGAACGAAAAACCGCGGCTATCCATGTCTAGTTGCGGAGAAGAAACTCCAAAATCCGCTAGTATCAAGTCGAAAGTCTTTCCACACTGATAAAGCTGTAGCACCGCATTATAAAAGTCTGTGTTCTCGATGGTGATTCCCTTGCCTTCAAACTTCTCTCGCAAGTAGTTTGCGGCGAAATCATCGCGATCTACCAAAACTGAATTTTTATAATTCTGTGTTACATCCAAAATTTCTTTAGCATGTCCTCCATAACCAGCAGTTAAATCTAAATATGATTCATTCGGCTGAGGGTTAAGACCTGCTAAGACTTCTGACAGTAATACAGGGGTATGTAGTTTCTCCATACCTTATATTATACATCGTTTGAGACCGATCAACTAGAAACTTAGCGGGTTTGTTTTTGTATGTTGTTTGTTTGAAACACAATTTATCCACCACGATTTACCAGCGCGAAGCTAATCATAT
>CAMZIV010000008.1 GCA_947307355.1 uncultured Candidatus Saccharibacteria bacterium
TCATAAGCACGCAAAGCGAAGCTAGTTAGCATGGCTCCAGGCTTGTAATAATTTGGGTTTGGCGACAAATAAATTGTGGTTTCAGTATCGGTAGCGTTGGTTTGAGTGGCGTTGAGCATAAATGGACCAGATACCACTGGCTCAATCGAAAACTCGTCCTCAACCAAAGTTTGTGGAGAAGTATCTTCTAGAGAATGCTTTGGCACGATTGGAAAGTTTAAAACAGAAGGAAAATCTGCATAAACCGAAGACAAAGTAAAGACAATCGCCCCGTCTTTTTGCTCAACCTTGGTGCCAGAAAGATTCTTGCTATATACCGTGCTAACCACTGGATTCTTGATCAAGTTAATTGTATACATCACGTCGTCTAATGTGAGAGGTTCGCCATCAGACCATTTAAGATTATCTTTAAGCGTCAAAGTCCAAACTTTGCCATTTTCACTGGAAGTGAGGGTTTTGGCGAGATTCAGCCCTGGATGGCCAGAATAATCATTCTCTACTAGCGCCGAAAACATCAATTTGCTGAGTGTACGCTCGCTATTAGTGGAGGCAAAAAGAGGGTTGAATGAACTTACTTTACCGAGCGTGGCCTCAGTATAAGTGCCACCGCTAACGTACACATCCTCAGCATAAGAATTTGCGAACCAAATCGCTTGGGTGGCTGCGAGCATGATTAGTGCCGTAGCTAGAAGTACCCATTCAAAAATTAGGAGCTTGATATTAAGAATGTGTGAAAAACGCTTAAAAACATTTTCCTTGATATGTTCCTTACTTTCAATCGAAGCGCGCTTAGAAACACGGGAAAACTTTTTTACAATTTTTTGCCCACTCTTTTTGATAGATTTTTTCATATTATGATGGAATTAATAATAATCCTAAGATTGATAATACGAATACAACCACAAAAACGATTGTGGCAACAAATAGAGATTTTTCGAGACCACGACGAGTAGTGTAGAGCTCGCCAGAGCTACCAAAGCCAGCACCAAGTGAAGCGCCGCGAGTTTGAAGTAGAATCAAAAGAATAGACAAAACGGCAGAAACGAAAGTAGTAATTTGTAGAAAAATACCTAATTGCATAAAATAACTCCTACATCTACTTTAGCATAGATTTTCGTTTGAGTAAAGAATGGTAGGTGATGGCAAAACGGTGCGCTTCTTCATCGATGCGGGCGATCAATCTAGAAATATGAGAACTATTCGACAAAGGTACGATATCGCCATGAACAATAATTTTTACTCCGGCAGATTTTGAATGGTCGCCAGACTTGTCACGACCGATTACCGGTATTCCGAACTCTTTCACCAGTGGCAAAATAGCATTTACTTGTGTAATCCCACCATCCAAAATAATTAAATCTGGGTATTCCCACTCGGTGTGTTTGAGTCGCCTCGTAATCACCTCTTGCATGCTTTTTAGATCGTCATTCTTGCTGGTATGAATCTTAAATTTGCGATATTCACTACGTGCGGCAGCACCGTTAATAAACACCACCATGCTAGCAACCGTATTAGTGCCAGATTGATGAGAAATATCATAGCCTTCAATGCGACGCGGCGGCTTCTCGAGCCCAAGTAATTTTTGGAGCTGAAGAAGCGCTTGGTCCGAAGAAATATCCAAAAATTCCTTGTCCGAAAAAACGATTTTTCTTTTCAGCTCTTTTAATCCAAATAGCTGGTCACGGGCTTCAGCTGCTAATTCATAATTCCCTTTTGAAGCCTCATTATACATAGTTTTTTCAAGGTCATGAAGTAGCTTTTCGCGGTCCCCTTCTAGGTAGCGGATAAGTTTTTTAAGATTTCTTTTGTAATCACGCGGTTCGCATTTACCAATTTCGATACCAGGAGTTAGCCCAAGGTCAGTATCCAGCGTCTTTTTGCCGGTGTATGGCTTAATGTAATACGGAAAGATGTGGCGCAAAATTTTGGTGGCTCGTTCCACCGCAGATTTGCCATAAAAAGGCCCGATATAAGTGGCCTTATCATCCAAAGGATTACGTGTAAAAGACACATACGGCACCTCATCATTCATATTGATGCGTACATAGCTTACGGTCTTGTCGTCGCGAAGCAAAATGTTCCACTTTGGCATGTAACGCTTAATCATCTCAGACTCGAGAAACAGCGCGTCCATTTCGGTTTCTACGATAATCCAATCGGTATCGGCAATTTCGGCTACCAGGGCTTCGGTTTTTGGGTCTTTTTTGGTGTTATGAAAGTATTGTCGTACACGATTTTTCAAAACCGCAGCCTTGCCAACATAAATAATCTCGCCAGCCGCGTTTTTATGAAAATAAACCCCCGGCAGTGCCGGGAGCTTATCCAGTTTTTGTTTGAGCACGACATCCATACTCTCATTATACCACAAAACTTATGTTTTGTAAATAATTACCCCTGTTAATTATTCTTCGTCGTCGTCCCAAATCCAATCCCAATCGGAATCTTCTTCATCATCATCATCATCGAGAATGTCATAGGCATAATCATCGTCAGGATATTCTATACATCCTTCAGAATCTACAGCGCAATCCTTGACCCCACCACCAAAGTTGAGTCCGCCAAACATTTGGCCAAAGATAGTCATGAGTTCTTCTGAAGTGGTGTAAGTGTCTGGTGCGGATACGCTAACTGAGCTTGGATAAGTGATAGCAAGGTCTTGCCCGCCCATGTAAAAACGAGTGAAGTTCTTGTTGTTGTCGATTTCTGCATAGATATCATCAGCGTTGCTGATTGTTGCTTTGAGTTCATCGGCGGTCACAGTTGTAGAATCGCCATTTTTGGAAGCCACTTCGTTAGTGAAGCTAGCAAGTTTGTCAAAGTCGATATCGAGTTTGTAGAGAGTATCGTTTTTCTTCGAAATCTTCAAGTTTTCGGTAGAAGATTTAATGAATGGATACTTCTTGTAGGTGTCAACAATCTCATTCTTGTGGCTTGAAATATCATCAAGTTTCATGCCAGTAGGAAGTGAGAAGCTAGAAGTGAGATCTACGCCATCAAGCAAAATCCATTTGCCATCAAGTGCAAATAGTGAAGTGAGCATGCCTAGGCTACCAGTAGTGTCACCAGTAGAAGCAATCATCTCGATGTAAGTGGTGCAGTCTACAGTGTCGCAATCGATGCCACTTTGTTTCAAAGCATCAGTGAACATGTTTTTGATGCCACTAAACTTGAGATAAGCTTTTTCGTCGCCAGTAGCACGAGCTTCGACGTCGATGTTCATGGTCATGCCTTCGGTAGTACCGGAAATAGTGGCGGTTACTACGCCCGCTTTGGCTACGGTATCGAATTGAGCATTATAGCCGATAGAAAGAGGCATAGCGCTCTCGCCGTATTCAAAAGTGCCAGCGATAGCGATATTGCGGTTGTCGCCGTTTAGGAGCTTAACCATCGCGTCGGTGGCTGGATCGGTAGTTTTATTAAATACAAAGAAGAAGAGTAATGCTGCAACGCCACAGCCAAGAGCGATGATGCCGAGAATTACGCCGATGATAATACCGGTTTTCTTTTTCTTTGGTGCTGGTGCTACTGGCGCGGCTGCTACAGGCGCAGCTGGCTCAGCAGGTGCTACTGGTTCCGGTGCAACCGGAGCTGGAGCTGGTGCTACTTCGGCAGGTGCAGGAGCTGGTGCTGGTGCAGCTGCTTCAGGAGCTGGGGTCAAGGGATTTGGAGATCCCTCAGGATTGTCGTTCATAAAATAACTCCTTAAGTTTATTACTTATATAAATAATAACATAAACAATATGTTTTTTGCAATAAAATAAGCATAAGAATTATGCTATAATAAAAAACATGGATACGATTTCAAATATTAAAGCAAGACAAGTCTTAGATTCTCGTGGTAACCCTACGGTTGAAGCCGAAGTTTATTTAGAAAACGGCGGTTTTGGTCGTGCAATTGTTCCGTCCGGTGCTTCTACTGGCGTACATGAGGCCTTGGAACTCCGCGATAAAGACGAATCTCGTTATAATGGCAAGGGTGTTTTGAAAGCTGTTTGGAATGTTAATTCAAAAATCTGTGATGTGCTAGTTGGTAATACTGCCGACCCACGTACTGTAGATCAACTCATGCTCGAGCTAGACGGCACCGAAAATAAATCTAGCCTCGGCGCCAATGCGATTCTAGCAGTTTCGCTTGCAAATGCCAAAGCAAATGCAAATGCTAGGAAGATACCTTTTTATAAATATGTCGCACAGCTAGCCGGCACCGAAGACGAGATGTCTATTCCGATGCCGATGATGAATGTGATGAATGGTGGCGAGCACGCTTCTTGGGCCACCGACTTTCAAGAATATATGATTATCCCACGCGGTGCCGAAAATATTGCCGACGCCGTTCGTATGGGTGCCGAAGTATTCCATGCTTTAAAGAAGGTGTTAGCCGAACGCGATTATCCTACTACTGTTGGTGACGAAGGTGGCTATGCACCAAAAGTTCGCGATGGTAATAATGAACCACTCGAATGTATTAAGCTTGCCGTCGAAAAAGCCGGACTAAGATTCGGTGACGACATTGCCATTGCTATGGATATCGCTTCTTCCGAATTCTTTGACAACGACCACTATGTATTAAAAACCAATGGCGACTGGAAATCTGCCGACGATCTCATCAACTGGTACACTTGGATTATTGATAATTATCCAGTAATTTCAATTGAAGATGGTCTCGCCGAAGATGACTGGGCGAACTGGAAAATTATGACCGACCGTATTGGCGATCGTTGCCAACTCGTGGGTGATGACTTATTTGTGACCAACACCAAACTCCTGGCTCGTGGTATTAAAGAAGGTGTTGCAAATGCTATTTTGATTAAGCCAAATCAAATTGGTTCTTTGTCCGAAACCATCGATGCCGTAATGATGGCTAAGCGCGCTGGCTACAAAACTGTAATGTCACACCGCTCTGGCGAAACCGAAGATGTTTCAATTGCTCACTTAGCCGTTGGTCTCGGCACCGGCCAAATCAAAACCGGTTCCCTCTCCCGTTCCGAACGCATCGCAAAATATAACGAGCTTATTCGTATTGCTGATACTAATTCGCAGCTTGGGCTATTTTGTTAGCTTCACGAAAACCATCATAGTAATTTTCGGAGATTTTAGGATGTCCAATTTTGTTGGCGGCTTCTACTACGTCTTCGATATTATCAGTAATGGTGAAAATGTGAGCGTCGTCTGCGGCGACCATTTGTAAATCTAACATTGCCTGGATGGCAGAATCAAAACTTCTCCAGTATTCTGAACCCATCAAGAAAACTGGCATCTTTGGCATTTTCTTTTCCTGCATGAGACACAAAACTTCCCAAAGCTCATCCATAGTACCATAACCGCCCGGGAAAAAGACGAAGACTTTCGACGCCATTGCAAGAGAAACTTTGCGAGCAAAGAAATATTCAAAAGTAATGCAATCGGTAAGGTATGGATTTGGCTGTTGTTCGTGTTGCAAAGTAATATTGAGACCAATCGTGCGGCCACCAATTTCATAAGCGCCGTGAGAAACCGCTTCCATAATGCCAGGCCCGCCACCGGAAACAACAGCATGTCCGTTTTCAGCTAGCCTGTGGCCTAGATTGAACGCTAGTTGGCAGTATGGGTGATCTTGCGGTAACCTTGCAGAACCAAAAACTGTGACGCCTTGTGGGAAGGTGCGAATAATTTTAAGCCCCATGGTTAAATCTTTGCCGTAGGCATTAACGCGCTCAAGGTCGGCAATAGACATTTGTTCTAACATTTCTTTTTCTTGCGGTAACATATTTCTCCTTTATATTTTTTGGATCGGCATCGGGTGAAGCTGTTCGTTTCCGGTGAGGGCACCATGATTGGCACCAATTTTAGACACAATAGAAGTAGAGTTTGCGGAAGCGTATACTAAGGAATTTCGGAAAGAATGACCAGCAGCGAGATGTGCCAAAAAACCAGAGCCGAATGCATCGCCGGCACCAGTCGCATCCTTAATTGGGGTATCTTGATAAATTCCGAAGCGGAAAGATTCTTCGCCATTAGTAGCAATGCCACCCATCGAACCATCGGTAATAATTACGGTTTCTACGTAATTATGTAGATGATACAAAAGTTCGGTAAGAAGAACACCAGGCACAATTTGTGCAGCTTCGTGTTTGTTCACCAAAAGCACGTCTACATCTTCGAGCAAACCAATTAGTTTTTTAGTTTCGGTTAATTCCCTTACGCCCGGGTTGAACATGATTTTTGTGCCAATCGATTTAGCTTTTTCAAAGAATTTTAGAAGCGTGTCCATGTCGCCACGAGTGGTAGTGACATACATCCAATCAGGAGCGATAAGGTCGAGATCGTCGGCAGAAAAGTTGCTAAAGTTTTCGCTTGCGCCACGGTAAGTTAGAATCGTTCTTTCGCCGCGTTTGGAATCGAGTAGAATAATTGAAGTGCCAGTAGATTTGCTACTAGAAAAATTCATATAGCTGGTGTCGACACCTTCTTTATTTAGCACTCTTGTGATGGCATCACCTGCAGAATCCTTGGCGATATTGCCAATCAAAACTGCTTCGTGTCCATGGCGTGCAAATTCAATCGCAGAATTAACGCCACCGCCACCAACTTCGTAGGCGATTTTATCGATGTCAACTTTTGAACCAACCAAAACTTTGCCAAAGATAGCCTCTTCGCCAATCACGGTTGGAGCGAGATCGTCGTGATCTACGAGATAAACATCTTGTAATGCTGAGCCGAGTGAAACGATTCTTGCCATTATAGTACCACTCCGCTCTTATCGATTTCTGCTACCATTTGCTGGAAAACCTCCGCTGGGTTTTCGACCCGAGAGAGCGCAGAGCCGACATTGATTACGTCGAGATCCGCATGAGCTAGCGCGCGAATATTAGACATATTCGCTCCACCATCCCATCCGATTTCTACTTCTGGTTTCATGTTGCGAATCAATGCAACTTTTTCCATTTGCATGAGGTCTGCTGGCGAGCCTTGTACGCCGAGATGCCCGGCAAAAATCAAAACGTGGTCCGCGGCATCGATGTATGGCTTAATATTGCCCGGATAGGTGGATGGCAAAAGTGCTACGCCGGTTTTAATGCCTCGTTCTTTAAGTTGGGCGAAAATTGGGAGTAAATCTTCTTGTGCCTCGGCATGTAAAATACAAAGTGAAGGCGCAAGTTTTAAAATGGTGTCGAGATGATCGGAAGGTTTTTCAGCCATTAGATGTACGTCGGCATCCCAGTTTTTTGGCCACCAAATGTTGGTCACATCTAGAGTTTCAGTCGGAGCAAAAATACCGTCCGTCACGTCAATTTGCACACGTCTAGTAAAGGCATTGATACGCTCGGTCTGTAAGCGATATTCTTTTTTATCGTTTGTAAGAATTGTTGGTACGATTGATACCTGTCTAATCATAGTCCCACCTTTCGTCTAGACGGTTCATACGTCGAACGCGACGCTCCAATGGCTCAAAATCAGTTTCCAAAAATTTGGCCGTAATTTCTTTGGCCTTTTCAATATCGACGCGGTCTGCGGAAAGACAAAGAACGTTTGCGTCGTCGCTTTTCTTCGCAGGAATTACAGCATCCACCGAGTCGCAAAGAGTGGCGCGGATGCCTTTAAAGCGATTTGCTTGGATGGTCATGCCGTGTCCAGAACCACAAATCAAAATCCCAATCGAGCCGCGGTTTTCGCGAACGGCTTTTGCTACGGCTACGGCTGAATCATTAAAATCATCACCATCTTTATACTCATAGTCGCCCATATCATTTACGGTATGGTTTCCAGCGGCCAAAAATTCAATGAGAGATTTTTTGGTTTCGAATCCTTTAAAGTCCGACCCGATGTAAATTTCCATTACTCACCCTTTCCAAAATCCACGGTGAGTTCTACCAAACGGTTTGAGTAGCCCCACTCGTTGTCATACCATGCTACTACTTTTATCATGTTGCCGCCGACTACGTCGATAAGAGGCAAATCTACAATACAAGAATGTGGATCGCCAATGAAGTCGCTCGAGACGAGCTCTTCGTTGGTAATACCAAGAATGCCTTCGTAATATGGTTCTTTGGCAGCTTTTTCAAAGACTTTGACGAGCTCTTCTTTGGTGGTATCGCGCTTCAAGACGGCGGTGATGTCAGAAAGTGAAACTACTGGAGTTGGTACACGGACAGAAAGACCGTTGAATTTTCCTTCGAGTGAAGGAATTGCTTTGGCGGCAGCCTTAGATGCACCGGTTGTAGTTGGGACAATGTTTTCGGCGGCGCTTCTTGCTTCGCGGAGATCTTTGGCTGGAGCATCGAGAATGCGTTGGGAACCAGTGTAGGAGTGCACGGTAGTCATCATGGCTTTTTCAATACCAAATTCGTCTTCTAGGACTTTCATAATTGGAGCGATACAGTTGGTGGTGCAGGATGCATTGGAAAGAATTTCGTCGGTTTTATCTACGATTTCCTCGTTCACGCCAAGTACTATGGTTTTGGCGCCTTCGCCCTTGGCCGGAGCAGAAATCACAACTTTTTTAGCGCCAGCTTTGATGTGGGCGCGAGCATCTTCTGGTTTTGTAAAGAAGCCAGTAGATTCAATTACTACGTCTACACCAAGTTTGGCCCATGGGAGGTTAGCTGGATCTTTCTCAGCGAATACTGGAATTTCGCGAGTGTTTACAAAAATAGAATTCTCACCGGCTTTTACATTCTTTTCGTATGTGCCATACGAAGAATCATGTTTCAAAAGATGTGCCAAAGTTTTGGCATCAGTGATATCATTAATCGCCACGACTTCTACGTCGCGTCTGTCTAATAAAATTTTGAGAGCGTTGCGGCCAATCCTGCCAAAGCCGTTGATTGCAACCTTTACCATTAAAACCTCCTAATATACTTACGTTTATTATAGCATATTTCGCACGTAAACAAACAAAAAATACCTTTTCGGGGACGCTTGGCCCGGCCCATCGTTATGGGCGGGCCGGCGCTTAATCCGCTCCTCGTTAGTCGCGGGCACCCCTCAAAGGTATTTTTCTGTTTGTTAACGGGCAAAGTGTGCAAATGCACGGTTTGCTTCAGCCATACGATGGCAATCTTCCTTCTTCTTGAAAGCTGCACCGGTTTCGTTGTAAGCATCTACAATTTCAGCTTCAAGACGCTTTGCATATGGCATACCACCACGAGCACGGGCGGATTGTACTAGCCATGAGAATGCGAAGTGAAGTTGGCGGTGACCAGAAATTGGAAATGGAATCTGGTAGTTTGCGCCACCTACACGGCGGGATTTAACTTCAAAGTCTGGAGAAACGTTTGAAATGGCTTTTTCAAGTACTTCTACTGGATTCTCAGATTTTAGTTTCTTAGCAGCGCCTTCGATTGCAGCGTAAACTGCACGTTCAGCAGCTTGTTTTTTACCATCAAGCATAGACTTGTTGATGAGGCGTTGTACCAAGATAGATTGATACTTGCGATCTGGAGATACTTTGCGCTCCAAGGATTTAGTAGTTTTACGTGGCATAATTACTTATCCTCCTTCTTTGCGCCGTACTTAGAACGACCTTGCTTGCGGCCATTAACGCCTTGAAGATCCAAAGTACCACGAACGATGTGATAACGAACACCTGGAAGATCTGGTACACGACCACCACGTACTAGAACAACTGCGTGCTCCTGGAGGTTGTGACCTTCACCACCAATATATGCCCAAACTTCTTGACCGTTGGTAAGACGTACACGAGCAACCTTACGCATAGCGGAGTTTGGTTTCTTTGGAGTCTTGGTAGTAACTTTGATACATACACCACGCTTGAGTGGAGATGCTTTCTCGTAGCGCTTGGTTTTAAGAGTATTGATAATTGAGCCAAGAGCAGGAGATTTGGATTTTCTTGCAGCCTTTTTGCGAGGCTTGCGAATCAACTGATTAATAGTTGGCATTAAAATTTATCCTTTAATTAATGATATATTGCCTTGTTTGCTGTACAGCAATAACAAACAAGATGAAACTCTTTAACTAATTATAGCACTATTTGTTTACTTTTACAAGATAATTCAAGGTTTCTTCAATTATCATGCGATTTTTGATATCCATCTTGACGTTTGGATCTTTGAGAGACTTGATTGCCTCTGGAGATTTCTTGTAAACATCGCGAAGTTCAGCGATTTTAGCAGCTACTACGTCGTCTGAAACGGTGATTTTTTCAGCAATCGCAAGATTTTGGAGTACGAGTGAAGCTTTTACGCGTGCTTCAGCAACTTTTCTAGCTTCCTTCTCCCAGTTCTCTTCGGTTTCACCACCGCGCTTCAAGTAATCTTCAAAACTCATGCCTTGTGAGGCGGCATTTCTGGTGATGTCGTCTTTGATCATACGCATTTGGTCGTCGATCAAAATTTCTGGTGCAGGAACTTTGGATTTTTTAACCAAAGCATTTACGAGGTCGTCTTTGTATTTGTCGCTTACTCTCTGTTCGTTTTGAGCAGTAAGATTTTTCTTGATGTCTTCTTTTAGATCTTTCAAAGTCTTGAATGGACCACATTTTTTGGCCATTTCATCGTCGATAGGAGCTTTTACGATTTCGTTGACTTGTTTTAAGAGCACCTCAAATACGGTTTTGGTGCCAGCGAGATCTTTTACGCCATAATCTTTAGGAAAAGTAAGTTTAAGATCAAATTTATCGCCAGATTCATGACCAACAATGCCATCTTCGAATCCTGGAATAAATGATTTGGAACCAAGTACCAAGTGATAATCTTTGGCAGAGCCGCCTGGGAATGCTTCGCCGTCTTTTTTACCGACAAAGTCGATGATAACTTCATCTTCGAGTTTTGCGGCACGCTTTACAACTTTTTTCTCCGCGAAAGATTCGGCGAGGTTATTCAAGATTGCATCGATGTCTTTAGCTTCAACTTTTACTTCTGGCTTTTTCACGCCAAGCTTCTTGTAATCACCAAGGGTAACTTCTGGGATAATATCGGCAGTAGCGGTGTATTCAGCCATTTCGCCTGGGACATATTTGGTAACGTTTACAGCCGGCAAAACGAGTGGTGATTTTTCGTTTTCTTTGAAAGCTTCAATCACGGTAGCGCGAACAGCCGAGTCAATAGTTTCGGCATTAAGATCGTTTTCTGGAATGAATTTTTTAGCGACTTCGGCAGGGACTTTACCCTTGCGGAAGCCTTCGACTTTGATTTCTTTTGATAGTTTTTCAAGGGCTTTTTCTTCAGCCGCCTTGAGGTCTTTGCTGTCCAAAGTCACGGTAATTTCTACGCGTGAATCAGAAAGCTTCTTAAATTTTGTTTTCATAAAAAACTCCTATAATTTAATATATTATATCATAATCTTAGAGGAACTGGAAGAACGGAAGTGGTTCATTGTGAATCTCGCATCGGTGCCAGTCTTGATGTCCGGGCTAATAATGCCATAGCGGTCAAAAATGTTTTTGATGTCTTCATAGAGTTTCTTTTCTTCAGCGGACATCTTGGTGTTTGTGATGATAGATTTAACTCTTCCCTCCGGACCACCGGCCACCACGGCACCTTTTGAGCGTTCAACTACAAAGGAACCAGCGCGCAAAAATGCAGTAGCCTTCTTGTTGAATTCCTCATCATTGATACTGAACTTCGGGCGCAAACTATAAATATTATTGAGGTATGAGCCAAATAACGCGAGCTCTAATCCGAGTTTTTCCTCTACAACTTTAATATCTTCAAGGAAGGCTTCAAGCTTATCTCCCGGGACATAAAAATCTGTGAGGAGCGGCACACGCTCGCCGTCCTTGGCATAATAAATATAACTAGTGAGTGAGTTTTCGAGCTCGTCGATGGCTACCATCGTGCGGTTGGTGTCGATTAGAATCCTGGAAGTCTTTGGAAGGAGTTTTACAATACTATTGATCCTGCGAACATAGGCTTTACTTTTGCTGTCAAAACGCGCTAGCACCACAAAACCCTCATCCATCTTTTTGGTAATTTCGTTCACACGTTTACCCATTTCTTCTACGGTTTTAATCATCCTGACGTCGTAGAGATTGAGTTCGCAAGGGTGGAGCGGCTTTAGCATATCAAGGAATTTTTGCGCGATTTTGAGATCTGTGAAGGTAGCCGCCACGCGCCCATACTGGCGATTGATTGGCGTAGCGCGTAAAATTACTTCCGAAATTACACCCAGCGTGCCTTCGGCACCAAAGAATAGCGGCAAAAGATTGATCGAATTTTTGTGACCCACTCTCTTGATATTTGAATAGCCGTGCTTTTTAAACTTGTCCTCCTTAATTTCGGCCAGGACTTTCTCGTTGTCTTTTAGGAGCTTTGGTAGTTTGCGATAGATTTCGCCTTCGAGGGTTTTTTCATGCGCTTTGTGAGCAACGGAATGCTTGTTTAGGCGGCTAGTTTGGAGACAATCACCGTTTGGCAAAACTACCTCGAGGCGCTCGACATAATTCATGATGCCACCATATTTGCCCGAAAAATCATCCACTGGGCAGTTAGAAATCAGCCCGCCGATAGTCTCGAGCTCATGTCCGCCAATTGGCACGGCCAGGCCATTTACAGATAGAGCAGTGTTAAGTTCTTTTAGAGTAATGCCGGCTTGCACACGCACCAAACGTTCGCGACGGTCTGACTCTAGCAAGTGATTGAGCTTTTCGGTAGAAATCACCAGGCCGTTAGTAAGGTCGCCACCCATTTCATCAAGGCCAGAGCCACGCACGGCTACGGGGATTTTGATGTCTTTTGCGGCCAATTGATAGCAAAAACGCATTAATCTCTGCACGTCATCAGTAGATTCTGGAAAAGCCACAGCGCGCGGCTTGATCTTGAGCGCAGAGCGGTCGGTAGAATAAGCTTCAATGATTTCCGGAGAGTCAAAAACATTTCCTACAATCAGCTGATTCAAATACCTCGCAATTTTACCCATCCTGGTTATGATTATATCATACATATTTTAAACATAAACACTAATTTAAATTGACTTTTCTAGCCATATGTGGTATAATAAAAAAATATAGTTTCATAGGAAACATTGTATTTTAAAGTTATGGAGGTGGAATATGGAAGTTTTTAAAGAAGTTTCAAAGATTTTAGCTGATTTTTCTTTTAAAGACGCTACGATGATAGATATCAGAATTATCTCAAGACTTTGCGATAATAAAACTATTATCACGAATAGCGTTTCCACGTATGAAAACCCTGATCTTGCCGAATGGAGCGAGACTGAATGGGGCGGCTGGTTTATCACTAAGAATAAAGCCAACAAGAAGCTTGGTTTTAGAGTCAAAGAAGTGATAAGCGTAAGCGTGAATTTTAGTTATAAAGATTCTGCAATTTATCACCTGGAAATCACAGATTTGCAGCGTGAAGGTTGGTTTAATAGACTGATTATTCCCGCACGTGCTGTGAAAAATGGCGAAAATTACCTGGTTACACCACAGAGAGAGATTTACTATTATGATCCCGAAAAATACTTTATCGACTCTGTGGAATGGGCAGTAAAAACACCTCAGATAGTCAGCGATTCTAGATTCACAGAGGTTGACTCTGATTTACCGCTTGCTCTCTTGGAAGATGTGAGTGTGAAAGAATCGTTAGCCTTTGCGGCTGATTTTTAATCAAAAATCCCCCAGATTGGGGGATTTTTCATGTTACTTAGTAATGGTGCGACGCTTTTGCTTCGCAAAAGCTAGGGCACCTGCGTCGCCTCGAACAAAAAAGAGCGAGCTCTTTTTTTTGTTGCTCGTCTCCTTGGTGCCCGAGACAGGACTTGAACCTGCACACCAGATGGCATATGCTCCTAAGGCATACGTGTATACCAATTTCACCACTCGGGCTCGCTTCGCTCGCCCGCGCTTACGCGAACGGGCTCTTGTAAAGAACGTGAGATTATTATACCACACAAAAAAGCGAGGGGCAAATTGTTTGCCGCCTCGCTCTTAATTTATTTAAGCATCTCTCTTAGCTAATACAGCTGAGGTCGCATAAGCGGTGCCGAGACCTAGCATGATTGCAAGAGGCAAGATTTCCTCTGGGCCAGTGCTTGGCATGTCGCTAGCAGCGGTAGCTGTAGTCGCAGTAGTAGTGGTAGTCGTAGTAGAAAGTTCGGTAGTAGTCTTGGTTTCGGTTTTTTCTTCAGCCTTGACTTCCTCTTTCTTCTCGGTACTATCACCATCTTCCTTTAAAGTATAAGAGGAAGAAGGTTGCTTAGAAAGACCGTTATCAGATTTGGTGCTTTTCTTAGCAGCTACAGCGATAATAGCAATAATGAGAACTAAGATAAGAACAGCAGCCACAATCGAAACAATGATAATGCGACGACGTTCTTTCTTTTCTGCATCAGTTTGATAATACATAGTTAAATAAAACTCCTTATTCTTTAATTATATCACACTTTTGCAAAAAAAGCAATACTATTTTATTTTAGCATAAAAAGAAAGGGTTGCACCGGCGTATTTGCGCGAATCTTGGAGTTTTAAATTAGAGATAATTGGGGCTTCACCAGGGTGAGAAAGCACCAAAATGCCATCTATTTTAAGAAGTTTGGCTAGGTTATTGATATCTTCAGCGACAAATTTATCATAAGGTGGATCTGCCAAAATCACATCAAATGATTCCTCTGTTTCGAAACTCGCGGCATCACCGGTAATCACTTCGGCGTCTACACCAAGTATGCGTAGATTTTCGCGAATCGTACGTGCTGCGCCGGCATTTTTCTCTATAAAAGTAGCGTTTTTGGCCCCGCGGGAAATCGCCTCGATACCTAGTGCCCCAGAGCCGGCATAGGCATCTAAAACGGCCGCGCCAGATAGATAACTAGAAATCTTATTAAAAAGCGCCAATCTTTCCCTTTCGCCCATCGGGTGAGTACCAACACCAGGGGTGGCGATACTGCGACCCCGATAAATTCCAGATGTGATTTTGACGCTGTTTTTCATACTAATTTAGAGTGGTTATTTGCTGATAACGGGCAATTCCTGCCATTAATTCTTTATATTTTAACATATTTTCGGTATTTTTCAAGAATTCCGCCACATCTTGCTGGGCACGGTGAATTAGGCGCGTATCAGAGAGGGTAGCAATACGAAGATCCAGCGCGCCGTGCTGCAGGGCCCCATAAATCTCGCCTGGGCCACGTAATTTCAAATCTACCTCTGCTAGGTGGAAGCCATCAGTGGAATTTTCGAGCTCTCTTAAGCGCCTAGATGGAGGAATATCGCCAGAAGTGAGAAGATAACAAAATGATGCTTCGGAGCCACGACCAACGCGCCCACGAAGCTGATGAAGTTGCGCAAGACCATAACATTCAGCATTCTCGATAGCCATAAGAGTGGCATTTGGCACATCCACGCCCACTTCTACCACTGTAGTAGAGACCAAAATCTTAATCTCACCAGAGGCAAATTTTTCCATAATAGCGTCTTTTTCGGCCGGTTTCATGCGTCCGTGCAAGAACTCAATACGCTCGCCTGGAAAAACTCCACGCAGTTTTTCGCATCTAGCTTTTACAGAGATAGTTTCAGATTTTGGGTCGTCATCAATAGATTTACAAATCCAGTAAATTTGCTGCCCTCTTCCAAGCACTTCGCGCATTTTTGGATAGAGTGATTCTTTGGTCTCTACCTCTGTTAAAATTTCGGTAGCGATTGGCTGGCGCCCTTTTGGCAATTCGTTTAAGATTGAAACGTCTAAATCGCCAAAAACAGTAAGCTGCAAAGACCTTGGAATAGGGGTAGCGGTCATTGCGAGTAGATGCGGAGCTAAGCCGTGCGGAGACTTAAGTAGTAGCTTTTGTCTCTGTTCTACACCAAAGCGGTGCTGTTCATCAATAATTACGAGCCCTAAAGCGTCAAATTCGGTGTCATCGGTAAGGAGCGCGTGGGTGCCAATTACAAAATCCACCTCGCCGGCAGAAATGGCGGCTTTTAATGCTGCTTTTCCCTTGGTCGCACCAGTAAGAAGTGCTACTTTTACCCCATATGGTTCTAGTTTTTTGGATAGATTCTCGAAATGCTGAGTCGCGAGAATTGCGGTTGGCGCAAGCAAGGCCACCTGTGCCCCGCCTAGGATGGCATCGTAAGCTGCCATCGCGGCTACCATGGTTTTACCAGAACCTACATCACCCTGTAACAACCTGTTCATCGGAGTCATTTTCTCCATATCTTGGATAATTTCCCAGGCTGCTTTCTTTTGGGCCCCAGTTAGAGTAAAAGGCAACCCATCCACAAATTCACGGATTTTTTCTTTATTAAATGGAATCGTAATCGATTTTAGCTTCTCATTTTCACTTTTATTGAGTTTCGCGGCCAAAATCAGTTCAAAAAGCTCTTCATAAGCTAGATACTCCCTTGCCGCCTTAACGGTTTTTTCAGATTCTGGAAAATGTACGTTAAAAAGGGATTCTTTACGTTTCCCAGCCGCTACGGTAGGGAGAAAATCAGGGATTTCAGCGAAGCGATCGCGCGAATTATTGACTAACCGCTTAAAATCGGACGATTTAATGCGCCCGTGGGCCACGTAGACCGGGCTGAGACCTGAATGTTTATCAACCTCGTCTATTTCGGCCGCAGATGGTGACATCAGACAAAAACGGCCATTTCTAAGCTCAAAATTGCCAGTAAAATAATATTCTTTCTCTGGTACAAACTGTTTTACGCGGTAAGATTGGTTAAACCACACCGCTTTTACAAACCCAGTATCATCCCTAATTACTCCCTCTGTAATTGTGAGTCTGCGACGCCTGGCTCTCCGGGTGACAAGCGCGGTAATTCGCCCTTTAATTACAACTTTACCCGGCTCCATTTCAGCAATTGTGGATGGCGCAGAATAATTCTCATAAGTTTTTGGTAAATTATAAAAAAAGTCCCGAATTGTAGTGATTCCAGCCTTTTTTAATACTTCGGCTGTTTTTGGGCCGATTCCCTTTAAATTTTCTACTGAATCAAAGAGGTTCATGCCTTCCCCGAGTGCTCTTCGCGCCACTTGGCAATTTCGCCGTGGTTGCCAGAGAGCAAGATATCAGGCACCTTCATCCCGCGAAAGTCATAAGGTTTGGTGTATTGCGGATATTCGAGATTATCTCCATCGGAAAAAGATTCAACCAGGGCTGAGGTCTCTCCACCTAACACCCCTGGAATTAAACGAACGACAGAATCAATAATAATGAGTGCCGGCAATTCCCCTCCAGTAAGTACATATTTTCCAAGAGAAACCTTATAGTCGACAATCGACAAAATGCGCTCATCGTACCCCTCATAATGCGGACACAAGATAATATAGTGAGCGTCTTTTGCAAAAGACTTAGCCTTTTCTTGATCCCATATTTCTCCCACTGGCGTAGGAAGAATTACTTTTGCATCTGGATCTTTGGCTTTTACGGATTCAATTGCGGCAAATACTGGTTCACAGCGGAGTAACATTCCGTCTCCACCACCGTAAGGCGTGTCGTCTACGGATTTGTGTGGGCCTAGCCCAAAATCGCGCAAATTCACAAAATCAAACTCGGCTAGACCTTTGTCTACCGCTTTCCACATCATTGAAGTCTTGAGATATGGTTCCAAGGCCTCCTGAAAAAGGGTGATAATTGTGAATTTAATCATACAACTATTATAACATAAATCTGATATTGACAGAAGCGCGTATGTATTGCAAAAAAAGAGACGTCTTGCGACATGTCTCCTTTTTTGCGCTGATGCGCGCCCACCCTGGGGCACATTGGTTTGTTTTAATCCGCTGTTTTTGTTTTTAATGTAAGTCTCCACACTCCACTAATTACTCAGTGGAACCCCTGTGAAGCGTATCAGCTTATGTTTATAATAAAGCATAAGCATGCATTTGTCAACACTTGTAAATTCATAAAAGTTATGTTATAATATATGTAGTACTTTGAGAATTTGGGAGAAAAAATGATTGCTAAGGGGGTGTGAATATGAGTCGCAATCAAACTATATATGTTAAGCAAGAAACGATCGATTTTATTAACAATAATCGTAAGTATTGGACTTACGAACAGCTTATCGCACTTGGAAGAAATCCTTTACTTCTTCCTCGTGAAAATGATGTTGAATGGCGTTTTGATTGGATGAGCGGTCTTAGAAAGGCTGGATTAATTAGAAAGATAGACAGAAAAGCTTTATCTGTATATTATTTATATGTTGCCGTTTTTATGGTGGATAAGTCTTTTAACCGATATTTCCCTGTATGGTGCAAAGGGCAATATCTAGAAGCATCGGAAATCAATAAAGCTTATAATGAATTAGAATCAGAAGGTGAATATGCAGAAGAAGCCTATCAAAACGTAATAAAACTAATAGACGCATATTTACCAGAAAAACAGGCCGAAGTTATTAAAACTAAATATGGTTTTAAAGACGGCAAATTCTATCGTAGTTATGCAAAACTCAGCAAAAATATGCCAAAAGGAATGCAATACAGCGAATCTTATTTGAGAAAAATAGAATTGGCCGCAATGCGAAATTTGAAAAGAATTCTCCCGCAACCCAAAGTCTAAAAATGATTGCCCCGCTTCGTGCGGGGCTTTCTCTTGCCAAAACTTAAGCAAAATGTTATAATAATCTCATGTTTGTAGATACAGCGAAAGTGAATTTAAAAGCCGGTAATGGCGGTAATGGTGCCGTTTCTTTTCGCCGTGAAATCTATATTCCAAAGGGTGGTCCGGACGGTGGTGATGGCGGCAAAGGTGGTGATATAATTTTCCGTGCCGACAAAGACACCAACACCCTAATTGACTTTCGCTTTACTCCAATTCTTACTGCCGAAGATGGCAAAAACGGTTCCGGTACTCGTTCTGCTGGTCGTAGCGGCAAAGACCTTATCGTAGAAGTTCCAATTGGAACAGTGGTTCGTAGAGAAGGTGTTTTAATAGCCGATCTTACTCATGATGGGCAGGAAGCGATTATTGCAAAAGGCGGCGATGGCGGCTTTGGCAATGCTCACTTCAAGAGCTCCACTCGCCAGGCACCAATTATTGCCGAAGTTGGCGAGCCAGGTGAAGAATTTGAGGCCGAAATCGAACTTAAATCTATGGCTGATGTTGGCCTCGTGGGTCTTCCTAATGCCGGCAAATCTACTTTTCTTTCAGTCGTATCCAATGCTAAACCAGAAATTGCCGATTACCCATTTACCACTATTACTCCAAACCTAGGCGTAGCGACAATCGATGAAAAAGACATCTTGATTGCCGATATCCCAGGCCTTATTGAAGGAGCCTCTGAGGGTAAAGGTTTGGGACATGATTTCCTTCGCCACGTGGACCGCACTGCGGTGCTTCTTCATCTTGTAGATGTGTATAATGACGATGCCGGTGAGGCTTATAAAACTATTCGCACCGAGCTCGAAAAATATTCAGATCTAAAAGACCGCCCAGAAATCGTTGCCCTTACAAAGTGTGAAGGCGTAGATCAAGAAATCATCGACATGCAAATGGCTTCAATTCTCGCCGTCAATCCTGACGCCAAAGTTTTCGCCATCTC
>CAMZIV010000009.1 GCA_947307355.1 uncultured Candidatus Saccharibacteria bacterium
GATTCTTTTTAAATTCTTCGGTCATGAGCTCGCCGAATTTTTTGGCTGGAGAATAAAGTTCCATTAGGCATTCTCCTTTGGTTTAATTAGCTCACCCATGCGGTAAGATTTTAGCCAAGCCTCAAGCTCGTGCAATTCATTATCGTCGGTCTTTGGATTTTTAAGTGGGATTTGATGAGCTTCATGATGACGATTTGGGCCCGTCGCACCTTTGACGGTATGCAAAATATAAAACGGATTTTTTACTTTTTCGTTCAAAAGTTCTTGGAAGGTTTCTGGATCATCTCCCTCAATGAAAACTGGTGTAAAGCCAAAACCACGAATCATTTCGTTTAGCTCCCGCTCGGACTTACGTGCATAAATAGAAGGCGCCGAAATCTTGTAACCATTTAAATGAAGAATTGGGATTACTCTGCCGTTTTTGTCCGCGTCCAATAAATTATGTAGATTTAATGAATCGATTGCCGTAGCGGTTTCAAGTTCACCGTCGCCAATTAAAACTGTAATAATTTTTTCGGGATGACCAAGCGCCACGCCGTAGGCGTTTGCTAGTGCATAGCCTAGCTCACCGCCTTCTGTAATAATACCCGGTGTAAATGGGCTCGCGTGAGACGGAAAACCGTCCGGCCACGAAAAACTCCTACAGATATATTCTATGCCTGCCATGTTGACACTGGCTTTTTCGTCGACTTTTGCAAGCTCACCGTCTAGAAATAGATTTGCCTGCAAGGCTGGAAATCCGTGCCCTGGCCCGAGCACAAACGAAAAATTTGGGTTATTGCGAAAATGATATTTCATATTAGCATAGGCTACGTTGATGCCATGGCAGGTACCCCAGTGTCCAAGTAGTCTTGGTTTGATGTCATCTTTAGAAAGTGGACGAGTCAAAAGAAAGTTGTCTTTTAAGTATAATTGGGCCACAGAAAGATAATCGCACGCACGAATACGGCGACGCAGTCTTTCTATCTCAAGCGCGCCCACACTTTGCATATATTAATTATAGCATAACTTCTTTAATTTTTTGAATCTCATCGCGGAGTGCGGCAGCCTTTTCAAATTCGAGATTTGCGGCAGCCAGTTGCATCTCAGAAGATAATTGTTTGACGAGATTTGGCAATTCATCTTTTGGAATACGTTTAATATCAAGTTTATTTTCGACTTGCTTTTCTGGAATAATAGCGCGAAGCCCGAGTGACACTTCCTTTTTGATGGAAGTAGGAGTAATATTATGTTCCTCGTTGTATTTTTGTTGGATATCGCGACGACGATTGGTTTCGGCAATCGCTTTTTCCATACTTTCAGTAATGAAATCTGCGTACATGATTACCTTGCCTTCCACGTGGCGGGCAGCACGACCGATAGTCTGGATTAATGCTGACTCAGAGCGCAAGAACCCTTCCTTGTCGGCGTCAAGAATGGCTACAAGTGAAACTTCCGGGAGATCCAAACCTTCACGTAGAAGATTAATGCCTACTAGCACATCGTATACACCTTCGCGCAAATCGCGCAAAATGTCGCCGCGCTCCAAAGTGTCTACATCGGAATGAATATAGGCCGTCTTTACGCCGCGTTCTTTCAAGTGATCGGTAAGATCTTCGGCCATGCGCTTTGTAAGAGTTGTGATCAGCGTGCGTTGGCCTTTGGCGATACGCTTATCGATTTCTTCCATCAGATCGTCAATTTGGCCTTCGCTTTTTCTGACTTCAATTTCTGGATCCAGGAGTCCGGTTGGGCGGATCACTTGTTCGGCAGGCTTTGGAGAATTTTCTAATTCGTATTCGCCTGGTGTTGCGGAAACATAAACCACTTGGTTGATGTGGCTTTGGAACTCACCATAAGTCAGTGGGCGGTTATCGAGGGCGCTCGGCAAACGAAAACCATAATCTACCAAAGTCAGCTTCCTAGCATGATCACCATTATACATACCACGAACTTGCGGTAAGGTCATGTGGGATTCATCTACAATCATTAGATAATCATCCGGGAAGAAGTCGAGCAAAGTAGCTGGCGGTTCGCCAGGTTTGCGACCGTCAAGATGACGCGAGTAGTTTTCGATTCCCTTCACGAAACCGGTTTCCTTTAACATTTCAAGATCGTATTTGGTGCGTTGAGATAGTCTTTCGGCTTCGAGATATTTTTCGTGTTCTCTAAAATACGCCAAGCGTTCTTCAAACTCAGCCCTAATTGTAGTGAGAGCTTTTTCAAGTTGGTCGGTTGGTGTAGCATAGTGAGTATTTGGGAAAATATGGATCTGTTCTGGCTTTTCGCGTACATCAAAAGTCAAAGGATCTACGATTTTGATCTCTTCTAGATTATCAAAACCAAACTCAAAACGGTAAGCGTACTCACCATTGGCCGGATAAAGATCCACCGTATCACCCATCACGCGGAAATTCCCGCGTTCAAACGCGAGGTCGTTCCTGTGATACTGAATAGAAACTAGTCGCCTAATAAAATCTAATTGGCTCATACCATTGTTTTTGGCCATCTCAAATGACATTTCTAAATAATGTTCTGGTGAACCAATGCCATAAATACAAGACACAGACGCGACAATGATGGTGTCGCGGCGTGTGAGCAGTGCTTCCGTAGAAGCATGACGCAGCCTATCGATTTCATCATTGATGGCCGAATCTTTTTCGATATAAGTATCAGTGGATGCGATGTATGCTTCCGGCTGGTAATAATCAAAGTAGCTTACAAAATAATGCACCTGGTTTTCCGGGAAAAACTCACGCATTTCAGAATATAGTTGTGCGGCAAGAGTTTTATTATGTGCAAGGATAAGAGTAGGTTTCTGTACATTCTGGATGATATTTGCCATCGTAAAAGTCTTGCCAGAACCCGTCACGCCAAGCAGTGTTTGTTCTTTTGTGCCCGCCAAAATCCCGTCCGTCAGCTGTTTGATTGCTGCAGGCTGGTCGCCAGTCGGCTGGTATTTAGAGACGAGTTTGAATTTTGGCATAACTAAATTATATCAAATAATAGAAATGTAGTATAATAAGCTTATGAATAAAAAGGTCATCTTAACTTTTGGCATCGCCACTCTTTCTTGTGGTCTCGCCTCTTCTGCATTGGTAGCTGCAGATGATACACAGTTCACCGTAACTGTAAATCCATATCTAAATGTAACACTATCAGGCAGTGATATTCATCTTCCTATCACTCCAACTAGCGCTGGCACTTATGGTGATACTTATTTCACCGCTACTGCCTCCACTAACAATGCCTATGGCTACAAACTAAACCTTTCCATTAAGGATGGTAGCGCAGCTAATGCAAATCTCACTACAGACCTTAAATCTAACGTAACTAATGTAAACACTGGCGTAGCTCCAGTCATCCCAACCTTTTCAACTAATGATGTTCTAACTTCATCAGAATTTAGTGCTTCTACCAGCACAGATCATATTAATCACTGGGCTATGTCTATTAATGATACAGACCATTATAAGAAAGTATTATCCGAATCTACTATTGCTACAAGCGATTCCCCAGCTATTGATGACCCTACTACTATTAATCTCGCTACCAAACTAGACCTTCTCACTTCCCCAGGTTCTTACTCTGCTTACTTCAACTTTGAGGTTGTAGCAAATCCAGTACCACCAGAAAGCAACCCGATCAACACTGCTATGGGGAATGCGAACAAACAACCTGTGACAATTAATGGCCAACAATACTACAAAATGCAGGATATGACCACTGCAATTTGTAATTCTATTACTACTCCAACTGCAAGCGATTCAAGTGATACCCCGACAGCCAAACTTGTAGATATTCGTGACAACACTATTTATACCATTGGTAAACTTGCCGATGGACGCTGCTGGCTTCTAGATAACCTTGCTCTGGATCTTATAGACACTAGCTTAGATTCGCTCCAAGGTAATACAAATGCCACAAATGAAACACTAAGATATCTTAAAGGTAGCTCGGTTCGTGATGAGCAAAGAGACCCAAACGGGAACTATGCAACGGCTGGGGTTGCAGTTTGGTCTTCTTCCGATAGTCTTTCTGCGCCATTAATTTATACGGCAGACAAAGATATGCTTCCGACGACATGCACCATGCCCGGTAATAATTGTAGTACTGGGGACGATCCACTAGCCTCGAGCGTAATTAGTGGAGAATGGAAAGCAGGTGTTTATTACAACTTTTGCGCTGCATCAGCAGGGTCATTCTGTTATAGTGATAGTGTTTATACTATGGACTCAACGGAAGATATTTGTCCAACTGGTTGGCGTTTACCTACCGGATGGAGCTACGATGACAACGATGATTTTATTGAAGGCGAATCTGGAAATCTATACTATTCTTACTCGGGCGATGAACACGGCTGGGGTGAAGGAAGTAAATATGCTAACTTTAGAAAAGCGCTGCATTTTTCTCTCTCGGGAAGTATTGAAAATAGTTCTTTCCAAGACACTCAGGGGTATAATGGGTTCTTCTGGGCGTCTACAATCGAAAACGATTATAATAATATCCTAAGTGCATATGAGACGTTTATCTGGACGAATGATTACATGCCCCTAAGTAATGGGATGCCTGTGCGCTGCATCGCCAAATAATATATAATATATATATGCCAAAATACACTATTACCGTAAAACCTGGTAGCTCTCAAGAAAAAATTATTGAGACTGCTCCGGGTGAGCTTACTGTTTATCTTCGCGCCAAGCCACACGATGGCGAGGCAAATACCGCTCTAATCAAACTGCTTTCAAAACATTTTAATGTAGCAAAAACTGGCATCGCGATTACTCGCGGTGCCAAGTCTCATGTAAAGCAAATTGAATTTTAGTCCTCTTCTTTGGCTTTCATAGTTGGGAATGGTACTGCTTCCCTGCCTGGCACGCCTTCGAGCAGCCAGAAGTTACGTTCCGAGTTACCCCAACCACAGGCTGGTGGCATACCGTATTCGAGCATTTCTACAAAATCCATGTCGAGCATCTGGGCTTCGTCGTCACCCGCGTCACGGGCAGCTTGTTGTTCGTTGAAGCGCTCTAATTGGTCTAGTGGGTCATTCAACTCAGAATAACCGTTCCCCATTTCGGTACCAGCAATAATTGGATGGAATCTCTGGGTTACAAGTGGACGCTCTGGCACGATCTTTGCAAGTGGGCTAAGAGACAAAGGCTCTTCAATTAGCCAGTATGGGCCAGCCGAAGTCTTGCGGATTAGTTTCCAGACGTTATCGATCAAGTGGTTTGTAGTAGTCTTTTCGTCTACTTCTACACCGTTTTCTTTGAGGATTCCTACAAGCTGTTCACGGTCTGGATTAAATACATCCACACCATATTTATCACGGAGTAAATCAGCATAACGAACGCGTGGCCATTCACAGTCGAGATCGATTTCGAATCCGCCTACGTTGAATTTGAGTGTACCCCAAGTTTCTTTAGCGACATATTTAATCATTTCTTCATAGAGTTTCATGCCGTCTTCATAATCTTCGTAGGCAGCATAAGATTCAAATGCGATGTGTTCTGGCAAATGTTCATCATCTACACCTTCATTGCGGAAGCGTGGGCCAATATCATATACTTTTTCAAAGCCACCACCAAGCAAGCGCTTTAATGGGAGCTCATGAGAAATACGTAGATAGAAATCCTCATCGAGCGCATTCATGTGGGTAGTAAATGGAGTTGCGTCGGCACCACCAGTAGTGTGCTCGAGTACAGGGATGTTTACTTCAATAAAGCCATGAGCGTTCATGAAATCACGAGTAGCCTGCCAGAATTTAGAGCGACGAACGAGTCTTTCGCGTACCTCTGGATTTACATTCATATCAACATAACGGCGGCGATAGCGCTCTTCTTTATTGGTAAATTTCTCTGGAAGTGGACGGAGTGATTTAGTAAGAAGACGTACAAAATCAGAAAATACAGAAATTTCGCCAGTTTGGGATTTGTCTACCACGCCGGTAGCTTCAATAAAATCGCCAAGATCTAGTAGCCTAATGTCTTTTACGCCAAACAGACCTGCTGGAGTTTCCGCATCGCTGGCTTTCATAAAAATCTGAACTTCGCCAAAATAATCACGGAGTTTAATGAAGGCTAATTTACCGAAAGAACGGATAGCGACAATACGGCCAGCAATAGTTACTTCCTGGCCTTGCTTTTCGTCAAAATGATTCACGACATCAGAAATCTTGATGTTCCTGTGGCTCTTGGCGGGATATGGGTCAATCCCACGAGCTTTGATCTCTTCAAGTTTTTTTAATCTTTCGTTTCTATAGTCTTCAAGTAACATAGTGTAATTATAACAGATTAAATAAAATAATCAAATTGTTCGCGGTGGGCTTCGCGCCAGGAACAAAAAAAATTTCAGGCAGATTTTCACCTGTATTTCAGCACAGGATTCAAATCTGTGAAATTATTTTTCTGTTCTTGGGCTTGCCCAAATGCTCACAATTTAATTACTTTATTTAATCTCTGCAATTTTCACTTTTTTGCCGTTGAAGTCAAAAGATTCGCCGGCCTTGTGCCCCATTACGGCTTTACCAATTGGAGACTCGTTTGAAATCTTGCCTTCGAGTGGGTTGGCTTCGGTAGGTCCTACTAGGGTATACTCAACTTTGCGACCACCCATATCTAGCACAACGGTTGCGCCAAGTGCAGCTTTATCTTTTTTGCCGCCCTTGATAATTTTTGCATTCTTTAGGATATCTTGAATTTCTAGAATGCGACCCTCGGCGATTTTTTGCTCATTTCTGGCAGAACTGTATTCTTCGTTTTCAGACAAATCGCCAAAAGCACGGGCAGTAGCGATACGCTCAGCAATCGCTGGGCGACCCTTAATAAGCTCATCGAGCTCTTTTTCTAACTCTTTCTTACCCTCAGCGGTAAGATTAATGCTCTTCTTGATCATTTTTGATGCTCCACTAATAATGCTCTTTAAATATACAGAATAATCATTATCTCGTCAATAGGTTTTTTGCCTCTTCGAGACTGATCAATTTGGATTCTCCGGTTGCTCTGTCGGCAATTTCAACGGCGCCTTGTTCCAATGTCTTCCCTGATACAACGATGCGATGTGGAATACCCATGAGCTCTGCGTCGGCAAATTTTTCGCCTGGGCGAGCGTCGCGATCGTCGTAAATAATCAAATCTTCGTGGCCTTCGTATAGCTCATCTGCCACCTTAGCGCCCTCGTCACCAATCGCTACTAGATAATATTGATATGGAGCAACTGCTTCTGGCCAGACCAAGCCCTTGTCGTCGGCAAATTTCTCGGCAATTACACCCATTACGCGGGACACGCCAATACCATAGCAACCCATATAAACAACTTTTTGTTCGTTGTTTTCGTCGCCATATTTTAGCCCGAGAGGCTCAGAATATTTGAATTTGAGCTTAAAAATGTTGCCTACCTCTGCAGCAGTAGTTTCGGAGAAATTTTCCCCTGTTACACCGAGGTCATTTAACACCTCGTCGTTATAAACCTCTTTATTTAGGACTACAGATTTATCAGCATTATAATATACCGTGTCCTCACCTACAGGGAGAAAAGTCTGGTATTCGTGCGAATATTTAGAGAAAATACCACCAGAGGCAAAAGTCTCAAAAGTTTCTGCGCCGAGACCGAGTCGGTCGAAAATGCGGCTGTAGGCACCCTCTACTTCGGCATAGAATTTATCAAGATCCTCTTCTGAGGTATGGAAACTATACAGATCTTTCATCAAAAACTCGCGACCACGCAAAATTCCAGATTTGGCACGGAGTTCGTTACGGAATTTGGTCTGGAATTGGTATACCGCGAGTGGCAAATCTTTGTAACTAGAGATATAACTCTTTAACATCTCTGTAATTGGCTCTTCGTGGGTAGGGGCAAGGCCAAGTTCACCACCAGAGGCGAGTTCGGTCTTAAACCAGATGTCTACTTCTGCATCAGAGAAGCGGCCAGTCTTTTCCCAAGGCTCTGGGTTCTGGAGAGCGCTCATTAGCACCTCTTGGCAGCCGAGCCTGTCTAGCTCATCTCTAATAATGCCTTTAATGTTCTCTATTACTTTGAGGCCGAGCGGCAAATAATCATACACGCCAGCCATCTCTTTGTGTACGTAGCCTGCACGGGTAAGGAGGGCGCCGTTTCTCGCGGTCTCATCCTTTGGTGCATCACGCAAGGTTTTGATAAAAGATTTTGATAGTCTCATACCCCTATTATATCATACTTCTCGCCCCTGTTAGACTTGAAAAAAATGTAAAAATATGATATAATGTAAGTATATACTTACCTAGAACATTAATTTCATTTTTGCCAGGTCCACGAGGAATGGAGGTGATAAAAATGGCAAAAACTTTAGTTTACCAGATGTGGCCAATCTCATGGGATAGTCTTGAGAGAATGACCGAGCACCTCGCTCGTGTTCAAGATCTTGGAGCAACTCATATTTGGCTAAGTCCCCTGTACGAAAGCCCCAGAGCGGACCATGGTTACGATATCTCAGACTATAAAAAAATAGATAAGAGATTCGGTACCATGAGGGATTTCGATCACTTTGTGACCGAAGCTCACAAATTGGGCTTGCAGGTAGTAATGGACATGGTTTTAAACCATACCTCTACCGAACATCCCTGGTTTCTTGAGCATCCTGAATACTACTGCCTCGAAGACGAACCCATTAATGGATGGGGCAGCCTCTTTGGCGGTAGCGCCTGGGAATACTCCGAAGAGCATGGCAAATATTACTGCCACTTGTTTGATAAGCGCCAGGCAGACCTTAGATGGTTTGAAGGCAATATCAACAACGCTCTTGTTAAAGAGTTTCGTAGTATCGTTGAATTGTGGCTGAGCCATGGTGTTGATGGGTTCAGACTCGACGTGCCGCAGAGTATTAACAAAAACTTTGCTGCAAAAGAGTTGAACCTTTCAGAACTTCTCTTTGGCGAAGAGGCAATCTCTGTTATCAATGCGGTTTTTTCCGGTCTTGGCAAAAAACCCTTCCTGATGATGGAATGTCTTGACCCTACCTTTGGCGAGATTGTTGAGAAATACGTCAAGTGTACACCAGTTGACTATTGCCTTAACATTTTGTTAAAGGAAGAAAGAGATAAAGGTTCTCTGGAATTTGATCGTGCTTTCAAAAAGTCGATCAGCTTCACTGGCTTCATGCTTGACCTCGAATCGCACGATTCACCGCGATTTACTTCAAGGTCTGGAATGCTGCCACGCCAGATCGCGCAAATGATGTTTAAACCTGAAGTAGAAGCTATTTGCATCTATCAGGGCCAGGAACTTGGGCTCAAAAACCCGAGAAACCTTACAGCTGATTATGCTTGCGTTCTGGACGCACAGACGGCCATCCACATCCAAAACGGCGCGAACGAAGAGGAGGAATTAAAAAAATCCCGCGCCAACGCTAGAATGCCCTTACCTTTATGGGAATATGCAATCCAGAAAAAAAATAAAGGTTCCAGTTACAACGATTATAAATCTTGTATCGAAAACTGGAAAAAAGCCCGCGCTTAATGCGTGGGTTTTTTAATTTATACCCATGATGTATAAAAGCCAAAATGCCACGCCGTTTTTAATCATATGCATTAGTATGCCAGAGTAAATCGTGCCAGTGATTTCACGCATCGCGCATAGCACTAGTGACATTGCAAAAACATTCACGCTAACATTCCACTGAAAATGGACTAGCCCAAACAAAAATGATACTAAAAGCGACGAAACAATCATTGACCAGATATTCCCCATCACGGTCGCTGTTTTTTTGCGGACCAAACCATAGAGCCACCCACGAAAAATGGTCTCTTCCGCAATTGGTGCCACTATTGCTAAAGTAAAAAATGCAATTACGCGATCAAACGGACTCGTCATTAACGGGCTAAATCCAACGTTTTGCACTTGTTCGGCATCAAACCACGGGAAAAATGAGAATATCCAAACAAAAACGGCTGCAAGAAGAGTTGCCGCGACGAATCCAACCGGTGCGAGGCCGATATCCGTCCAGGTAGGAAGACTGTTAAACCCTAAATCTTTTCGCGAAACCTTCCATTTTTTAAATAAGTGCATCGGAACCAAAACGATCAAAGCTAGAGATGCAGAATATGCCAGTGCTGTGTAAACCGCGCCCCATACCGGTAGCCCTAGCGCGTCGCCCAGTATCCATTTCATCGGCCAACCCACAATCATCTGCCCGGCGATTACAGAGGCAAATACCCAAATTAAAAGCGCCAAGATGCTTAAAATTTTTTTCATCTAAAGAACCTCGTCACGTCTAGAATCGTCACGATGAAAATAAGTGCAAGAAGTACCATCATGGCGCGCGCCACGATTTTTTCTTCGGTTTCTTTTGATAGCTTTTTGCGGCGAACTTTATATATTGCAATAAGAAGCCATCTGCCACCATCAAGCGCTGGGATTGGGAGTACGTTCATACAGGCCAGCGACACCGAGATTAGGGCAGCTAGAAACGCCAAATTAGTCGGCCCCGCAGAAGTAAATGATGGGAAAAGTACGCCAATAATTCCTACCGGTCCAGATACGGAATCGCCAACTTCAGAAATAGCTGCTTGTCCGTTTTCGCGCACAGATTCATCAAAACTAAATTGCGACCCCACACCAGAAATCAAATTCCAAAGCATAATTCCAACACCCTTAAATGTTTCGCCGGTGAGCTGCGCAGTAAGTCCTACGCCAACAATTGGCGCGGACCAAGTGGAGTAACTGAGGGTTTGTGTAGTTTTCATGGTGATACCGAGCAGATATTCGGAACCTTCGGGATTCAATGATACCTCCGCATCAAACTCTTCTTCACCGCGTTTCAGACGATACGTCACTGTCTCGCCTTTTTTGGTACCATTATAATCGGAGATTTCGCTTGCATGATAATAATCATTTCCGTCTACCGAGATAATTAAATCACCTGCTATAAAACCAGCTTTGGCAGCCGGAGAGTTTTCGGCCACAGACGACACTTCTACTGGCACCGCGTTTACGCGCGTATCGGCATCAATCGTAAATTGGTTTTCTAGGAACTCCGGCATACCAGTCCAAGCCAAAATAGTAAAGATGATCATCGCGACCAGCCAGTTCATCGCTACGCCACCAAACAAAATCTTGGTTTTACGCCAAAAACTAGCACGGCCAAAAGTCCCCTCACGGGTATCCGCTGCCGATTCCCCATCCATTTGGCAAAAACCACCAATCGGTAGCCAGTTCAGGCTAAAAATCAAACCTTCTTGCGGCTTTTTCCAATCGGAACGCGGAATTCTAGTCCACTTGCCAGTCTTTGGATTTTTCACCCAGGCAATCGCGCGTGGCGGAAAACAGATTCCAAATTCTAGCACCCTCACGCCGTTTCGACGCGCCATCATAAAGTGTCCAAATTCGTGCACAGTCACCAGCGCCATTAGCACGACAAGACCAACAATAACACCTACAAAAATATCCATAAGCTAATTATATCATTATTTACCGAATCTACGATTGCGGTTTTCGTATTCTTTCAGCATCATTTCAACATCGTCAGCGGTGATGTCTGGGAAATATTTTTTCAAAAATAGAAATTCTGCATACGATGCACGCCAAAGCATAAAGCCAGAGATACGTTCCTCGCCAGAGGTTCTCACTACCATGTCTACATCAGGGATTTCTGGATGATAAAGATGTTTTCTGATAGTTTCTGGTGTGATTTCGCCATCTTCTTTGGCGGCGATAGTTGCCGCATCGGCAATTTCGAGTTCGCCGCCATAGTTAAAACAGATTCCTACGGTGATACCAGTACAATCTTTGGTTATTTCCTCGGCTTCTTCGAGTAAGCTCATCAGTTTTGGATCAACTTTTTGTTTTGAGCCAACGATCAGGAGTTTGCCGTTGTTTTTCTTAAGTTTTTTAGCGAGCTTCATTACTTGAAACTCAATCAATTTCATAAGATAGCTAACTTCTTCGGCCGATCTCCCCCAGTTTTCGGTACTAAACACATAGAAAGAAACGTAAGGGATTTTAAGATCGTCTGCAGCCGAGATAATATCTTCAATTACAGCCAAACCTTTTTTGTGACCTTCTAGAGTAGGCAGGCCTCTTTCTTTGGCCCAGCGACGGTTACCGTCGCAGATGATTCCTAAATGTTTTAATTCTGTCATATTAAAGCTTCATGATTTCTTCGGATTTAGATTTAAATTCCGCATCCACTTTATCGTTAAATTCTTTGGTAAGTTCGTCGATTTCTTTTTCGGCGCGCTTTTTCACGTCCTCGCTCATTTCCTCGGCAATTTTAAGGGCTTTTCTGGCGTCTTCACGAACGTTGCGAAGAGCAACTTTGGCATTTTCTACCTTAGCGGAAGCATTCTTTACGATTTCCTTGCGGCGCTCCTCGGTAAGAGCTGGAATCGGTACGCGAATTACGCGACCGTCATCAGCAGGGTTAAGCCCAAGGGATTGGTCGCCACGAATCGCAGCAGCAATAGACTGAATATTGGTTGGGTCAAATGGAGTTACCACGAGAAGCGTAGCATCAGCAGCGGTAATATTTGCAACCTGGTTTAATGGCATGTATTGTCCGTAAACTTCAGCTTTAATGCCAGAAAGCATATCTGGATGCGCGCGGCCAGTACGGACCTTTTTCATCTCTTCTTTAAAACGCTCAATGATTTCTTCCATCTTTTTGCGTTCTTCGTTGGTATCAAACATGATAACTCCTTAATTAATATATTTATTATAACATAACAAAAAGCGAGCCGGTATGTTGGCTCGCTCTTAATTACTTTTCTTCAGCCTTAGCTTTTTTCTCAGCTTCTTTTTTGGCTTTGATTGCCTTGCTAGAAAGAGCAGCTTTCATAGCTTCTGCTTTCTTAGCACGAGCCTTGAAGCGGTCTACGCGACCCTCGGTATCGATAATCTTCTCTTCGCCAGTAAAGAATGGGTGGCTCTTAGAAGAAATTTGTACCTTTACTAGTGGGTATTCTTTACCATCTTCCCATTTGATGGTCTCTTCGCTCTTGGCGGTAGACTTAGTCAAAAACGAAAACTTTGCGGCTTCGTCCATAAAAACGACGTCACGGTAATCTTTAGGGTGTAATTCTTTTTTACTCATAATTGCTCCCCATTATATCAGAGGTTGTCAAAAAAGTAAAGATGTGATATAATCAAATCATTATTAATTTAATGAAACAGTTTTTGGGAGATTTCCTGGCAGATTCTCTGCACGGGCCCAGAAACGAAGAGAAAGGAAATCATATATGACAGTAGCTGTCGATATGAAGGCTCTTTTGGAAGCTGGTGCACATTTTGGGCACAAGACGAGCCGCTGGCACCCAAAGATGGCGCCATACATCCATAGCAAGCGCGGTGACGCGCACATTATCAACCTAGAGAAGACCGTAACCGGTCTCGAAGTTGCTCTTCCAAAGATCACTGAGATCGTAAAGGGCGGCAAGAAAGTTCTCTTTGTTGGTACCAAAAAACAAATGAAAGACGCTGTAAAAGAAGCTGCAGAGTCTGTAGAAATGCCTTACGTAACCGTACGTTGGGTCGGTGGTACTCTTACTAATGTAGAGACCGTAAGCCGCCAAATCAAGAAGCTAAAAGATCTCGAACGTCGTATGGCTTCTGGCGAACTCGAAAATCGCTATTCTAAGCTCGAAGTTCAAAGATTCCAAGAAGAAATTGATCTTTTGAACGAGCGTTATGGTGGCATCAAAGATATGACTGAGCAACCTGCTGCAATCATCGTCGTAGACGCTATCGAAGACAAGAACGCTATCAAAGAAGCAAATGGTCTAAAAATTCCTGTATTTGCTATCACCGATAGTAACGTTGACCCAACCAACATCGATTACGTTATCCCTGCAAACGATGACGCTATCAAAGCTACCAAGCTTATTCTTGATTACTTCGTTGAAGCCATCAAGGAAGGTAAAAAATAATTGCGTAAACTAAATATTAGGAGGCATAAATTATGGCTGAAATTTCAGTTGAACAAATTAAAAAACTAAAAGAGCTCTCTGGCGTTGGCCTTACTGATGCTAAAAAAGCTCTCGTAGAAGCTGATGGTGACTTTGATAAAGCTCTTGAAGCTATGCGTAAAAAAGGTCTCACCAAAGCTGAGAAGCGTGGTGACCGTGAAACTCGTGAAGGCGTGATTGATGCTTACATCCATGATGGCCGTCTCGGTGCAATCGTAGAAGTAAACTGTGAAACTTCTTTCGTAGCAAAGACCGATGAGTTTAAAACTCTCGCTCACCAAATTGCTATGCAAGTCGCTTCCATGAGCCCACTTTACGTTTCTGAAGAAGACATCCCAGAAGACGTAAAAGCTGCTAAGATGAAAGAACTCGAGGCCAACTTCAAAGGTCCAGAAAACATGAAGGAACAAATTCTTGCTGGTCAAGCTAAAAAAGCTTTTGCCGACAAGGTTCTCATGAATCAACCATACATCTTGGATGACACCAAGACCGTAGAGCAATTCATCAAAGAAGCTATCGCAAAAACTGGTGAAAACATCACTGTCCGCCAATTCAAACGCATCGAACTCGGTGTTACTGAATAAAAAAGACAAAATGAGCGCCCTCGCAGTTTAGAGCGCTCATTTTTTGTGTAGAGTATTAGCTAGATTTAGCGACGTTTATTATTTTTGCGGCCTTTAATCACGATCCCAAGTGCTAGGAATGCGAAGGCAAAGAATACAATAATTGCTGTAACTAGGTAGTCAGTCTTAGAAACATTTAGACCCATAAAGAGCCCACCAGTATCTGGTACTGGGATATCCTCATCCTTTTCGTAATCAAAGGTATCAGTTTGGGTATATGGTTCGAGAGGTTGAGGTGTATCACTTGGATCGCTTGGGTTAGGACAATCGTATGGAATAGATTCGATTGTATAATGACCAGATTGAAGCTGTTCAAGTGAGATGGTTATATGGGTAGTAGGTGCATCTACGTGGATTGGGGATGGTGGTGCGATTAGCACGTTGCCAAGATACACATTAATATCTACGGCACAAACGTTGTCCACGTCGTAATGCAAAACGACCGGCATCTCATCGTTCCCTGGGGTTGGATCCGGAACGTCTACGGTAAGAGGCACATATTTAAACGATACGATGTCTTCTACGGCATCAACACCACTACCATCTACGCCGATGGCAGTAAGAACATATTTACCATAGCCGTAGTTGTTAAAGTTGATAGTGGTACTTAAAGTGTCGGCTACTTCATAAGTTGGGAAGTTGCCGAGATCGAATGATGTGGTGACGTTGTTAGCGTCAGTATAAGTACCAACGATTTTAATACTTGCAGTACGTTGGTAGTCGATATTTACGGCCTGAGTTGGGGTATAATAAATTGCCCCATCGTCTGGGTCCTCGATTGTTACTGTTGGTATTCCTCCGAGCACTGTAACCGTAATGGTATCAGTGATGGAAGTAGATGTTGCCTTGGCTCCTGGAGTTGGCAAAGTCGCTGCAAAAACGGTCATCGCAGCGACTAAACCTAAGCTAAGAAAACCAAGAATTTTCTTGTGTGTTTTTCTCATACTCTACACTCTTGTTTATGTTTAATGTTTGTTTTGGCTTTGTAAAGAGTTTTCTCGCAGTGCCAATCTAAACGGCGAATTTAGAACGGCGCTCTTTACGCTTCCTAACCATAATTATAATCCAAACAATGATAATTGTCAATAGCAAAAGCGTAATAACAATAATCGGAAGTGGAAGTAGGAAGATTACTTGAGAAATTGTCTCTGTTTGACCAGCTGCATTTACCGTCCAAGTAGCTTTGAAAATACCAAAGTATGGAGTTTCTTCCCAAGTGTCAGAAACTGCAAGTTCGGTTTCTGGGATGATGGACACTCTACCTTTAGTAGATGGAGTTTCGTAATAAGAGCGGCCAAAGATGCCCTCAACTTTAAGAGTGCCTACAGCCATAAAGTCTACGTTACCAGTGTTTTTGACCTTAGCGGTAGCATTGATTAGGTTCTTCTTTACAGAAACTTGCTTGCCGTCTTGGTTTTCGACTACGTCTTTTACTTGTGAAAGCTCTAGGGCGCGGATTTCACCAGCGGTGATGGTGTCACCAACGGAACGACCGTAGATGATGAGCCCTGGGCTTGCCTCGGTCTTGATGCCGCCAGAAGTGCTATCGGATAAAGTGTGTGCAAAGAGTACTGCATACTGGCCACCGGCTGGAATGCTAGATGGAGTAGAAATGCGATAGGTGATTTCTACGCTCTCGCCTGGAGCGGCGGTGAATTTAGGATTTGCCACAAAGTTGCCAGTTGCATCTTTAAAGGTAATCCAACGAGTCATTTGTGTATAAGCAGTCTCATGGTTGAAGCCGAGTTTGTAATCTTCCCCGCCCTCTTCTTGAGTGAAGGCATATGGAGATACGTGCACTTCAAAATTGAGTGGCTGTGAGCCAGCGTTTGATACCTTAAAAGAATCCTCGTAAACGTTGCTTGCCTCGAGTTGCAAGAACTTGCTTACTGGACTAATACTAATACTGGTAGCTGCTGCAAGCGATGCTTGGTCTACCTCTTGCTCACCCTCTGCAAATGCTGTTAGACCTTGGCACAAAGAAAGACCTAGTACGCCCGCGAGTGCCAAAGCTGAAAATTTAGAAATACTCCTCATTTACCTCCTTATTTTCAACCATTATAACACATCGAGACAAAAATGTTATAATAAAGGCATGGAAAATGGACAAAAAATAAAAATAGCAATGTTTAGTACTCAGGATAATGATGTTCTGTATTTCAACCAGGCAAATCCTGAAGGCAAATACGAAATCGACTATTTTGAAGAACAACTAAACCCAGACACTGCGAGTCTAGCCGCTGGTCACGATGCGGTCTGCGCATTCACCAACGATATTATTAATGGTGAAGTTGCAAGTAGATTAGTTAGCGAAGGTGTCAGGACAGTTGCTTTGAGATGCGCTGGTTACAACAACGTAGACCTTGATGCCACGCACGGCGTTTTGCCGATTGCAAACGTCCCAAATTATTCTCCATATTCCGTAGCAGAGCACGCTATAGCTATGCTTCTTACTTCCGTTCGCCGTATCCACAAAGCCTACAACCGCACGCGCGAGTTTAATTTTGACCTAGATGATCTCGTTGGTTTTGAACTTCACGGCAAAACCATCGGCGTGATCGGTACTGGCAAAATCGGCAAAAAGTTTATTGATATTTGTAACGGCTTTGGCATGAATGTAATTGCCTATGACAAGTATCCTGATGAAGCCAGTAGTATTCATTATGTAAGCCTCGATGAACTCTTTAGAAATAGCGATATTATTTCTATCCACTGTCCGCTTACCGAAGAAACTGAGCATATTATCAACAAAGATTCTATCGCCATCATGAAGCCAGGTGTCATTATTATTAATACTTCTCGCGGCGGCCTCATCGATTCGGATGAACTCGTAGAAGGCCTCATTAACAAGAAGATCGGCGCCGCCTGTCTTGATGTTTACGAAGACGAGTCTAACGTTTTCTTCCACGATCTTTCTAACCACATCATGAGAGACGAGATTTTGGCACGCCTCTTGTCGATGCCAAATGTGATTATTACTTCCCACCAGGCTTATCTTACCGACGAAGCCTTGAGAAATATCGCAAACACCACTCTAAACAATATCGAGCAGCTACTTTCTACCGGCCATTCCGAAAACGAACTATAAAAACTATTTTGCTTGTGTTATAATAGGTGTAACACGGAGGTAATATGAACATAAATCCTGAAGCTGGGAATAAAAAGGGTGACAGCACAGAGTCTGGTTTCCAACAATTAACCAGCCTTGGTGATTTTAATCCTGATGCCGCTATGAGCGAGCGCAAGAAGGCCGAGGCCGAAAAGACTCGCGAACATTTTGCTGAATCTCTTATTGCCGCTAGCGAAAAAATTGACAGAATGAATGAACTTTATGATAGCGGTGAAACCGACCAAGCCAATGCACTTGGCAAGGAGCTTGCAAATATCTTGAATGCTGCAGATAAAGATAACGAAACCGTCAAAGACGAGCACTTCTCTGGTCTTAATTCTATTGGCCAGAAACTTACTATTCCGGTGGCTAAGACAGACAAAAAATAGCCAAACCTCCCAAAAAAGGCCCTCTATAATTGACTTTTTTAACCATATGTGGTATAATATATAGTAGAGACGTTTGTTCTGGTATTTTTATAGAAGGAGGTTTACGTATGAGTAAATGTTACCCTGTTATTTTTAAACCGCCGGTTTTCGGCGATGCAGATAATCCTGAGTTTACTCAACGTGATGCGCGTATCAACTCAGATATTCTGAGGTGTGCAGTTGAGTATATGGAGCCTGAATATAATCGTTTTGAGAATTCTTTTAAAACTGGTTATAACTGGAAAGTTACAATCAAAGACTCCCATGACGATGAGCCCGTTCCTCATTATGAGTTAGAATTTGGAGAAGGAAAAATCGATACTGCGTGTTCTGTTGTTTTATTGACCACGCCCTACTGCGACAATTATTCTACTCAGAATAGAACACTCGATCAGAATCCGGGCACATATACCGTTGAAGTTGTAGGCGATTTCGATCAGTGCAGAGCGCGAGGTCTTGCCCATGCTGTTTGTGTTCAGTATGAGAAATCGCTCCGGGTGCATTTCCCGGATTATTATATACTGTGCGCAACAAAAAAAATTCAGGAGGGTTAAATCCTCTGCTAACCACCCTACCCCCGGTCTTCCGGGGGTTATTTTTTTTGGCAAAAAACAGAAAATATGTTATAATATTAACATTTAGAGTCTATGGAGGACTAGTAGTT
>CAMZIV010000010.1 GCA_947307355.1 uncultured Candidatus Saccharibacteria bacterium
ACTGGGCCATCAAATGGCACGCCAGCGTTCATAAGAGCAGCAGATGCAGCAAGCATTGCTACACAGTCTGGGCGGAAGTTTGGATCCATCGAAAGCACAGTACAAACCACCTGCACCTCTTGGCGATAACCCTTTGGAAAGAGTGGGCGAATCGGGCGGTCTATCAAGCGACCAACAAGTACAGCCTCATCAGCTGGCTTGCCTTCACGTTTGATAAACTTAGAACCACTGATTTTGCCAGCAGCGTAGAACTTTTCTTCGTAATCAATTGAAAGTGGGAAGAAATCCTGTACTACTGGTTTGGTGCCAACTACTACTGAACCGAGTACTACGGTATCACCGTAGGTTACGAGCACAGAAGAAGTAGCACGGAAACCTACTCTGTTTACTTCGAGAGTAAGTTTGCGGCCAAGCCAATCCGTTTCCACGCGGAGAGTCTTCTTGCCGTTTGGATTTATGATGTCCATAAAAAATTTCCTTTCTTGGGAAAACCTCAGATATGAGTCCCCTATCTCGTATCTGCCGTCTTCCCTTTGTTAATGTTGCTTCTATTATACCATAGATTCCCCGTTCTAGGAAGCAAAAAATACCCCTGTTACCATTGACAAATATACATAAGTGTGATATAATTAAATATGGTATCGTTGTAAATTATTAATTTCCTAAAGGGGGTGCATTCTTTGACGATAGAAGAAGTGTATAATGAACATGTCGGTGAATACGAAAAAGCCGTCACACTCGTTAAAATCTGGTTGGATTTTTTAAAAAGCGATTCGAAATTGATTTCAAAAGTAGAATCCAGGATTAAAACATTAGAATCTCTCCGTGAAAAATGCGAGAGAAAAAATGTTAGTCCGGAAGAAATCCAAGAGAGAATCCGCGACATAGGCGGAATCAGGTTAATTTGTAAGCATCGTGAAGACGTGTCAAAACTCGTCAAAGCGATCAAGACATTACAGTTGCCTGGATTCTCTGTAGTTCACGAAAAAGACTACAATACCAACAGAAAAAAGAATGGCTATTCCGGATACCATCTGGAATGCCAAGTTACCGTCCCTACAGTGGATGGCAACAAACCGGTTCCTATCGAAATCCAGATTAGAACCGCGTCTCAGGATACCTTTGCAGTTATCGAGCACGACCATTACAAGGAAATAGTCGAGGCCGGTATCAAATATGAAGAGGATGATCCCGAGACAAACGAAATATTACAAGACATCGCAGAATGCTGCGAAAAAATTGACTGTCTTGCTGGCAAATTAAAAGCAAAGACAATCAAAAACCCCGCCGATTAAGGCGGGGTTATTCTTTTACTATTTGCGAAGGCCGAGCTTCTTGACAGTCTCTTTGTATAGCTCGAAATCGGTTTCTTCAAGATAGCGAAGGAGTTTTTTACGCTTCCCTACCATCTGCATTAAACCTCTTTTAGCCATAAAGTCATGTTTGTTATTCTTTACGTGTTCCGTCACCTCTTTGATGCGTTCCGTAAGAATAGAAACTTGTACTTCAGGAGAACCGACGTCGTTCTTGTTGCGAGCGACCTTGGCAATAGCTTTGTCTTTATTCTCTTTTGTTATCATGTGCCCCATTATACCACAGATAGGGCATTTTGCCAAGAGTAAAACTATTTAGCAACACAACGCACTGTATTTCCAATAGTACGCTCCGAATACCCCTGCGGCCTAACACTAGTAGAATCTACAGATAAAATATACATAGATATCGGACTACTCGTGGAATTACTAAATTTTTTAAAAGTGGACGACCATGCACTCCCACTAAGACCTTGCCTTATTGCAGTTCCTTCTCTGCCGACAATTCCCGAAAGAGGAAAACGTAAAGACTCTCTAAGTCTCGTATAACCATCTCCTCCTCTAGTAGAAGGGTACATGTTAAATAAGGTCTGATATTCTCCGCCATCTGGACGATTTGTCGCATCATATGTATCGCCAGTAGGCATACGCCATCCAGATGGACATATATCATACTCAGTATCAATTGCGGTTTTCGATATGTCTTTTGGCGTAGTTACATAAGACGTACCATCGCCATAACAATAGTTACCGGCAGATGCTGCACAATAATTATAGTAAATCCCAAATTTCCACCCACCTGCATCAGTAATGGTTTCATCTGTTTCTGTCAACCCACTTACGGTAAGATCCTTTGAAACTTTATTGATTAATGGGGCAGAATAAGAATACGAATCCACCCAATCAGTTACACCAGCTGTAGCATAGTTACCATACCTTTCCGTAGATGTATTACGAACAGAAATTCCTTTCAGATATTCAAGCGTAGTATTACTAGCATTCGTATTAGACTCATCGATATTACTCAATATAGTAGCATCAGTAAGGTCTAGAGCAAGGTTGTCCGCAAGCCAACATCTATGATCTAATGCTTTTACGATGTTGTATATTGTACCATCACGGATGTCCACAAGGGTAGTAGTCTGTTCATCTGATACCGCATCACAAATTGTTGAGTTCATATCTTGCATTATATATTTATTTGAAACCGTATCTCTTGTTTTGCCAGCAGCGGCAAATGCGTCATCAAAAGAAACAATCGAAGACGGGATCCAGTGGGCATAGTATTCAAATACCGACTTACCAGATGGAACAGTATCTGCAGTTATTTGAGTACCACCAACCGCATCTGTATACCACCCAACGAATTCATAACCGTCTCTAGTAGGGGTTGGGATTATATCGCCAAGAGCATCTCCAGGCATAATGCGAACATCAACACTTTCAAAAGAATCATTAATATTCCCACCATTTAAATCAAAGATAGCTCTATATCTGTTATCAGCAACACAACGCACTGAATCAAAACCGCCATTACCACGCGGCTGGTAAGCGGCTGGCCGGACACCAAAAGCAGTAGTAATTTCTAGATTATTGATAGACGATGAAGAATAATGTGTTGATGACCAAAAATAACTAGAATTGGTCTCTAAAGCGCCATTTATAAATTGTCCTGACAGAGGAATACGCATATCTTTCCTAAATTTGCTGTAACGATTGACCATACCACCATCAAACATATAGTTGTTATATAAAATCTGGTACTCGCCTCCGTCCTTTTGGCCACCATCTATTTCGGTTTTGCCACCAGTTGGCATTCGCCAGCCAGCTGGGCAAACATCATATACCGCATCAATTGCAGAATACTGATTCTCATCCACGCCACTATTAGGTTGGTAACAATAAGTACCCATACTTGCAGCACAATAATTATAGTAAACTCCGATTTTCCAATTTTCGGCACGAGCAAGCTCTCCTAACGGAGACTGCTCCTCTGGAACATTGTCCTTATTATCGACATTAAAATAAGCATAGTAGGTGAAACTAGTACTGCTAGAACTATTACCAACTCTGCCCACTTTATCACTCGTCCATCCAGAATGATTACCAACGTTACCGCCATTATAAAAATTATCCACAGCGCTGAATGATGCATTAGTATTAATGTCATTAAGTGTAACATTATCAGCTAACGGGTTCAGTGCAAGATTATCAGTAAGCCAACACCTGTGGTCTAGGGCCTTAATAATACTATATATATTGCCATCGCGAATATCCACAAGAGTAGTAGTTTGCTCATCTGACACCGCATCACAAATTGATGGAGTCATATCTTGCATTATATACTTATTTGAAACTGTATCTCTTGTTTTGCCAGCAGCAGCAAATGCATCGTCGAAAGTAACACTTGCGTTCCAATGAGCGTAATAGGTTTCATCACCAGACGGAATAGTGTTTAAATCTACTTGAATACCTCCAGTTGCCTCTGTATACCATCCAACGAAAACATACCCGTCTCTGGTAGGATTCAACGGGATCGTATTTCCAAGCGTATCTCCCGGCATAATACGTGTCGTGACGTTCTTTGCATAATTACTTCCCCAATCATAAACAATTTTATACTTGTTCTCAGCAACACAGCGCAACGAAAACCCATAATCTCGTGTATTTGTATAGTTAACAGCCGTTGGGTAAATAAGCATTTCCCCATCATCAGAAAGCCCAACATAAGAGTTATACATATTGCCAGAATTAAGCCTCCCAGAAGTTGCAGACCACGAATATGAAAAGGCACCCTGTCCAGAGACCGTGCCGGCATTCTCTAAACCAGAGAGAGGCAACCGCATAATAGTACGAAAAGTTGTATACGCATCAACTGAAGCATAATCATAATTCTCTACATCTAGACCGGTGATAGAATTGAACAAAATCTGATATTCTCCACCACCTGCCTGCCCACCATATGCTTCGGTTTTACCACCAGTTGGCATTCTCCAACCCGCCGGGCAAATATCATATTCAATATCCAAAGCTGTATTCTCATCGTCATAGCCTTTCCCCGCCGAGCTACTATCTCCATAGCAGAAACTACCAGCAGAAGCTGCACAGACATTATAATAAATACCAAATTTCCAGTCATCAGCAGCCTCAAGGTCATCTTTTGGATTAGCAATATCTCTCCTCGAAATATCTTTATAATCATTATTTATATTTGGATTATAAATTTTATGATTATTGGAAGATGATTTTTTTGGCCCAGAATATGCATAATTATCCCCTTCCTTTCTATTTCCAGATTTCAGTGCGTCAAGCGTATAAGAATCAATATTTGTGTTTTCCGTACTAAGTATAGATTGCACATCGCTGTCCAAAATATCTAATGCAAGGTTGTCCGCAAGCCAACATCTATGGTCCGGGGTTTTCACCACATGGTATATATTTCCATCGCGAATATCAACAAGAGTAGTCGTTTGCCCTTCAGTAACCATACCACAAATTGAAATAGTCATATCTTGCATAGTATATTTATCCGTAGAAATATCTTTATTTTTGTTTTCATATTCATAAGCCATGTCAAAAGTTACACCCCAAAGTGCACGTAACACCACAGGATCATCAGTAGTTTGGTAAATCATATATTCGTCACCAGGCTGGTAAACTACACCGTCACAACTACCAATATTAGTCTCGCCTTCACACCAACCTACAAACGCATTATTCAACCGCTCCGGAATATCGCTAGCTAAAGTTATATATGTTCCAGACGTTACCCCAGTCTGGGTCTCTGGCATATTTGTTACTGTATCTTCTGTATTCTTGTCATAAACAATCGTGTAAGTAACAGGATTCCCCACACCAGTAATCACAAACGCATTCGTATATGCACCTGCATTATACGAAAAATCCGCTCTCGCCCCCAAGCCGATCGTATAGACATTCGCCTCTGCGTTAGCAGAATCCGTCTCTTCAATAGTCGTCACCTCAGTCGGCACAGGCAAATAATCAGCATTCGCTTCCCCATCAATAATGCTCGGCTTGTAACCCCACAAACCGTTATAATCCGTGCTTGCAGTAAAATCGCTCTCAGAGGTCGCGGTAGAAATCGAATTGAAAGATTTTTCTGTGCCTACCAATTTCCCGGCGTCTTCCCCAGTATTAGATGTGTTGATGCTAAGCGTATAGCCAGTGTAATTATTCGTGGTCACAGACACACTCGCCGAAGCTTGAGAAAAACTCCCGTCGATAGAACCAATCCCAAAATCAAGATCCAAATCTTCTGTAGACAAAGTCAAAGTAGTTTCACTCTGTTGATTCGCCGCTAACGTATCATCCATATTATTTGCTACTGGAAATACTGCAAGAAGAAAAAGTACAAACAAAAACATCCCTGCAAACACAGCAGAAACCCGGACCTTCCGAATTAACCCAATTTGAGTTTGGAACATAAAACGCACCTTTTTGTTTGTAATGTATGACCTATTTGTAATTCAATCTTATAATAATCTAAATAAAAAAGCAATAGCTTTTTTCAAAAAACCCAAAAAATGTTAAAATATTTTTCAACATGGAAGACCAAATCATTTTAGTAGACAAACCAGCCGGCATTTCTAGCTTTGGCGTGGTTGCGCGCGTTCGCCGCGAGCTAAAAGAAGAATTTGGTCACAAGGTCAAACTCGGTCACACCGGCACCCTCGACCCTTTTGCCACCGGACTTCTCATTCTCCTCTCCGGCAAAATGACCAAAAAATCTAACGAATTCCTAAAACACGATAAAGTCTACGAAGCCACACTGAAGCTTGGCTATATTTCATCGACAGGCGACCCCGAAGGTGAAATTCGAGAATACTTTAATTCGGGGCCGCGTCCATCCGGCCCGTCGCCACGGGCGGATGGCGCTAACTCTCGCGCTGCCGCGCTCCGAAATACCCCGAATCAAAATATTCTCGAATCCACCCTCCAATCCTTTGTTGGTGAAATCTCCCAAACTCCACCAAAATTTAGTGCCATCAAAATCAATGGGCAAAGAGCCTATAAGCTCGCTCGAAAAGGTGAAGACTTCGAGATTCCCTCTCGCAAAGTCACTATTTACAGCATCGACATCCTAGACTATAACTATCCAGAATTAAAAATTCGCTGCCACGTTTCTTCCGGCACCTACATCCGCACGCTTGCCGAAGACATCGGCAAAGCCCTTGGCACCGGCGCCTACCTCACCGCTCTCAGAAGAACCAAAATTGCCGGCTACGACGTCAAAGACGCCCGCAAGATTACTTTATAAATTGTGCTATAATTAGCTTATGTTAGTATCCGCAAACCGTCTCATCGGTACCCCGATTCTCAGCATGCAAGCCACCGCGCAAATTGCTACGGTGGAATCCGCTATTGTCGATCCAGATACTCTCAAAATCATTGCTTTCGCTCTCGGCGGCGGCGTCGTTGGCAAGTCTCCGGCTTACATTCTAGACGTTAAATCTATTCGTGAATACTCTCGCTACGGCATGGTCATCGATTCTATCGACGAACTCGTCGAGCCAGACGATGTCATCCGTATTTCCCAAGTTCTCAGCCTCAACTTCAACCTTATCGATCTCAAAGTCGAAACCAAAAAAGGTTCCAAGCTCGGCAAAATTACAGATTATACTGTCACAGATGATAACTTCACCGTCCAGCAAATCATCGTAAAGCGTCCATTTATTAAAGGTCTTATGGACCCAGAGCTTACCATCCCACGTAAAGAAATCGTAGAAGTCACAGACTATAAAGTCATCGTCAAAGACGAGGAAAAAGTCATCCGCGCTCGCGCCGAAAAAGAAGATTTTGTACCAAACTTTGTTAATCCGTTCCGCAAGACCGAACAATCTCCTGCGTCAACTGATAATCAAAACCCTGCCGACACAGATACTGAATAAGTTTCTCATCATCATATTTCGCGCGTTTTTTGGCGATAATTTTTTTGATTTCCTCTTCATCGTTTCTTACATCCAAAACCGAGTCGATGATTTCGCTCGCCACACCTTTCTTCATTAATTCCATCCTTAGTCTCTTCCGCGACACACCTTTCTTTACAAACCGGTTCTCCGCATACCACCGCGCGAAACTCTCGTCGTCCACATACTTCTTTATTTTTAGCTTTTCTATAATTAATTCAATGTAATTCTTATCTAGTTTTCTTTCAAAAACTTTCTTATACAAATAATCATTTACTTCGCGCTCACTATGCGGTCTTGTCAAAGTCCATTCCAAAGTTCTTTGATATAATTTCCCAAACTCCGAAGCCTTCTTCAATTCCTCTAGTTGTTCACTCGAAATCGCCATCCCCTTCTTCACACCAAGGTCCACTACCTGCGAAATATCCAAAGAAAACGAATATTTAGAATTCACAAAAACATTCACACGGTTTTCATTTTTTACCGCCTGCCGAATATCCGTAATTTTTAATTCATCCATTTGTTCTTCAATTCTTCTAGGCACAATGTGAAAACTTTGTCTTCTTCGTAACTCCACCATTTAAGATTTGGGAAGAAATCTCTAAGTTCAGAATACTTTATCCACTTCACTTCTTCGACTTCCTGATCATCAAAAGAAAACTCATCTGCACGGTCGCCCCAATTATAGAAATACAAACTTACAAGCACCTTCCATCTAAGATAAGTAGCAGCAAACTCAACTTTTTCTTTGTCTATCTCGATACCAATTTCCTCACGGGTTTCCCGAACCAAAGAATCTATGACTGGCTCGTCCAAATTAATATGTCCGCCCGCAGACACATCCCATTTATCCGGATTAGCCTTCAAATACTTTGACCGATGTTGGAATAAAAACTCCATTTCCCCATTGCGCACACGATAAAGCATCAATGCTACACCGCCAAAAAGTTTTACTTTATCGTCGTCGAGAGTGTTCGGATCAATCCCCCCAAGCCGTTCACCATTGTAGTCGTATTCTTGCCAAACTTCGCCTGGATGTTCCATTAGTCTGCCTTTGCTTGCTCGCGAACTTTCTTTTCAATTTCAGCCATTAGTTTTGGATCGTCACGGAAAACTTTCTTTACCGCTTCACGGCCCTGGCCAATGGTTTCACCGTTGTACTTAATAAACGCACCGGCTTTTTCGAGAATGCCATATTGGATACCAAGATCTAGAACATCACCAGTCTTTGAAATACCTTCATCATACATGATATCAAATTCAGCTGTTCTAAATGGAGCAGCAATCTTGTTCTTTACAACTTTAATCTTAGTACGGTTACCAGCGATATTTTCACCATCTTTAATTTGTCCAATGCGTCGAATGTCAATACGTACAGACGCATAGAATTTAAGCGCATTACCGCCAGTAGTAGTTTCTGGATTTCCAAACATCACACCAATCTTCATACGAATTTGGTTAATGAAAATCACGGTTGCTTTAGACTTGGAAATGATACCAGTAAGTTTGCGCATTGCCTGGCTCATCAAACGAGCCTGAAGACCCATTTGTGCATCACCCATCTCGCCGTCGATTTCAGCTTGTGGCACAAGTGCTGCCACGGAGTCTACGACGATTAAGTCTACCGCATTAGAACGTACCAAAGTTTCGCAAATCTCAAGCGCTTGTTCACCATTGTCTGGTTGTGAAATCAAAAGGTTTGCCGTGTCTACACCAATTTTCTTGGCATAGGCAGGATCAAGAGCATGCTCTGCATCGATAAATGCAGCCTGTCCACCTTGCTTTTGAATTTCTGCAATTGCATGAAGAGCAAGAGTAGTTTTACCAGAAGATTCTGGACCATAGATTTCAATAATACGACCTTTTGGATAGCCACCACCAAGTGCAAGATCGAGAGCAAGCGAACCAGAAGGAAGTAATTCTACATCCATTTTTGGCGTTTCGCCAAGCTTCATAATTGAGCCGTCACCAAATTGTTTTGTAATCTGTGAAATCGCGAGTTTCAGTGCTTCAGACTTTCCGTCGGATTTATCATTTTTATTTTCTGCCACCGCATCCTTTTTTACCATAAATTTACCTCTTTTCTTTTGTTTATTATATATTATTTTTTAACAGCTGTCACCCACCTTGTGCCCCTGTATAGCATAGCCAAAAACCATTTTCAACCCCCACCGTCCCCACCCAAAGCACTTCCGCTTTATAAGCAAGCGCAAAAATGGTATAATAACAACATGAAAATTCGCGAAAAAATACCTATTTCTTCACTCACCACTATGCGTCTCGGCGGTCCAGCACGTTTTGTGATTGAGATCGAAAAAGAAGAAGATATTCCTGAAGCTTATAATTTTGCACACGAAAAAAACTTACCAGTCTTTATTCTTGGCGGCGGTGCCAACACTATCGGCCACGACGAAGGCTATGACGGCGTCATTATCACAAACAAAATGCTCGGCATTGCGCTCGTTGGCGACAAGCTTACGGCAATGGGTGGCGAAGTTTGGGACGACGTAGTTGCCTTTTCTACCGAAAGAGACCTCACTGGCATCGAAGCTCTTAGCAAAATCCCAGGCTCAGCTGGCGCTGCTCCAGTTCAAAATATCGGCGCCTACGGCCAAGACGTTTCCGACACTTTTGTTTCCGCGAGAGTTTACGACACCAAAGACGGCAAGTTCAAAACTCTAACAAAAGACGATTTCAAATTCTCCTACAGAAAAAGCATTTTAAATACCGAAGAAAAAGGTCGCTATTTTGTGATTTCCATTACTTTGGAACTTCACGTCGGCAAAATGAATCGCCCATTTTATAATTCCATCGAAAAATACATTGCCGCAACCGGCGCTTCCGACCTTTCCCCTGCCGGCATTCGTAAAATCGTTTCCGAAATCCGCGGCGACAAACTTCCAGACCCAGCCGAGCACGCCAGCTCCGGCTCATTCTTCAAAAACGTCTACCTCACCGAAGAAGAAGCCAAAGACGCTGAAGCAAAAGAATACCCAGTTTATCACGGTCACGACGGTCTTAAAATCAATTCCGGTTGGCTAATCGAAAAAGCTGGCTTTTCTGGCAAAACTCTGCACGGTATGTACGTAAATCCAAAAGCCGCACTCGTTCTCATCAACGAATCCGCCAAAAGCTACCAAGATCTAGCTTGCGCTCGCGCCGAAATAATCGAAAAAGTCTTTAAAGATTTTGGTTACAGACTCGAACAGGAACCAGTGGAGATTTTATGAAAATTTTAAACGGTGCCGAACTTGCCGGCTTTATTAAGGAACGCCAATCGCATGTTACGAGAGCAAAACATGCCACGCTTCTCATCATTCGCGACAGCGACAATCCTGTAATTACTAAATATGTAAACCTCAAAATGCAATATGGTGAAGACATTGGCGTAAAAGTTATTGACTACTGCGCTAAAGATTCCGAAGATATCGCCGCCAAAATCACCGAAGCCAATAACGACCCAACAATTTCTGGCATCATTTTACAACTTCCAATTTTAGAAAAAGAAAAAACCGACGAACTTACTGCTTTGATCGCTCCGACAAAAGATGTAGATGGGTTGTCTGGCCATGGCGACTTCGATTCCGCCACCGCCACTGCCATCAACTGGCTCCTTGCCGGATATGACATCAAACTCGACAATGCCAAAATTGCCATCGTGGGTCGCGGCAAATTAGTTGGCGCACCGCTTCTCAAAATGTGGCAAAACTCCGGCTTTAACGTATCGATGTTTCACCGCGGCGACGACTTAAACGCGCTAGCCGACTTTGACATCATCGTCACTGCCACCGGCAAACCAGGAATTATTACAAACGAAATGGTAAAACCAGGCGCCGTAATTGTGGATGCTGGCACCGCCTCAGAAGACGGCGTCCTAAAAGGCGACGTCGCGAACGAAGTTCGCGAGCGAAAAGACCTCTCGGCCATCACCCCAATCATCGGCGGCGTCGGCCCCCTCACCGTCACCTGCCTCTTCGACCACGTCCTCCAAGCTGCGGATTAATAATAATTATGATTAAGGGATTCTTAGATAGTCTCTTACATCTCTAGGCATGGAGCTTAATAGTCGTTCATTCCCAGGTTTTTGTATTTCATCAATCGCATTATTTAAATAAGAAATATTTGGCGCAGAATCACCGCCACAAATTGCCTTCGCAATATCCAAAGGAATTTTCGTCAAATCTTCGGCGCTAAAGCTATATCCTATAGATTGTTGGTTGCCACTTCTTTCTATTAGACTCTTAATTGCATCGCAAGAACGTTTATCGTTTCTACCTGCAGTTATTGAGGCATTCTTCAGCTTCGTAGCAGAAAACACCTTATTAATATTTTCATCCTTAAGCGTCTTATTAAGAGTTTCCAAATCATCTTTATTCCATGTACCCAAAGGATTGTCGCCTAAAGAAGCAATATAATTTTTAAATCGATCATTATTATTTTCTAGGTTTATATAATTATCAATTGTCAGTCTCTCACCAGCATTAAGCATTTTGCCAAAACCCTTAAATAAGGTACTGCCACTCGCTAAATATTCTGATGCTATGCTATTAATGTACTCTTGACTTATACCTGACTTGCCAGGATTAAATTCTTTAGAAACTTCGTATAATTTATCAAAGCTTCCTGTATTAACCAATTTTTCGATACTAGCTTGTGTTTGTGCAATTTCTGCATTAGTATTCATACTGCCAGCAAAGATACCGGTCCCTGTACTATTGTCCCAAAGAACATTTTGAACTTCGGTAGTGCTCATATTCTTGAACTGATCAGTAGCGTTCTTATATTCTTGCGCAATTACGGCTGCCTTAGCACGTTGTTCGGCAACTTCCGTAGTAAGTACAGGCACAGCTTGCTCTTCGTTTTTATCAGCTTGCAATTTAGCATTCGCGAGGCGGCCAATTTCATGGTCAATCTTGATTTCACTAGCGCCAGTTTCATTTGTTGCAAAGGTTTTAGCAAATTCGTTATTCTTCTCCGAAGTTAATACCGCCTCACTCTTAGCCAAATCATTAATCGAAAACTGTCGATCAGGATATAATTCGCGCGCTTTTGCAAGAGTTTCCCCAATTGCAGCTTCCTCCGCTTTAACACCGTGAACTTGTTGAATCTTATCAATCATGCGAGCATCTTCACTTCTCACATTAATACCTTCTTCAGCAATAAGCCTGTTTTGTGCGGCAGTTTCTATATTGCGATCGCGTTGCTTCGCACGCAAGGAGTCGATACTTTCTACAGTTATACCCTCTGCATTAGCAGACAAAACAGCATTGTTGGCTGCCCTTTGCTTTGCGTCATAATTTGCCTGGTCTTCAACCGTAATACCAAGACGATTCTTCGAATCTCTTTGTCGATTCTCCGCTCTTTGCATAGCCTTATATGAGCCTTGTGAAAGTGCAGTGTATCCTTCCTTTGCGCTGCCAATTCTTTTGTTCTCAGCATCCTTATTAGATTCCGCTGTGTAGTTCATTACATTGTCCATATTGTCAAAAGTATTTCGATTCTTGTTGCGCTCAGCGCCTAGAGCTGCCTGTTTTGTCGCAGCTTCACCCATTGCTCTATCCATACCAAGGAGTCTACCCAAACCAGACCCTGCAGCCCTTTCGCGTAGTCCAGCAGCTGCCGCAAGTGGTCTGAACCTTGAATTTCTTGCGTTATGAATATTCCCATCTCTATCAGTCCATTGCCCAGACCTCAACACCGCTCTTCTATAATCCCTACCTTCAGCAAACCTATTGCGTCTCTCGGCACCAGCTTTTCTTGCTTCTTGAGCAGCGCCAGAATTTCCAACCACATTTTTGGCTGTACTTCCAAGCCTGTTTCCAAGTCCTTGAATCTTCGAACCAAGCCCACCAAGCCCATTAAGCGCACTGGTGAGTACTTGTGGAATAAAGAATATCGGAGCAATACCAACCGCACAAGCAGCTAGTAGGCTAAAGAAATCTGCATTCGTATTATTAACAAGAAGCAATCTAGAAGCAAAGTTACCGCCACCAATCAAAAGCCCACAAATTGGGTAAACCAACAAAAGTTGCCAAAAAATCTTAGATACTTTATCAAAGAACCGTTTCGTATTCGGCAAAACATACAGCACCACAATAATTGGTGATGCAACAGTAAGACATACGATCGCCGCTTGTCTTGCTGCAAGCATTACGAATAGGAATAATATACCAATGAGCATACCTATTGCAGCTAAAATCAAAGGAATCAAAGTGGATGGGTCGGCATATAAGCCTTGGACAAAGAGGCCAAAGACCGCTACAAAGATTGTCACCGCGACAATTGCACCAGCAGACCCAACCGAAGCCGCCTGTCCAGCACTAAATTGAGACACTACTTTGTTTAGGTCAGGGCTAGCCCCAAAACTGTCAAAGATGTTCTTGACGCCATTTCCAATAATATTAGATAAGTCCACACAAAGCGTACAAATAATATACGATAGATTAATTAATACTGCCGCGACAATCAGCTTTGGCAAAGCTTTTTTAATTCCGTAATTATCAATGCCAACGCCAGTAAGTTGAGAGAATATGATCACCAACAAGATGATAATAAAGGCCGTGTTTGCGATATTACGGAACGTCTCCCAAGCGCTCCGCGTAGTTGAGCCATCATCAACACTTAGCAAGTTAGATGCATCAATCTGTAACATCGGCTGAATATAATTTTCATACATACCCTCCGTAGCGTTTTGCAATAGCCCCGAAATCGGACAAATCACCCACGCCATCGACCCCGCCGCCCCACTGTTCATACAATCCTTAACGCTTACTTCCGTATCCTCAGCAGGAGTCGGAGTAACAGGGCCAATATCTGTCCCTATTTCCATGTCTGCCGATAAACGGTTAATCTCTGCCACCACTGCATCAAAGTCCATAGCCCCCTTCTGCATTCCAGCGTCAAACATATTAGAACTATTAAAACCATATATACTCTTTTTATTGGCCAAAAACTCACTGTCCTTCAATGCACCACATCCATTTTTTCTATTCCCTTCGCTGTCAATATTTATTGAAATGTAGTTCGACGGCAAACTATACCCTTCAAAACATTGTATAACAGAATTATTACCATGATAGCCTTTATAAAAATGGTCTTTTATTGCACTCAGATAGTAGGAAAGCTTCTCTTGATCAGAGAACATTAAACCTTGAGCCATGCCGGAAGTAGTTTCATAAATGGAATCCCCAGTTATGTTTTTCAGGAACGCTTTTTCAGCAGGAAGAACATCTCCACTACTACTTAACTTTAAGCTATATTTATAGCTAGAATCAAGGTTATTCGCATCTGTATTAAGATAATACTCACCCTCAGCCAGCGTACAAAGAATATGGGTGCCAGGAGTAGTCACCATCTTAAACAATTCGTTCTTAAATGTAGACCAAATATTAGGTAATTGAGCGCTTTTACCGTTCTTAATATCAGGGAATCTTACGGTTCCAATCAATTCTTTTCCAAGCCCACTGCTACAATTTCGCGTAACATAAACGTCCACCATCGTATCATCACTAAGAAGCACCTCTCTTTTAGAAACCGGGTTATCCCATACTTCCTCAGTATCTTCCCTGATTTTAAAATATATCGGGTCGTAATTATAATCCGTAACATTATCGCCGTCTGGGTCTGGATCTTGTATCAATTTAGTCCCTTGAAGTTTTAAGGTCCGAACTGCATTTAGACCTTTCGTATTTGTCCATTGAAAAGAAGCCGTATAATCTTCGCTCATTACCTTTTTTTCATATGCAAGCACGGACATAACCTTATCAACATCGCTCGACTCAAGCTCAGTATTATCACTAACATAAAAATCATAATCTATCCCTGAAATTTTCAACACAGATGTAGAATTCGAAGAATCCGAACGATTGTCAGTCCCAAAGAACAAATTCTTACAAGTGATCGAATGTTCTATACCGTCTACCGAAAAAACAAAGGGTAATGCGACTGAAGTAGAAGAATTCAACAATTTTTCATAACCATTATAGATGATCGACGTTTTTTCTATATCTTTTACAAAAGCACCTTTTCTATAACATTGAACAGCAGAATTTAGTATCGCTTTTCTATACAGCGAGTTACTATTCCAAGCTTCTTTATCCTGATCAGCCTTCTTGTCTGCATAAGCATTAGATACACTAAACCCAGCGAGCAAAAACAGCAGAGTACATCCAACTAGCAAAAGCACACTTTTTAACTTACCCTTCATGTTTTTCTCCATAACCATTCACTATCAAATAAAGCCAAGAAGAAGCATTGATCACTTTCTCTGAATAATCCTCAGCTTGTTCTAAATTATCCTGAATATTTCCTTTATATATTTTTGAATCTGTCAGATACTCACCCACGTTCTTAGTCAATTCAGCAAAGAGCATATACGCATCACTACTCTCAAAACCATCTTCTTTTAGCTCGCTCAGAGAAACGGCCTTAAAAGCCTCGTATTTACTGATTAAACTGTCAAAATAAGTCTCATCGTAATCCTCGTAGAGCATCTTGTCATAAATGATCGCAAAAGACCAATCTGTTTCTGTAATTTCCTCATTGCTTTCTGTGCCATACAGAAGAAAGTTTGAATATTCATTTAGCATTTGTTTTGCTGTCTTGTCCGCATTGTTTTTAGGCATTAAAACAAAAGCTAACGCACCAGTCAACATCAGAACCACCACGATTATTCCAATAATCCAACTTTTCTTACCTTTTTCCTTTTGACTACCGCTCAAAACAACTCCTCCACCATCAGAACTAATTGTCTGCCCACCGGAGCCAAAACTATCAAAAGAAGCGTTGTATGACGGATCCATATACGCTTATTATACCATAAGCATTTCAAAAACAACATGAAAAAACGCGCCAAAAGGCGCGTTTTATCTAATTTCGACGAGTCCACACGAATCGTCTACATAATACAAACCAGGAGCAAGACTGCGAACGTCATAATATGTCCCGCCGTTAGGCGCCTCTTCAGATGAGTAAACGGTGATTAATTCATCATGCACCTTATAACATCTACAATCTTCAATATTAGTAATGTTATCTCCAATCTGTCCATACTCTTCCATTGCTGTTTTGTAGTCTTTATAACCTACAAACTCTACAATGTGGAAGGAAAGAGATTCGAAATTCTCTTTAGAATAAAGGTTATCCTTCTTTCTATCGAGAACTACAGGCGCGATATCACCGTAGCTGAGGAACGCTTTTGTTTTGCCCTTCTGTTTTTCCAAACGAGCATACACTCCAGTCACTCCATAGCTTGACGATAAGTCAAAACCGATACCATACTTTTCATATGCAGATGCATCGGTTGCGTCGCTAACTGCGTAAAGACCACTATCGTTCTGAATATAAACATTAGTAACATCACTACCGTATCCATTGATAAAATCATCGGATACGAGGAAATACTTATTGTCATATTCTGCTTTATCCTGTTTCTGGCATCCGGTAGCGATGAACAGCATCACTACCATAGTTACTGTTACATAAAACATTTTGTTCATCTTCATACCTATACCTCCTATATCCAAACAAACGTTCTGTGTTTCATTTTAATTTACTCAATTGATTGCTTTTTTGAGGCAAAAATCAATTGTAATTACATTATACCACACTTATGCTAAAATGTCAATAATAAGCATAAGCGTACCCCTGTAAAAAATCCACAAAAAGCCTCCCCGGGAGAACCCAGAGGAGGCTTTTTCAAGTGTCCCGCCCGTGGCGCTTACGCACCGAAGTGAAGCGGTCAACTTATTTATTTAATTTTTTGCGGCTAGCAATGTAGTAACCACCAGCGGTTACAGTACCACCAAGACCAAGAGCGCTTACCACAATCTCGTTGGCACCAGTATTTGGAAATGGGCCAGGAGTTGGGGTTGGGTCTGGATCTGGAGTTGGATCTGGATCTGGATCTGGAGTTGGGGTTGGGGTTTTACAAACCTTATTAACCATTACAGATGCGTCATCCTTAGTAACTTTACCATTTACAGTAGAGCTAGCCCAGTTAACGAGTTGGTTATTACCACACTCAAGGCTTTTGTCTACGACCTTCACGGTAAAACGAATATACGCGTTACCGCCGTTGGCAGTATAGCTACCGATGTTAATACCAGAGGTAGTTACAGTGTTGTCTTTAAGCTTCACACCATCTGGGTGTTGCTCGTTGTAAACGATAGTAGAATCTTTTACATACTCAACGTTATTAGGAAGAACGTCACGAATCATCACGTTGTCTACCTGAGTGTTAAGAAAGTTAACATACTCAATTTGGTATTCAATCTCGTCGCCAACTTTGGCGTTTACAGATTCGTTCCAACCTTTTGTACCTTTGATACGTACAGATTTGCTTAATTTAGCAGACACAGATTTGTGTACTTTTACGTTGATGGTAACAACGCCATCGTATTCATAACAACCTGGGATTTTACCATCAAGTTTATCATAACCAAGAGTTGCACCAGAGGTGATAACGCTATCAGAAAGTGCTACGGTACCAAGCTTTTCGTTGGTATATTTAGCAGATCCATTGATATACTCTAGATAAAAATCGTCAGTAGAGTTAAGAACTACTTCATCCCAATAACGATTTGGGGTTGCATTTGAAGAATCAAGGTAACCAACAATCGTATGAGATTTAGCAACAGCGGTAGGAACAGCAAAGGTTGCTTTTACATTTTCTGCAATTCTTGCAGTACCTTTAGGGCTGTTGTTGTGAACGTAAATACGAATAGTGTAAGTTTCACCATCTTTTACGTTAATAGTGTCGGCGTTCCATTTATCCACAGTTTGTGAAGCAACTTTTGCGCCAACGAAATTCTTTTCATCACCAATTTTTGAATTGGAAATAGAGTTTAGTGTAATAGTGTCGCCAAGTTTACCAGCGTCGATTTCGGCGAGAGTATAGCTAGGACGACCATTGTTTGAATCACCCCAAGCATTTACGCGAGGAGCAATCATTGCAGTAGCAGCTGTAGTAAGAACGGCAGCAGCTAAAGCAGCTTTATAAATTTTATTCATAATAATCCTTTCGAAAATAAAATTAATAATTCTTGTGTTGCTAGCCGAATTGTTAATTTTCGTCTGAACAACCAAATCATCTCAGTCTCA
>CAMZIV010000011.1 GCA_947307355.1 uncultured Candidatus Saccharibacteria bacterium
CTGGTCTCCAAAACCAGGTGTCGCGAGTTCGAGTCTTGCCGCCCCTGCCATTTTTGTGGCAGCAATTCTCTCACTCGCGGAGCGTCCCAAGGGGCAAACGCGAGTTCGAGTCTTGCCGCCCCTGCCATTTTTTATTTCAAAAATTTAAAGAACGATACAAACATTACAATTGTAATAATGAGGATGAAGATTGCGATTGGAATCAATAACAGAAGAACAAATTTAGTGTTAATCGGGCTTTCGACGTTTAATTCTGGGATTTTGATTTCGCTAGGATCGATAGTTGAATTAGACGTTGATTTAAACAAATTAGTGTGACTGCCAGTTTTGGTTGTGGTTTTAAAACGTTTTCTGGCGTTTTCACGATGTTTTTTAGCGTTGTGCAAAGCTGCACCGGTATTTGCGGCGTGACTGCCATTTAACCTGACGCCGGTTGCTTTGCCTACCGCAAACGCATGAGCATTTGAAACTCCACGACGACGGCTAGCTAAGCTTTTTCTTGAAGTATGTGAATTTGTTTTCATTATCTTTAGTATATCACTTTTTTGGTATAATCAAGCTATGAGGGTATTACACTTCAGACATTTTCTTAAGACGCTTCTTCTTTCTACTTTTGGTGTTTATGTTGCTATTATGTTGACTGTTTTTTCTTTATTTATTTATAGGCCTGAACCTGTCCCTGATACTTTTGCCCCAGTCATCGAATTAAAAGGTGGTGAGTCTATGACTCTGCCAGTTAATGATAATTTTGTTGACCCTGGTTACGATTCTTACGATATTCTTGGCGAATATGAAGTAAAAGTTGAAGGCGAAGTCGATGCGAGCAAGGTTGGTGATTATGCCATTAAATACGTTGCTATTGATGATTCTGGGAATACCACGGAAAAATCTCGTGTCGTACATGTAATTCAGCCGGCTGGAATTGTTTATCTTACTTTTGACGATGGACCAAGTGAACATACCGCCAGGCTTCTCAATGTATTGAAGAAATATGGTGTAAAAGCTACGTTTTTCGTGACTGGGTTTGGTGATGACGCCATGATTAAACGTGAATTTGACGAAGGTCATACTGTAGCGCTTCATACCAACACTCATAATTATTCCTATGTATATTCTAGTGTTGATAATTATTTTGCCGATCTTAATGCTGTGTCTAATCGCATAAAAAGTATAACTGGCCAGGAATCAAAATTATTGCGTTTCCCAGGTGGTAGTTCTAATTTGGTTAGTCGTAGATACGACGGCCGTACGCGGATTATGAGTAAACTCGTGAATGAGGTAACAAAGCGTGGTTATACCTATTTTGATTGGAATGTTGATTCGAATGATGCTGGTGGCGCTAAAACTTCGGATGAAGTATTTAATAATGTTACCTCTCGATTTGTGCAGGGTGGAGAATCGGTTGTTCTACAACATGACGTAAAAGGATTTTCCGTAGACGCAGTTGAAAGAATCATTCAATATGGTACACAACATAATTTTCTATTTAAAGCTTTAGATTCTACTTCTTATACTGCACATCATGGTGTCAACAATTAAAATTGTGCTATAATATAAGTATTATGGAAGGTAATACTAAGAAAAAATCACGTGCTCTGCTTGTTTTTGGTGCGCCTTGCAGTGGCAAAACTACTTTCGCGACACAGTTCGCAAAAAAATTTGGGTTGGCATATTATAACTTTGACGAGATCGGCGTAAATGGTGCTTTTTCACGTCCTAGCATTTTGATGGTACTAGAGCTAATTGCCAAAACTGGTTCTACTATCGTGATTGAAGGTGGCATTGCCACCGAGAAAAAACGCGATGAATTCCGCAAAGTATTAAGCGAAGCTGGTTATAATACTTCACTTATTTGGATTCAAACTGATATTAACACGATTCGTGCACGTATGAAGAAACGTTTCAAAACTGTTGCTGAAGCTAAGCAGGCTTTTGATGATGCTACTGCAAAGCTTGAGGCTCCTTCCGAAGACGAAAATCCGATTATTCTTTCTGGCAAACACACTTTTGAAACCCAGACCAAGCACGTTCTTGCTGGGCTAGCTGATGTTAATTAATGATAAAGAATTCGGCGAAGTAATTGTAAGAAAAAGTCCGCTATCTCGGAATATTAAATTTTCTGTTTCGACTTCTGGGCGACTACAAATGTCTGTGCCAAAGTTTACTTCTGAATTTTTAGCGAAAAGATTTTTGAACGCTAATCGTAAAATGATTCGCGAGAAGCTTCCGGTCAAAGATCCAAATTCTCAACGTTCGCGTGATTATCAAAAAAAGCTTTTAATGAAAAAAGCCAAAGAATACCTTCCTTACCGTCTTGAGTATTACGCAAAACTTTATGGGTATAAATATGATAAATGTCGCTTAACGCATGCTAATACAAGGTGGGGGAGTTGTTCGTCAAATCGCACCATTTCTTTAAATATTGGTCTTATGAAAGTACCAGAACCATTGCGTGACTATGTAATTTTGCACGAATTAGCGCATCTTAATCATATGGATCATTCTAAGGCTTTTTGGGCTGAAGTAGGTTCACACGACAAAAATTACAAACTGCATGAAAAACGTATTAAAATGTTTAATCCAGGTGTTTGATTATTTAATCGTAAATGTAGTGCCGAATCCAACGCGGGATTTTACTACGAAATGTTCCGTGGATAGTTTTTTGCAAGTGGTTTTATCAATTACGAGTCCAGTATCACTTAATACAACTTCATCTTTTTTGATAGTTAGTTTTACGCAACCTTTTTTAGAATGTTTGATTGAAATTTTGAGACCTTTTTCGATGCCTTTTTTGATGTTTTCTACACTATCTACGGCGATTGTAGTGTCTGGAAAATCTAGATCAAAAGAAATCCCAACCGCCTTTATTTTTGGCAAGTAGTTTTTGAGGATATCTGAAACTATTTCGGAAATTTTTCCCATTACACGAATTATAACATACTATTTAATTCTTATGCTATAATAAAGAAAAGGAGGTTTGTGAAGTTACGAGTAATGGCTACAATTTGTATGGCTGTCTTTACATTTTGTATGCTGAAATACTTTGAACCAGTTGAGGCAATTGAATATGCTATTTCTGGTAACCTTTCCATCTCTAGTATTTCTTTGAATTCTGGCGTTACTTCGCTCGAACTAGAGGAGGGCGAGCTAAAAACCCCAGCCACTATTATTGGAAGTTTTAAAAGACACGAAAATTCTACACTTCTTATCGGGCATGCCCGCACCGTCTTTAAGGACTTAAAAAATGTACATATTGGCGACATTGTTTCTTTAGATGGCGTCGATTATCGTATTTATAAATCTCAAATTTCTTTAAAATCTAGTGTAAATATGAAAGACTTACTAGCTGCACGAGAAACTGACACCTTGATACTAATGACTTGCTATGGTGATATCTATAGCAATGGCGATGCGTCGCATCGTTTAATTATTTTTGCTTCGAAAGTCTAATTGCAAAGCCACCGCCTGGCGCCATATATATATCTAGTGATTCGCCACGACCGACGTGCTTTGATGAGATTTGATGCCCAAATGGGTTGCCTCTAAAGTGAGCGTCGTTTGAATCGCAATATATTTCTGCTAAAAACACGCCTTCGTCTAGAAAATCGAGATTAATTAATACACGACGTGGTGTCTCGCTGGTAACGCCGCCAACATACCAATCATCACCGTCGCGATCTTTTCTAGCTACAATATAGTATTCTCCGATTTCTCCAGCCAGTGGCACGGTTTTTTCGAAATTAGTTGGTACATCTTTTATGAATTTATATAAATCCTTGAATTTCTCTTCATAGATAAATGGGCGATCCGCTGCCATGGTCATTCCAGAATAAATTGTTACGAAATATGCTAATTGACGAGTCACGGTAGTAGCCATGCGCTTGACGCTATTTGTTATATCCAAAATTCCATTAGTGTAATCCATCCCGCCAGCAAGTAAGCGTGTATATGGCAAATTACATGCGTGAGATGGGCTAAGAGCGCCACCTTCATATTCTTGGCCACGAGCACCTTCACGGGTAAGTATATTTGGCCAGGTGCGTTCTATACCTGTTCCTTTAATTGGCTCATGGATATCTAGACAAATGCGTTTCCTAGCGGCTAGTTCAACGGTTTTTTGATAATGATTTACGCCAAGTTGTGAATGATGGTATTCTTTACGCCCATTGATAGTCATCATGTTGCCGGCATAACCACTTTTGATATAGTGAATACCATTTAATACATAATAATTATAGGCCGCTTCAAGCTGGTTTTCGTAGTTATCGACAAAGCCGACTGTTTCGTGGTGGCCGACAATTTCAATATTATTGTCTCTGGCATAACGCGCCACTTTTTCCATATTAAAATCTTCGGTGGTGGTGGTGAATTTGTTATTAATGCCGTTTTCGAGCCAGTTGCCTTCCCAGCCATCATTCCAACCTTCAATTAAAAGCCCGCTGATGCCAAGGCGCACAGCGGCATCGATATACTGCAAAGCGTGCTCAGTGGTGGCACCATGCCTTTCTCCAGGAGCCCAAGTCCATTCGCCTACAAACATCGCCCACCAAATACCGATAAATTTCAAAGTTTTTACCCATGAAAAATCTCCGGCTGGAGGGTCATTCAAGGCATACATTACACGATTAGTGGTTAGTCCAATTGCAGAATCTGCTACCATGATTAGGCGCCATGGTGACAGGAATGGCAAAAGTAGATGCGCCTTGGTACCATCTGATAATGGTGTGATGTCAGACTGTAATACATTGCTTGAATTAATTCTGATTGTCATTGAGCCATAATTATAAAGCGCTGCCTCATGGATGGACAGATAGTAGCCCGTAGGAGTATGCATAGTGAGTGGGGTGTGCACCGAACCAGTGATTTCGAATACGGAACACTTTTCATAATTATATTCATAACGATCTGGCTGGTAGGCTGGAATTTGCCAGGCAATTGAGTTTTGGTCGACATTGAATTCGGTGAGCTCATCCTTGATAGTAATTCGTTGAAACTTAGGCTGTGGCGGGATTTCATATCGGAAAGCCACACCATCGTCAAATACTCTGAATCTAATCGTAAAAATTCTTTTTTCTTCTTTATTTTCAGCGAGATAAAACGCCATTTCGTTATAATTGTTGTTTATATATCGATCCTCGCCCCAGGGCATTTCGATAATCTCTTCGTGTTTTTTGGTTTGAGAACGCACTAACTTTAGCCCATTCGTTAAAGGTTCTTCGCCGCAAATCATGAATCCAAGTCTCGACGGTTTGATGATAAGTTTTTCGTCACGGTAAACATGGTAAGATATTTGACTATTCTTGAGTTCAAAAACACACTTGACGCGACCATTTGGGGACAAAATGTCCTTTACGGCATCACCTTTTTCGTGCCACAGTGCCCACTTAAACATAAGAATATTATAGCATAAATCACATCTTTTATTGTGGTATAATAAATATATGATTCGAAAGAAAAGTAAACTTAAGGGTGTGCTTATCACATTTATTTCATTTGTTGTTATTGCGCTCGGGACTTTCTTTGGTGTGCAATTCTTTACCAAGACTGGAATTTTCCGTATTCCTGGCGTGGTCTACTACGATGGGCCTTTTGACGAAGAAACCGAGAATGCTTTAAAAGCAGTATTTACTGAAGAAGTCGATCTTGATAAAGACGTGCATATTTCTACATATAATTCCTTTAGTAAAAATGAGCTTGGTGAAGGTGAGTTTCTATATAAAATATATGTACCGGTTAGTGATTTTTATGATCTTACTGATGGTATTACGGCAGAAACTCCTGATGAATTGTTTACCAACGAGTCCGAAAGCTATTCTTTGATTGATTTTGATGCATTGGACTACAAAAAACATCTACTCAAACTAAATGGTTCTTATTATCTAGATAGTTTTGAGAGTGGTGCGGTATTTAAAATTATTAAATTTGAATCCGAAAAATACAGTGATGAAATTGCGCCACTGGTTGGTGATACCTTTAACATTGAAGCGCCATCAAAAGAAACCGTGCTCACCTTTGCACAAACTGGCGTTACGGCCCTTTCTCGTGGTATGAACCGCAAACTCTATAGTGTAGGTGATGCAAAATATTTTGCCTCTAATATTAAAGATTTCTTATCTTCTTTTGACTTAACTCATACTTCCAATGAGTCATCCTTTACCAATTATGCCTCTAGTGCCAATATTTGTTCTGATCCTAGGTTCGTCGACACTTTGACTGAGATTGGACTTGATATTGTAGAGCTTACTGGCAATCATAATCAAGACTGTGGCGATCAAGCCGCCAGAAATACGATCGATACATATGTCGCGAATAATATTCAGATGGTTGGTGGCGGTAAAACTGCAGCTGAGGCAGCCGTGCCACTTCAAATTAATCAAAAGGGAAGTGGTATTACATTTCTAGCTTACAATCAATCTACTGGTGGTGCGACATACGATGCAACTCCGGGTGCAAACCAGTATTACGAAGAAAATGCTGTAGCAGAAATTAACGCCGCTAAAGAACGTGGTGATTTTGTAATTGTAGATATCCAATATTATGAATGTAATGCCTATGCCTCTACATATGAAGATCCAATCTGCGATCGTGCTAATTCATCAGCTGGCGATCAAATTGGTTTCTTCCGTCATTTGATTGACCTAGGCGCAGATGTAGTGGTTGGTACTTCCGCTCACCAAGCTCAAACATATGAATTATATGGTAATGGCGCTATTTATTATGGACTTGGCAATTTATTCTTTGACCAAGTTTGGTGGCCTGGCACAACCAGAAGTCTAGTGCTTGGGCATTATTTCTACAAAGGCAAGTTATTACAAACTAAACTTACTGCAACTGTTTTTGATAACAATATGCAAACAAGATTATTAGATGAGGAGACAACAAAATGGTGGCTCACGAGACTCCAAAGCGTAAGACCGTAAGTAACTTTTCTTCAAAATACGTTTTATTCGGTTTGATATTTTGCCTTGCTTTTGCAGTTGTTTTAGTAGGTATATATATAATATATGGTCTCACCAAGGGCGATGAAGAAAGTCCTGTCGAAGATTTTCCTGAAATTCACCCGAGTTATACTCCTGAAGATTTTGAACCAAAGCTACCTGATGCTATTAATTTCCAATTGACTATCGATAGTTTCGTAAATTCTACTACCGGCAACCGTTCCGTGATTGTCTATGATGTAGAAAGAGACGAGATTGCCGGCTCATATAATACTGAAGAGCCATACAATACAGCTTCTTTATATAAATTATTTGTGGTATACGAAGGCTATCGCAGAATCCAAAATGGCGTCTGGGATCCAAACGCTACTATTGTTGGAAGAAGTGTGCTAAAATGCCTAGATCTAGCGATTCGTGAGTCATATTCACCATGCGCTGAGACTTTATGGAATATGATTGGTCATGCTGAATTGGATAGTATTATTCGTACCGACTTTGGGATTGTTAATTCTAATATTTCTGGGCTACTTTCAAATGTGAATGATATTTTGGCTATTATGAAGCTATTTTATAATCATCCAGATTTTGACCGTGAAGATTTGATTGCTACGATGAAAGATTCGTTCTTGAATCAACCGCCAACTACATACAATTGGCGCCAAGGCCTTCCTTCTGGCTTTACTCGTGCTAATGTTTATAATAAAGTTGGCTGGGACTACAATCCTAACGGCTATTGGAATATTTATCATGATACTGCCATCATTGAATTTCCTGAACAAGATCGACATTTTATAGTCGTAGTGATGACTAATCGCGTACCATTCCAAAAAATCCGAGAATTCGGCACTAACTTTGAAAATTATTATTATAGTCTACAAAATTAATAAGTGCTAAAGAATTGAGACCAATAGGTCTTGTATTCCGAGTCTAAATCAAATTTAAAACCAACAGCGAGATTGGTGAATTCTGAGTTTAAGATATTGGCACGGTGGCCTTCAGAACCCATCCAGAGTGCTACAACCGATGATGGTGATACTGCGCCGTTGCCAATGGCGAGGTTTTCACCGCTAGCACCGCCCTCGCTTGGAGCTGGGCAAACGGTTTCCCACGTGGTACCGTCTGGGCGAGTATGACTGTATAAAGTTTTGGTCTCATCGGCGCGTGTATCAGCTGCAATCTCACAAGTATCACCCCATGCCAGTTGACTGAGATTATTTTTGATACGAATTTTGTTAACTAAAGTTAAGACTTCGTGTTTCCATTGCTCAACTGGAGGCATTACCACATTTACTGTAATAGAATCTTTTCTTTTACCATCGTAAGTACCGGCGGTAATAGTGGTGGTGCCAATGCCTTTGATTACTGGATATCTACAGGTGCTGCTATCAAAACCAAGCCAGGTACGAGCAGAATTATAAAAACCAGAGATGACGTCTGAATTTGAGGTTTGCCAATACATGTCGCCAAGATCTGATAAACTACCACTAACGCAGATGTCGATATCTGGTGTAGCGTAAATAGTGATATTGGTTTCGTTCCAAAGTTCGCCGTCTGGGACTGCAGAACTATCAAATTCGTGGCTGGACGTAGAGATGTAATCATCATTTTTGATATGATTTAGATCTACGGTCGTGCTAGCTTCTGAATCTGAGACAGATTCTAGAAGTGACATTTCGTTGGCGTTGTCCTCTACGATATCTGAACGCTCGCCAACCATACGGAATTCTAAACCACCATTGAAGATAATAGCACTCGCAACCAAAACACCAGCTATAACGATGGCTGCAGCATTGATGGACAAGAGGATTGTGATTCTATTATGTCCTTGCATTTTTGGCGCTGCGTTTTGCTCGTCCATTTTATTCTTTCTTTTGGCTGTTAGATATTAGCGACCTAATGAAGTTACTAAGCTCATTGACTGCTGGCATCAAGATAATAATTATTACAATCATGATGAAGTTTAGCACAATTACCTCAGTACTTGGTGTGGCGCCGCGGAACATGCTAGCAAATAGTAGTGCAAAAATCATCATATATATAATAGCAAGTGAACAGACAATTACGATGTACGAGAAGAGCCTTAGCCACATTGAAGAAAGATTCAAAGTAGAATATCTCAAAATTGTATAATAAAAACCAATAATTGTTGCTGAAAGGGCGAGAGGCCCGAGCCAAATTAAATTCCAGTTGCCAAATAGTGGCAAAATTAGATTAAATATCAATGTGATGACACTGGATACCCCAAAACTAGCCATGATGATGATGTCACCAACCGGTTTATTGGTGGATTTTTTCTTTTCTAGATAATGACGGATCAAAGCATAAATTACGGCTGGGACAATTGTGCCAAAGAATGCATTATAGGCAATATATAGAGGGCCGATGTTCATTGTGACGGCGTTGCCGGTTTTTGATAAAACTACTTCTGAATATAACAACTCTGGCTTAATCGCGATTAGAGCTGATACGATTAGACCAAAGATTAGGAATACTAAGGTCATAATTTTGCCAAATTTTTGCATCCAGGCAGTATAAGCAAGGAATGCAATATCAAGAAGGATAGCACTAATGAAAGTGAAGCGGATAGGCCAACTTAAGGCCTCTTCTGAGCCTGGCTCTGCTACTAGGAACTGTGAGATTGTGACCATCCAAACTGTAGCAAAGATTGCCGCAAGTAAAAACCAAAAGGCACGCACGCGATATTTTTTAGAAGAGCCAAAGAATACGGTGATACCGGACAGTAGCGTAAGAACAGAGACTGTCACGAGTAAGATTACTATTAATTGCACTAAACCTCCTTTTTTATTATTATAGCACAAGCATAAATGTTTTTGATATAATTAGTAACATGAGTGAGAAGGTGTTTGGCCGGATTGAAAAGAAATATCTCATTGACGCTGACCAGAAGGATTTGATTTTAGAAGAGATTAAAAAGCACATGCATGAGAGTGATTATTTTGACTCCAAAATCTTTAATATATATTTTGATACGGATAACTTTGATTTAATTATTAAATCTATAGAAAAACCTGAATTTAAAGAAAAGCTTCGCGCAAGGTCTTACGGTGGATATGATAGAGTTTTTCTAGAGATTAAGACCAAACTTCGTGGTAAAGAATATAATAATGGCTACAAAAGACGTGTTTTAATCACAAAAAAAGAATACGAAAAATTTGTTAAAGGTAAGGAAAACATTATTGAGCTAGCCGCTAGTAACCAGGAGGCTCCTGCCGACATTCAAATTGCCAAAGAAATTGATTACATGGTTAGATATTTTGATTTGAAACCTAGAATCCTGGTTTATTATAATCGTATGAGCTATGCCGGCGACGACGATCTTAGAATTACTTTTGATGAGAATTTAAAATTCCGTGATAAAAATCTTAGATTTACCAATAACGCTAAAGACAAACACTATTTTAATGACGAAAAAAATATTATAATGGAAATTAAGGCGGGTGGGGTGATGCCACTATGGCTAGCGCATGCTTTGTCAAAAGCAAAGGCTTACCCAACTAGTTTTTCGAAAATAGGAAGAATATACGAGTTAATACGAAAGGAGAAGAATGTTTAATAGTATATTTGATACGACTACTACCGGGCTTAGTATCACCACGGCCCTGATCTGTGCGGGCGTAGCTTTAGCGCTTGGTCTCGCTATTGCGATAACACATAAAATTACTTCACAAACTACAAAAGGTTTTTTGACTACTCTTGTTGTGTTGCCTCTTCTTGTGATGGCTGTGATGATCATGATAAATGGTAATCTCGGTACTTCTATCGCGATTCTCGGTGCTTTTTCTTTGATTCGTTTTCGTTCCATTCAAGGCAGAGCTAAAGATCTTCTTTCTGTTTTCTTTGCCATGATGATTGGTCTTGCGCTAGGTATGGGGCACGTGCTCTTCGCAATCATAATGACTGTAATTGCAATTTTTGCAATCATCTTCTTTACTTATACTTCTATTCTTGAGCCAGACAAGCGCGAAAGAGTTTTGAAAATCACTATTCCAGAAGATTTGGACTACGACGATGTGTTTAATGATGTATTTAGAAAATACACAACTAAGGCCAATCTCGTACGTATGAAAACTGTAAATATGGGCAGTCTTTATGATCTTACTTATGACGTAAAGCTAAAAACCGGGATCAAAGAAAAAGATTTTCTAGATGCAATCCGTGTAAAAAACTGCAATCTTAAAGTCTTGCTTAGCCAACCAGTGTTAGAAGAGGATATTTAATGAATTATAAATGGCTACTAGCTATTCCTGTAGCGGTTATCGCTATCGTGGTGGGCATAGTCATCAATGATAATCTTGGGCATTCTCCTTCTGAGAATATCAGTGAATTAATCGATATAGATAATGATGATTTAGATATTGATTGGACTAAGTATTCTACATATGATTTTAATCTTTCTGAAACGGTGAATATATATAAATCCGGTACTTATAATATTACCGGTACACTGAACGCAGGTGGGATTAATATTAATGTCGAAGATGGGTTTGTAAAGTTGATTCTAAACAATGTTTCAATTACTAATCCTAACGGACCAGCAATTTCATGCACAGCGGGCGACGAACTTGTGATTGAGCTTGTTGGCGAGAACTATCTAAAAGATGGGTCTAGTTATGATTCTAAACTTGATGAAGATATTAAAGGCGCAATTTATTCTAAAGCCGACCTTACTTTTACCGGTGAAGGTTTTTTGAATGTTACGGCTAATTATCAAGATGGGATTGTGTCAAAAGATGACTTAACCTTTAGAAATGGCACATATAATATATATGCTCACGATGATGGTATTCGTGGCAAAGATAGTGTTAGAATCACTGATGGTGATTTTGTAATTAACACCGGTGCTGATGCTATTAAATCTAATAATGAGACTGATAACGCCAAAGGTTTTGTATACGTAGAAAAAGGCAAAATCATGATTAGCTGTGGTGATGACGGCATACATGCTGAAAGGTATTTAATTATTGATGATGGGGAAATTGAGATTGCAAAAAGCTATGAGGGGCTAGAGGCGCCAATTATTACTATTAATAATGGTGCTATCTCGGTTAATTCCAACGATGATGGCATTAATGCTGGTAGTGGCACAAGCGAATCTAACACGCCACGCCCTGGTGGCATGATGGATGCCGATGAGAGCTGTGTCGTGACTATAAATGGGGGCTCGATTTATGTAAACGCGGCTGGCGATGGCATCGATAGTAATGGCTATGTATATATTAACGGTGGTTCTGTGGTAGTAGATGGGCCTACAAATAATGGCAACGGAGCTCTCGATGCTGGCATAGGCTTTGTGGTGAAGGGTGGGGAAGCAATCGCGGTTGGTTCTTCTGGTATGGCGGAAACTTTTGGCATAAATTCTACTATTGATAGTATTTCTTATTATCTTTCTTCTACGTATAATGCTGGTAGTAAGATTGAAATCAAAGATTCTAACGGTGATATGATATTAACTCATACTTCAGCAAAGAAGTTTTCTCACATTGCAGCTGTTTCTGAAAAATTCATGATTGGCGAAACATATACTATTTATATTAATAATAAATCGATTGGTAAAATTTTGCTTGTCTCTACTGTTACAAGTAACCGCTCAACGGGCGGCGGACCGAGCATGGGCCCTGGAAAAAGATAATTATTTATGCTAATATAGATACATGCTAGAGTTACGTGGAGTAACCAAGGTCTACCAGACCGGTGGGATTCGTAGGACTGTTCTTAAAAAGGTGAGCATTAATTTTCGTGCTAATGAATTTGCGGCAATCCTCGGGCCATCTGGATCTGGTAAAACTACACTTCTTAATATTATCGGTGGTCTAGACCAGTACGATTCTGGCGATTTAATCATTAATGAAAAATCTACTAAAAAATTTCGCGACAAAGATTGGGATTCCTACCGTAATCACCGCGTTGGTTTTGTATTCCAAAGTTATAATTTGATTCCACACCAAACTGTTTTACAAAATGTACGTTTGGCTTTGACACTTTCTGGTATTTCTAAACACGAATCAATTAATCGTGCTAAAAAAGCACTTTCGGAAGTTGGCCTAGCCGAGCATATGGAAAAGAGGCCAAGCCAACTTTCTGGTGGACAGATGCAGCGCGTTGCAATCGCGCGTGCGCTTGTAAATGACCCTGATATTTTGCTCGCAGATGAACCAACTGGTGCTCTTGATTCCGAAACTAGTATCCAAATCATGGATCTTTTAAAAAAGATTGCAAAAAATAAGCTTGTGGTGATGGTAACCCATAACCCAGAACTTGCGGATGAGTATGCTACGCGTATTATCACGTTAAAAGATGGTGAGATTACTTCCGATTCTGATGTTTATGATGGCAAAGCGGACACGACAATTGATGCAGATACTTCAATGCAAAAAAGCAAAAAGACCAAAATGTCTTTCTTTACTGCGCTTTCATTATCCTTAAATAATTTATTAACCAAAAAGGCACGCACTATTCTTGTTGCTGTGGCTGGGTCAATTGGTATTATTGGTATTGCACTCATTAGTGCTGTTTCAACTGGTTTTCAGAATTATATTGACACAATCGAGCGCGATACACTCACGTCGTATCCTTTAATGATTCAAAGAGAATCTACTAATTTTACGAGTATTTTACTTAGTATCACCGGGAATGGTGAAAAATTCAATGATGGCAAACTCCACGAAAACCAAGTGATTACTTCTACGCTTGGAGATGTGACTAAAAATGACCTGAAGGCCTTACAAGACTATATTGACGCTCATTATAACGAAGTCAAGGAAGATATTCGTTTGATTGAGTATGAATATAATATCGATCCGTTAATTTATACTATTGATGCTACTAATGAATTAGCAAAACTAAATCCAAATTCACTGTTTACGACGATTCTTGGCGATAATACCTTGATGACTTCTTATTCTAATCTTACTTCTGTGTTTAAACAATACGATCTTTCGAATATCAAGAACGATACTGATATTATAGCTGGACGTTATCCCGAGAAGTACAACGAAATTGTAGTAATTCTTTCTAATCCTACGGAGATTAATGATTTACTTACTTATTCACTAGGTTTTCATGATACTGATGCGCTTAATAATACCATCACCAAAATTATGGGTGGGGAACGTGTGGCGGTAGAGAAGAATCCTTTGACGCTAGAATACGAGGATGTATTAAATCGTGACCTTCGCCTCGTGATGCCAAGCGACACTTATACATATAATACTAAGTATAACGTATATGAAGATATGTCTAGCAATATGGATTATATGTTGGATATTTATAAGAATAAGTCCGAGAAGCTCAAAATCGTCGGGATTGTAACACCAAAGTCCGATATGTTGGCCGTAGGAAATGGTGTTTTGTATCTTCCAAGCCTTGTTGAGCATATTATTGAAAAATCCGCTGAATCGCCTATTGTAAAGAAACAACTAGAGAACCCAACTGTTGATATCTTTTCTAATACTAAGTTTGGGGTAACCAACAATAATTATAGTTTTAAGTTTGAAGATTTAGTGAGCGTGGATGAAGTGGCGCTATCTAAAGCATTTGGCGTAGATATCGACCAGACAGCGATTTCGAATAAAATCCAAGAATATATCAGTGGAATCTCTAATGATATTTCGGTAGATACTAAACCAGCCAAGGACGATTTGGCGTCAAAATTAAAAACAATTATCGCTACTACACTTGCAAAGATGGCCACGCTTTCGCCCGAAGAACAGGCTGCGATTGCCGAACCAGCTGGGTTCACTGAGTTCGTGAGCGCACGCGTAAATGAAATTGGGTTTTCTGACCTTACTGCTAAATATTATGTGCCTGGAGATGCGTTTACGCAGGCCTTTACTATGCTTACAGCTAATTTCTTTAACCAGACTACTCCTATCGATGACTATATTAGTGGCGATGCTTATGTAGTGAATGCATTTGAAAGTTATTCCGTAATTATGACTGACGCCAAGATTAAAACAGAAGTGCTAACTAAAGTAGGCGATTTATCTAAATATCTTACGAATAGCTTTGCGAATTCCTTCCATGTGGATCCAAGTGCTATTACTGGTGCTTTTAGGTTGAACTTTACGCAAGACGAATTACAACGCGTGGTGTCAGCCATGTTTACCAAGAAGAAATCTACGCTCGCCACCAATTTGGCGCAGCTCGGCTATCAAGCGCTTGATGACCCGGCACATTTATCATTTTATTTCAATAGTTTTGATGGAAAGACGCATTTTATGAAGTGGCTCGACGAATATAACGAAAAAATGAACGCCGCAGGACAGACCAGCAAAGTGATCGAATATAGCGATGCTACCGGGATGTTGATGTCGTCCGTAAAAACTATTGTCGATGCGGTTTCTTATGTTTTGATTGCTTTTGTTTCTATTTCGCTCATAGTGAGCTCAATTATGATTGGTGTGATTACTTACATTTCTGTATATGAGCGCACTAAAGAAATCGGTATTTTACGTGCGATTGGTGCATCTAAACACAATATCTCTAATATATTCAATGCTGAAACCTTTATTATTGGGCTACTTTCAGGCTTATTTGCGATTGGGTTTTCATATATTGCAATTCCAATTATCAATCTTATCCTTCACCACTTTATCGGCGATATTCCACTGTATGCGGCCCTGCCGGCCAATACTGCTATATTCCTAGTGATTCTTAGCGTGATACTTACACTAATTGGTGGGTTCATTCCAGCTCATTCGGCAAGCAAAAAAGATCCAGTAGAGGCATTAAGAAGCGAATAAAAAAGCCCCCAAGTGGGGGCTCTTTTTGAGGATTTTAGATTTTCGGGAAATATTCCTTCAGCTTTTTCTGTGAAACATAAATCGAGAAAGTATCTCTGATCTTTTTTATGGGTATCTGATTGGTGAGATTTCTGTATGCCTGCTTTTCAGCGGGTTCGCCATGTTCTTTGTAGCTACAAAGATGCGCGAGCTGTTTAGCATCCATTACTCTTGCGCCACCTCGAGCGAACAATTCGTACAAAACGACATTGTCACGAGGGTTGCGATAACCGTCGAACTGCTCGACAACCATTTTTGCTAATCCTTCAATGTTACCTTTTTCTTCGATATAATCTTCGATAAATTTTTTGAAATAAATCTTGTCTTTACCATCTTTTTCAATCTGGATACGCAAGTAATGCTTCATGTCGATGTTCTCTAAGAGTGTGTCGAAGTCCATAATATTTCGCATAGCCGTCACGGGACCGTCCATCATTATATCAAAATATCTAGTTTTGATGAGCTCCTGATAAAAATCTTTTGCATTTATACCAAGAACCTCCCATTTTCCGGGTTCAAGGCAAATGTCCTTGAAGAGCTCGTTCCTACCATTCTTTTTGATATCAGTTAACTTAAGTTCGGTTAAGCCATGTTCATGTAAGTAGACAAGATTACGGTACACAGATGAAGTATCGTAGTTTCTGATTAAATTTTCTTTCCAATACGGATAGAGTTTGTTTACATCAATATTCCTTTCCTCAATCCAGATCTTTTTGTCTGATAAGCTAACCCAGTCAGGATCATCTTCCAAAACAAGATCCAAGAGACGTTCAGGAGACTCACTGTCAACAACGAATGCATCCCAGTTCGGCACAATGATCCATGCTGGTAAGAATTTAACAACTTCTTGCGTATCAATACCCGCGTCTACAAAGAACTTCCACTTGATAGACATTTGTTTTGATACATACTTAAGCTGTTCTTTCGCTTCTCCAGAATCACCTACGGCCAAATCCTTAATTCTTTTTAACTCCTCAAATTCTAATGCTGCAAATTCTTTAAGATCCATTTTTTTCCTCCTTTTGTCTACACTTCGTGCATCAATTCAAAAAACCCGCAAATTGCTGACAACAGAACATGATTTTTAGGGAAACATTTCCTCAGAATTCTTCTTTTAACTTCGTACTTTTTGAAGGTTTTAAACACTTCTTTTCTAGGCACTAAATTAAATAATAAACCTTCTGCATAAACGTGTTTAATGGCTTTTGCTATTTCTGTAGCATTTAAACAATCTGCTCCGCCTTTTTCTAATAACGCATAATAAACTGCATCGCTACTGTATCCTGTTCTTGTGTAGTGGATACTGTCAGTCATCCTATATGCAAAGGTTTCAAGTGTACCGGTTTCTTTTAAGCACTCGTCCACGAATTCTCTGGCGTACTCTAGATCTAAATCATTACGATACCAATTATTGAAAAAGTGTTCGAAGTCCAAATGTTCCAAGAAGTCTTCAAAGCTCATACCCACACGTTTTATTAGCTCACTAGGACCACATTCTTTGAGGAAACTATAGTTCTTTCTTATGTATTCTCTATAATAATCCTCAATTTTAACTCCCAGCTTGCCCCATTCTTCTGATTCTTTGGCGATGTTTTCAAATAAATCTGAGTTTCCGTATTCTCTGATATATTCTTTGATGCGATTTTTCGTGTTTTGGCTTAATCCATACTCGTCTAAAATACTAAGTTTCCACAGTGTTTTATACGGGTCTTTGCTCACAAAAAGCTTTTTTTCGTACACATCATAGACGTCATTTGCGTCAACTTTTTCATTAAGCCAACACGTATAATCAACTTCAGTGATGATGTCTTTGTTTTTTTTCTTTATTAGATCGAAAATATCTTGGCCTTTAATATCTTTTTCCAGAAGCAATCCAAAATTTTTGAAGGCGCATTTTCCCGAAAGACGCGGAAACCATTTAGCAACATCAATATTTGCACCAGCATCGGTTAATGCTTTGTAATTATTGATTACATCATCCGCATTCATCATCTTTACTATTTCATTAATATCGATACCGTATTTTACAAGCATCGACCAGAAAACGTTTAAATTTTCGGAAGCATGACGCGACTGATCTTTGTTTCCGTTTTCGAAATAAGCTTTATGCTCCTCAAATTTGTCCCTAACTCTCTGCTCCATATACTCGCGTACATGAGGCTTCATTTCATCCACAATACTCATATCTA
>CAMZIV010000012.1 GCA_947307355.1 uncultured Candidatus Saccharibacteria bacterium
TAAATCATTTTTCACAGCGGCGCCCCACCCCCTGGGGCGCTTTTTCCATGAAAAAAGCCGCCTATTAAGACGGCTTAGTGGTTAAATTGTCTCTGTGGAGCAGTCATTGAGTAATTTTTCGAGAATTGCATGAATTTCTTTTAAATTGTCGATAGCTTTCTTTAAAAGGATTTCGTTCTGGTTCGTCGTTTTGTGGGTATAACTTCCTCTTGGAAGGAGTTCGTCTCTCGAAACACCATTTTCGATTGCGATCTCATCTAAGTTTTTGTAAACCGTCGAAAGGGAGAGATCAAATTCCTCTGAGATATCCGCAATAGACATGCCCTTCTCTTTACAAGGGATAAATCCCTCTTTCATCTTTAAAATTCTCTCCTTCACTCCAATGTCTTCTTTCGTTAAAGTACCAGTATTCTTTTCGGATTTCATAAACAGTCACCTCCCCTCGATTACTCTATCCGATAATAACAGTATACAACAAACTTGAAGAACTGTCAAATATATTGACAAATATAGCAATCTGTGCTATAATTAAAGAAGTTGACTATTTTTCATAAGGAGGTGGGAAAAATGAAAAAGGGTTCAAAAGTACCTTACAAGCCGCAAAACGAAAGAACCAAGAAGTGTCATGACAACCTACTGTTTTGGTGCAGCCCCGAAGGTGGTAATCTTGATTTTGCCGCGATTGGCAGAGAATGCGACCTCGACAAAAGTACTGTCAAATGTATTGCTAGAAGAGTTGAAGAAGAGAATGGCCTGCCCCGTTATTCGCTTACGAAGAATCAAAAAATGAGCAAGAGTCTTCGAGAGCATTACAGGGCAAAAAAAGAATCAGAAGAAAAGGAGAACACGGAAATGGCTAATGAAGAAAAAGGAAAAATTTTAAACAATGCAAGAAGCAACAACTTAGGTTACGAAGAGGTTGCAAAAAAGCTTGGTGTTAAAACTCGGGAAGATGTTGATGCAATCATTGATAAAGTGATTGTTAAAGCAAATGAGAAAAAGCAGTTCAAGAATGCATTCTCCGAAAACTCTGAGCGCCTCAAGGAGACTAAAGAGATCAAAGAAACCAAGAAGAACGTGAAAAAGACCCCGGAGGTAGAAATGAAAAAGTCTATTGAAAAGTTAGACCAGGCAAACAGTGCAGGTGATCTTTACGACATGGCGCATAGCATCCTTAAAAATACCGAAGAGGTGTTGGATGACTTATATGCATACGAAAAGCGCATGGATAAGTATGCCGAAAAAGTAAAGGGAGTACAGAAAGAAATATCTGATGGGACCTTGAAAATCAAAAAAGAGGCAGAAAAGATCAGGGATGAATTTCTGGCTGAACTCGAAAAGGTTACAAAAGAAAAAATCGAAACTATGCGCAAAAAAGTATTCCAGATCGGTAAGGATGCTGAAAGCGAATCTGAAGAGCTCAATAAGGTCAAAGAAGACCTGAAGAGCAGGGTTCTCGGAATTGAAGAAGAAGCTAAAAAATTCAGAGAACAGATGAAGAGTCAGATTGTCAAAGTAGCCATTGATTTGGGTACAGGAGAATTCGTAACTATGTCCGACCATGAGGACGTTGCTACCATCGAAGATGAAGGAGGAAAAATATATCATCAATTGATGGACAGCGATGCGCCGGAGTATGACCTCATGAAGGGTGAACTTAAGATCGTTGCCAAAGCAAAAGCCATCATGGCTGCATGCAACGGATCAGTGGTTGAATTCACTGACGATGAGTTTAATCCTTTACCTGGCAAAATCGCCGCGGCAATCAATCTGAAAGATTGTTAAAATTGAATATAGAAAAAGCGACGCTTGCAATTTAAGCGTCGTCTTTTTATTGCAAAAAAATGGCTGGACCGGCAGGATGACGCCTCCGCTCCGCTTCGGCTAGACCTCGCTTCGCTCGGTTCGAACCTACGGTTCTCATCCTGCCCGATCAAATCAGAATCAAAATAAGACTCCTCCGGAGTCTTCTTCTGATTCTGGCTGGACCGGCAGGATTCGAACCTGCGAATGCTGGGACCAAAACCCAGTGCCTTACCGCTTGGCGACGGTCCAATCTCAGGTTATTATACCATACATTTCAAAATTTGCCAAAACCAAGACCCAAACTATCCAAAACCCCTTGTGCTTATCTTAAAAGTGTGCTATAATAATATGTATATGGCGAAAAGACGAAAATCCACACGAAAACATACCGCAAAAAGGTCTAAAAAAGAGGCTGTAAGCCACGAACTCCCAGGTGGTTTTTGGCGTCAAATCATCGCCCTTCTTATGATGGTTGTGGCACTTTTTTTCGTTGCTACATGGTTTGGCCACGGTGGTTCCATTCTTAACGTCACCGACAGATTCATGCTTAGCGCGCTCGGTTTTGGTTCCCGCATCGTCCCAGCCCTGCTCGTTTATCTCGCTATTAAAATCTTCCGTGCCGAAAACAACCGCGTTGCCATTCCGGTCTACATCGCCAGCATCCTCCAAGTCGTTTGGATTTCTGGCGCCGCCGCCATTTGGAACAACGGTGGTACTGTCGGCACTTGGCTAAACGACCTCATGCTCAAGGTCCTAGACCAAGCCGTCGTTATTTTCATTTACATTGTTCTCATTCTTATCACTTCATTATTCATCCTCCAACTTTCGCCAATTACTTTCTTCAAAGGAACTAAAAATTTAGTCAAATCCAGCACCAAGCGTGAAAAGAATATTGAAGAAAAAGAAGACAACAAAAAACTAGGTTCCTTAGAAATCAAAGTTAACTCCGGCGTCGCTTCTACCGAAGCTTCTCCAATCGCTGCAAGCAATATCAAAAAAGCCCCGCTCGTAGCTGGGGAGCCAGTCAAAGAAGAAAAAGCTCTCGTAGCCGTTTCCGACCCAGACTGGAAACTTCCTTCTATCGATCTTCTCGAGAAAAAACAATCTCCAGCCGATGCTGGCAACATTCAACAAAATGCTTACATCATTAAATCCACCCTCGCCGAATTCGGCATCGAGGTCGAGATGGAAGGCGCCAACGTTGGCCCACGTGTTACCCAGTACACCATGCGTCCACCTGCCGGCGTTAACTTAAGCAAAATTCTTGCTCGCGACAAAGAGCTTGCGTTGAACCTTGCCGTGGACAAAATTCGTATTGAAGCTCCAATTCCAGGCACCCGCAGTGTAGGTGTAGAAATTCCAAACACACGCTCTGCCGACGTCCGTCTTCGTGGTGTGCTTGAATCAAACGAATGGAAGAAAGCTACCGACCCACTTACTTTTGCAGTAGGCAAAGACATCTCCGGCCATGCTGTCGTGGCAAATCTTGCCAAGATGCCTCACCTTCTTATCGCTGGTACCACTGGTTCTGGTAAGTCCGTTATGACTAACGCCCTCATCACGTCACTTCTTTATCGCAATGGTCCTTCGGACATGAAGCTCATCATCGTCGATCCAAAACAAGTAGAAATGGCACAATATCAAGACATTCCACATCTACTTACTCCAATTATCACCAGTACAGAAAAAGCCCTTTCTGCCATGAAGTGGGCAGTTGGCGAAATGGAGCGCCGCTATTCGTTAATGGCCGAAGAAAAGGTCAAAAACATCGCGGACTACAACACCAAAATGGCTAAAACCGCCGAAGAAAACCCAGAAAAAGAAGGCAAGATGCCTTATATCGTGGTGATTATCGACGAAATGGCAGACCTCATGATGATGGCAGGAAAAGATCTCGAAATGCTCATTGTTCGCGTCGCCCAGAAGGGTCGTGCTGCTGGTATTCATCTCGTGCTCGCTACCCAGCGTCCAGAAGTAAAAGTTATTACTGGTCTTATCAAAGCCAACATCCCAGGCCGTATCGCCTTCGCTGTAGGCTCACAAATGGACTCCCGTATCATGCTAGACCAAGGCGGTGCCGAAAAGCTTCTTGGTAAAGGTGATATGCTCCTTCTTACTACCGAAATGATGGGCAAACCTCGCCGCCTGCAGGGCGCATTTGCCTCCGACGAAGACATCAACAAAGTCACAGACTTCCTTCGCGCTCAACGTCCACCTCAGTATAATGACGAAGTCATCGCTCAAACCGTTGCTATCAAAGGTATGGGCGGCGGTGAAATGGGTGGTATGGATGGTCTCGGTCGTCGCTTCGACCCGCAAGATCCAGTCGTTAGAAAAGCCGTAGAAATCTCCCTCGCAAAGGGCAAATTCTCTACCGCTATGCTTCAAACCTACCTTGGCAAAGGTCACGGTTTTGTATCCGGCCTCGCCATTTGGTTCGAAGAAATCGGCGTCATCGGCCCACAAAACGGCAACAAACCTCGTGATCTCCTCATTTCATCACTTGACGAATTCGACCAGCTTGCCAATTTGTAGGAGTCAAAATGAAGCAATCCTTAAATATATTGGCATCGAGGTTGTTGGTTACCAGCAGGTAAACGATGGTAACAACGATTATAATGCCGTGGTCATCAACGTCACTAACACCGGCGAAGAAAAGACCTCCCTCGCTATTGAGATCATTGCCAGAAGTGAAGACGGCACTGTACTAGATAAATCTTCAGTCTATGCTGAGGCTATCGACCCAGGCCAAACCCATCAATTCTACACTTTTGTCTACTCCGAACTGACCCCAGAACAGCTCAAAAGTGCCAAATACGAAATCTACAAAGCCTATACTTACGTCTCTAGTGGTGAGAAGACAATTATAGTTGAACAAACCGCAGAATAATATATAATAGACTTATGGTAAAAAGAGGTCTATTTCTTGGTGGCGTTCTGTCTATTTTGCTAGGTATAGGTATATATAATAATATATATGCTGCCGGCACTTTCTTTTCTGTAGATGTAGACGATACTATTTTGGAACTTACCATCCCGTCTTCTCCGGCTGTTATAAATTTGACCCCAACTACATCCACCTCGGCGTTCGGTACAGCTACAATCAACTTTTCTGCGGCTACCAACAATCAAACTGGCTATACCATCACTATGACTCCGCAAAGTTCGGATAATGATAATCTGTATTCACTTATTCGTACCGCAATTGTAGGAGATGAGGAGACCTATCGACGAATTGATCCGCTAGCTCAGACCAACCCAGCTTCTACCGGCTACACAGAAGATTCTTTTTCACCTAACGCATGGGGATACAGAATTCTGTCTAATAGCAATTATTATGGTTTAGACGAAAACAACCCAGCCGTTTCTCACCCAGCCTGGGTCACGGAAGACCCTACCAACGGCACCAATCATAGCCTAACTGTTGCCGCTAAGGTTGACGCGGCTACTGTTTCTGGTTCCTATGCTACCACACTTGTTTTCACTGCTACCACCAACACCACCATGCTAAAAGACACGATTAAGTTTAACGCCAACGGTGGTACTGGCACTATGAACGATATTATTATTATGGCCGGCACATCAGAAAGGTTGCCAGCGAACGCTTTCACGGCTCCGGCAGGGAAACAATTCCTTGGTTGGTGTACCTCTGCCACTGGCGACGGTTTGTCTTACGACAACCAAGCCACCTATACCGCCGAAAATGTTGGCAAAAACAGGACTATTACTTTGTACGCAATTTGGGCTCCAGAAGGTTTCCCAATTTCCGATAACCCACCAGGCACTACTGGCACCACCTTGCAACGCGCTTACGAGATTGCCTATACTGCCGCTGGCAAAGGCATGTATATCCCGATTTCGGTAGATCCGGTAACCAGCGCGATCACTTACCGTGAAGCCACTTCCGCTTCAGATTACGAAGGTATCCCGGCAAGAGACAATCGTTTTGCCATGCAGGATATGACTTCAAACATCTGCGCTTCTGCCACAGTCTTTCGTTCTGAGGCTCACGTAGTAGACACCAGGGATTGGTATTCTTATTGGATTCTTAAAGCCGAAGATGGCCAATGTTGGATGACCCAAAACCTCAATTTCTATATTAATGGTGAGACTCTTACTCATACTACTACCGATATTGGTTGGGACGAGGCAAGTACTCGTACCAGCTGGACCCCGCCAACCGGGGCTATTACCGTGAATGAATACGGCCTAGGGTGGGACATTGTAGGAACACCAATATCCAGGGAGCCAAATAATACTGTACACCGTGCCTCGGGCTCTCCATTAAATCACTATAATATTCTTGACGAAACAGACAGCAGCCTTCATTTATTTGGCACCCTCGCTGAATGTGTAGCCGGTGGGTACACGGAAGAACACTGTCAGCACTCGCACCTTGGAATTTTTTACAACTGGGCTGCAGCCATAATGGAAAATGATGCTGCGAATATTCTTTCTACAGTCCCTCGAGGTTCTGTTGCTAAAGCGCCAGATTCAATCTGCCCTTCACACTGGAAACTCCCTACTTCAACAGAATACAATACATTAATGGTTTCCACGCGTGGAATTGGTCAAACCTATGATTTGAGGAGTATCAAGCGCGCACCATACTATTTTGTCGGTCCCTGGGGCGGAGGCCAAAGAAGTTGGACGAACGAGGCTTTCTATGCCGGTTATTCTGCCGATGCATATATTACATCTGAAGATGGTATATATGTAACTTACTGGTATTTGGGTGGTTACGAGGTCACCGTCCGTTGTATCGCCCGTTAACCCCTTGCAAAAAACTTCAATAAGAGGTATAATATAACCATAATATTAGCTCAGCAAACGGTTTAGTCGCGTTTGCTTTAACCAAAGGAGTAACATGAAAGAATACGAACTTTCTGTTCTGTTTCATCCCGATCTCGAGATGAATCTAGATCCCGCCCTCGATAAGGTGAAAAAAATTATCGAACAAAACGGCGGCAAAATCGAAAAAGAGGAGAGCGACGGCAAAAAGCGTCTCGCCTACTCTATCAATGGGCAAGATTTTGCAGTCTACTATTTTATTAATCTTTCGCTTCCGGCAGATGCCCCAGCAAAGATTTCTAGCACCCTCAACATTACCGATGAGGTGCTTCGCTATCTACTCGTTCGCGTAGATGAGCGTAAAGCAAAAATGGCTCAAGCAGCCAAAGATACTAAAGAAGAAAGCGAAGAGCAAGGAGAATAATCATGCGCGGATTTAGCAAAGCAATTATCGTAGGTAATCTTACCCGCGATCCAGAACTACGTAGCACACCTAATGGTGCGAGTGTCTGCTCGTTTTCAGTTGCAGTAAACCGCACATTCCGTGATTCAAACGGCGAACAAAAGGAAGACGTTTCCTTTATTGACTGTTCTGCTTGGGGCAAACTTGGTGAAATGATTAACCAATATGCCAAAAAAGGTACCGGGGTTCTCGTATCTGGTCGTCTCAGCCAACACAGCTGGGAGGATAAAGACGGCAAGAAACGCTCCCGCACAGAAATCGTCGTAGAAGATTTCAACTTCACCACTAGCGGCAACCGCGGTGGCGATGGTGCTAGCTCATCTGATAGCCAGGCTGAGCCAGTAGACATCCCAGACGATATTCCAGAGGAAGAAATTGACCTCAGCGAAGTACCGTTTTAATCAACCAATAACAAACGAAGAAGGATATAATGAGAAAGCTTAAAAATGATCCAAACCTATACTTCGATTATCGTGATGTAAAAACTCTTCAACGCTATATCGACGTATACGGCCGCATTGAGCCAATCAGCAAGACTGGTCTCTCTGCCAAGCAACAGCGCCAACTCGCTGTAGCTATCAAGCGTGCTCGTCATCTAGCACTCTTGCCATTCGTATCAAATAACTAGGAGTTAATATGTACGGACCAACAGATCTAAAGAAAAACACCCTCATTACTTTAGACGGCCAGCCGTATAAAGTAGTAGAGTACTCCCAAAAAGTTATGGGACGCGGTGGCTCAATTGTAAACGTAAAAGTAAAAAACCTTATCACTGGTGCTTTACTCCCAAAGACCTTCAAGGGCCAAGAAAAAATCGAACCAGCCGAAGTTACTACCCGCAAGGTGCAGTATCTTTACAAGGATGATGAGAAGTTTTACTTCATGGACCCAGAAAGCTTTGAGCAGTACGAGCTTGCTAAAGATATGGTCGGCGACATGCAAGATTTTATGCGTGATGGCGACGAGATGGAGATCCAATTCTATAATGGCACTCCAATCAACTTGCAATTACCAAAGAACATCTGGCTCGCTGTTACTTATACAGAAACAGCAGTAAAAGGTGACACTACTTCCTCTGTTATGAAAGATGCTACCTTGGAAACTGGTGTAGTAATCAAAGTTCCAGCATTCATCAAAGAAGGTGACACTGTTTCAGTAGACACAGAAACCTATGAATACCGCGGACGTAAATAGAGGTTATCTCAAAATTGAGGGCGCTAGCAGCGCCTTCAATTTTGTGTTTAAGGACAAAACTGTCCTTGATATCGGTTCCTCTACCGGCGGCTTCACTGAATACGCATTAAAAAGTGGCGCAAAAAAAGTTATCGCAGTAGAGAAGGGCTCTCATCAAATGAAAGCCCCTCTCCGCTTCGATCCAAGAATTGAACTTCACGAAAAACAAGATATTTTTGATTTTGAAATCCCGGCCGAAGTCGATACAGTCGTGGCCGACGTTTCGTTTTTGTCGCTTACCAAAGTCTTGGCATATTTGAAGAAAAATATTAAAGACCAGAACACAGAATTTCTCATGATGTTAAAACCACAGTTCGAGGCCAGGGAAGACCAACTAGTAAAAGGCATTGTCAAAAATGAAAAAATTCGTCGCAACATCATTAAAAATTTTGAACAGTGGCTAAGACAAAACGGTTTCATCGTTTTACAAAAACGCGACAACGCCATTGAAGGCCGTCATGGAAACATTGAACGATTTTACCACTTGCAATTTGAAAAGCATAAGCATATAATATAGTTTATGAACTTATTGCATGGCGTGGGCGATTTCTTTTCCCTAGACATAGGTACTAATTCGATGCGTATCGTTCAGCTTTCTGGTAACGAATCCAGAGGCTGGAGCTTATCAAAGTACGCATTCGTCCCAATCGACCCAAAGCTTACTCAGGATAATTCCGAGCTCGGCAAAAAACGTCTGGGCGAGGCGATTCTTGGTGCCGTCAACCAAGCCGGTATCAAAACCAAAAACATCGCCGTAGGTTTGCCTGCTAGCAAAACCTTCACTTCTATCGTCGAAACCGATACTCTCCCAGAAAAAGAGCTTGCAAAAACCTTTAAATATGAAATCGACAAATATGTTCCAATGCCAATGAGCGATGCTAAGGCCGACTATCTTGTGATTGGCCCAAGTCCAAACGATCCAGCTCGCACCGAAGTTTTGGTTTCTTCTATCGCTAAAGACTTCGCCGAATCTGTTATGGAAATGATCGAAAAGACCGGCCTCAACATTATCGCTATGGAGCCAGAGCCTCTTGCTATGGCCCGTTCGCTTGCGATTCATGGTTCTATTGATGCCACTATGGTGGTAGATTTTGGTGAAAAGTCCACCGACCTCGTGATTGTTTATAAAGGCCAACCTCGCCTTGTGCGTTCTATCCCAGGCGGTTTTGGCACACTAGTAAAAACTGTTGCTAGCTCTCTTGATGTTCGCGAAGACCAAGCTCGCCAATTTATTCTTAAATTTGGTCTAGCCGAGGATAAGGTTGAAGGCCAAGTCTTCAAGATTTTGAGTGGTCCACTAGATAATTACGCTTCCGAACTTGCAAAATCCGTTCGCTTCTTCCAGACCAAATATCTAAATGGCAAAGTTGGCGGTATTGTGCTTTCTGGCTACGCTGGCATGATTCCATTGTTCCCAGAATACATCGAAGCTCGCACCAATGTCCCAACCATGCGTGGTAACCCATGGCAGTATGTCCGTGTCACCGAAGAACAACAACGAGCTCTTGCCCCAGTCGCTAGCGAATTTGCTGTGGTGGTTGGCTTATCCGAAAGGAGTAACGACTAATGGCACGTGAAATAAACCTAGTTCCAGATGTAAAAGGAGAGATGATTAGAGCTCTCAAGCTCCGCAACTTTATCTTCTTCCTTTGTATTGTAGTTGCAGCTGCTAGCGTCGGCGTAACCCTATTCTTCTTCTCGATCGCCGCTGGCCAGGATGCAGTTGTTAATGGCAAGAAAGAAACTCTAGATGAAATGTCTAAGAAAATCAGCGACTACTCAGACCTTAGTGATTTTCTTACCATCAGAGATCAGCTCGGCAATCTTTCCTCAATCTCCGAAAACAAAAAGCAAGTTTCTCGCCTCTTTGGCGTGCTTTCTGCAATTTTGCCAACCGGCGCCGATACGATTACGATTTCTACGCTCAACCTCAACTTCGAAGAAGAAGAACCAACTATCACTATCGAAGCTCAGGCTAATGCCGGCAAAGACCCATTTATCGACTATAACGTCCTTGATTCATTCAAAAAATCTATGCAATATATGCGCTATGATTACGGCAACTATGTTGATAAAAATGGCGACACAATCCCAGCCTACTGTATAGTTGAAACTGGTGCAGATGGCGCCACCTTAAAAGACAGCGCTAAAGGTCGTTACGCTTTCTGGACAATCACCAAAGAAGGCTGTGCTCCAGAGCTCGACGAAGAAGACAAAGACAAAGACGTCTTCACTGCCACCGGCTACGAAGCCGAAGAATACGATTCAAATCCAGTAGTTCGCATTTGGCGCACCCCACAATACAACGATTGGCACAACAAAGAAGATCCAGAAAAGAGTTATATTACTCTTGATGGTGCTATTTCTGGCGTGCCACACTTTGAAAGCAACTGTATTTCTTACTCTGGCACCGAAAATGGCAGCACTATCAACTGGTCCGAATCAAATGAAGAATGTAAACTTGTGCCAGATGGTACTGATGGTATTAATATTTTGGAATCTTCAAACGGCCGTGACGCCTCCGAAGAGCTCGTGCTTCGCTTCACCGCCACTATCACTCTTTCCTCAGACGTCTTTAGCTTCCAAAACAAGCATCTCATCTCGCTTGGCCCAACCACCCGCTACAACGTAACCGATTCTTATGTTCAAGTTCAAAACATGTTCAAGCAAAAAGCTCATGACTGTGCCCCGACAGACATTTCCTGCAAAGAAAACTCAAACGGAGGGAATAACTAATGGCTGGTAAAGCAAAAGAAGTAGCCATCGGCAAACGCGCAAAGATTTCACAAGCTCAACAGTATATGCTTCTAGCAGTGCTTGGCGCAGCCTTGTTCCTCGGCGCCGCCATCGCTATTAACTACCATTTGATCAAGAAGATTTCCTATCATGCTGGTGTAATTAGCAAAGAAGACGAATCAATCGTTGAATATTCCAACACGATTAAAAAGATTGGTATTTGTACCGCACCAAAAGGTGATGTTTATTCTACCGAAGAACTCAAAAAATGTGATCCAAATAACATAGAAGTTTCCGAGGTACCAGGTACGCTTCGTTCGGACATCGTCGAGAACATGGCCGCGAACAAAGCCTTAAACTCTGTACCAAAAGAAAGTCTTTCTGGATGCGCAAACCCAGAGACAGGAAAGAACTACAAATACGAAGAACTCGAAAAACTCTATCAAGACGCTGAATCTAGCGAAGCACGTGCTGCAGCAACTCAAATGATCAAGATCTGTTCTGCTCTTCGTATCATTCCAGATGCTTTGCCTGCCTTCAAAAACGAAGAAGCACTCCTCTCTAGCTTAAACAAAATTTTCATCGAATCAGATTGGCAACCAGAATCTCTCAGCCCAAGCGGCGAAGAAGAAGCAGCAGAATTTGGCGAAGGTCTTAACGCCATTGCTGTAAACCTCAGCGTAGAATCAGACATGAGTACAACTGCTAGACTAATTAATAATATGGAACGCTCTATCCGTAATTTCAATATCAAAAGCGCAACCTTTGAATGGAGCGGTGGCGACATCTCATTCAGCGCCAATGCTCAAGCATTCTATGTAAATAAAGCAAGTCTTGCAGAATCATCGTATACTGTACCAGTGGAGGGTAAATAATGAAGAAAACAGATTTAGCAACCACAATCCTAGCCGCCGTAATTGGCGTAATAGTAGCATTTTTGGTTTGCAACTTTATGCTACCAGAATTCGAATCAGTTTCCTTTAAGAAATTAAGCGAAGCCGAGACTGACTTTACTCTCACCGAACCTGATGTTAACACCTTTAACTATCGTGCCCTCAACCCTACCGTAGAGGTTTATGTGGGTGATTGTACCGAATATGATGCCTATGGCAACTGTCTCACTGAGCCAGATGAAGGCGGTGAAGATTACGACGAAGAAACACCAGTAGAGCCAGAGGAGGAACCATCAGATGGCTCTGCTAACTAAAGAAGCAGAAGAGCGAATTGTAAACCTACTCGTAACCGAGGGGCTTTGTGATAGCCGCTTAGTTTTTAGTCTCAAAAACGAAATCACCGGCGAACAAAGAATTCTAGACGAACTCTTAAAGAAGAATATTATCAACCAAGATATGATTTCTCGTGCCACGGCCAGTATTATTGGCGTGCCGTACGTAGAGCTCAAAAACATCAATATCGACCAAGACATCCTAAGCAAAATCCCGCGTGATGCCGCCGTGCGTGTACTCGCAGTCCCACTAGGCGAAAAAGACGGGCTATTAAATGTCGCTATGGCCGACGTCACCAACGTTCAAGCCACGGACTACATTTCTAATCTTATCAACCAACCGATTCGTGTTTGGATGTCATCTGAGAGTGGCATCAAAGAAATCCTCGATAAATACCGCGGTGATTTTTCTGGTGTTAAAGAAGCGGTTAAAGAAACCGGCGAAGAAGTTGCTGAACAGGCTAAATCTAACGTAAAGACAATCGTCCAAGATTCTCCAATTTCTAAGGCTCTTACCACCATTCTTAGTTATGCCGCTCGTTCCAAAGCGTCAGATGTCCACATCGAGCCACTAGAAAACTCGCTCATTATCCGCTGCCGTATTGATGGCGTGCTTCGCAAAATCATGGATTTGCCGAGAACCGTAGCACCAGCTCTAGTTTCTCGTATTAAGATTCTTTCTAACCTCAAAATCGACGAACACCGCATTCCGCAGGATGGTCAGTTTACAGTATTAGTTGATGATAAAGAGATTGATCTTCGTATTGCGATTTCACCAGTCACTTGGGGCGAACAGGTCGTGATTCGTCTTCTTGATAAAACCGGCATGGTGATGGATATCGAAAAAATGGGTATGAGTGGTCGTGCTCTCCGCTCAGTCCTAGACGGCATTCACAAACCAAACGGCATGATTTTGACATCTGGCCCTACTGGTTCTGGTAAGTCCACTACTCTCTATGCTTTGATCCAACAAATTAAATCCGAAGAAATTAATATCGTCACTTTGGAAGACCCGGTCGAGTATAAAATGGACGGTATTAACCAAATCCAGGTGAATGTTGATGCAGGCCTTACTTTTGCCTCGGGCCTTCGTAGCATTCTCCGTCAAGACCCAGACGTAGTAATGGTAGGTGAGATTCGTGACTCCGAAACTGCTGGCCTTGCGGTGCAAGCCGCCCTTACTGGCCACCTTGTGTTTTCGACTCTCCATACCAACTCTGCTGCTGGTATTTTGCCTCGTCTCCTCGAGATGGGAATCGAACCATTCCTCCTTGCTTCTACACTTAACGTTGTAATTGGCCAGCGCCTTGTCCGCCGTGTATCCGAAAAGCGCGAAACTTACAAATCCACTGCTCTCGAAACCGAAGGCATCAACAGCCTCATCGGTGACTTGCTCCCACAGACCAAGGAAGACGTCGCAGCTGTCAGTGAAGACCTTGGTTACACTGGTCTCCCAGTCAAAAACGACGATCATTATATACTCTCAAAAGGTATTGAAAGTAAAGAGACTCCAGGCGGTTACAAAGGCCGTGCTGGTTTATTCGAAACAATTGATGTAGATGAAGATATTCAGAAGATGATTACGTCTCATGCTACGGCAAACGAAATTATGCGTCTTGCCAAAAGCAAGGGAACTGTGACCATGCGCCAAGATGGTATGTTAAAGGTCTTGTCCGGCATTACTACCATCGAAGAAGTTAATCGTGTTGCGAGTGATTTGTCGTAACGCTTATGGTATAATAATAATATGGAAAATAGTGGTACTCCAGATTTAAACAACCAACCAGCTGCACCAGCTACTCCAGTAGCCGTAAATTCAGCTGGCCCAAAAATTGAGGCACTCCTTGAGGAATGCGTCCGTCGCAATGCGTCGGATCTTCATCTTCAATATGGTTTGCCGCCAATTCTTCGTATTGATGGTGCGCTTAGCCCAGTGCCAGGCACCCCAGTCTTAAACGAAGAAATGTTAAAGTCTCTCATCTTTTCGACTCTCGATGAAGACCAACGTAATATTTATGAAAAAGACAAAGAGTTTGATTATTCCTTCTCATTTGGCGACATCGCACGCTTCCGTGTGAATGCTTTCCACGAACGTGGCAAAATGGCTGCAGCATTTCGTCTTATTCCAAATCAAATTCGTTCTGCTAATGATCTTGGTATGCCTCCTATCGTGGAAACCTTTGCTGAATTCCCACGTGGTCTCGTTCTCGTTACTGGCCCTACTGGTTCTGGTAAGTCCACTACCCTTGCCGCACTCGTAGATAAGATTAATCGTGAAAAATCCACTCACATTATTACCATCGAGGACCCAATTGAGTTTACGCACAAATCTCAACGCTCTGTAATTGTCCAGCGCGAAGTTCACTATGATACCTTTAGCTTTTCTGCCGCTCTTCGTTCTGCACTTCGTGAAGATCCAGACGTAGTTCTAATTGGTGAGATGCGTGATCTCGAGACTATTCAGGCTGCTATCACCATTGCTGAAACTGGTCACCTTGTCTTTGCAACCCTCCACACCAACTCTGCTGCACAATCTATCGATCGTATGGTAGACGTATTCCCACCACACCAGCAAACTCAAATCCGCACTCAGCTTTCCAACATCTTGATGGCTATTTGTGCGCAACGCCTTGTGCCAGCTATCGGTGGTGGTCGTGTAGTCGCAGCTGAAATCATGATTGCAAACCCAGCTATCCGCGCCCTCATCCGTGATGGCAAAACTCACCAAATCGATACCGCCATCCAAACCGGCGCAGACCAGGGTATGCAGACCATGGACCGCACTCTTGCCAAACTCGTACAGACCGGTGTTATCACTTATGATTCCGGTAGGGAATATGCGGTAGATGTCGCTGAATATAATCGTTTAGTAAAGGGTTAAAATGAAACGTTTCAACTATAAGGCAAGAGAAAAAGCCACAGGCAAATCCATCAAAGGCAGCATTCAGGCCGAAAACGAACAGATTGCTGGTCGCCTTTTGGTTGAACAAGGGTACATCCCAGACACTGTGGAAGAAGAAGGTGCAAATAACGCACTCGAAAAATTCAAAAATCGTGTCACCACCAAAGACCGTATTATGTTTACCCGCCAGCTGGCTACGCTTATTGGCGCGGGCCTTCCGCTAGCCTCCAGTCTTCGTACTGTTTCGGAGCAAACCGAAAACAAGGGCATGAAAGCCGTTGCCGAGGAAATTCTCGCATCAGTTGAATCTGGTAAAACTTTGCATGATTCTTTTGCTCTTCATACAGAAATCTTCAATGGTGTTTATCTCGCGCTTATCGAAGCTGGTGAAACTTCCGGTACTCTAGATATGGCCTTGAAGCGTTTGGCAGACCAAGAGGAAAAAGACGCCGCCATGATGAGCAAAATCCGTGGCGCACTTGTGTACCCAGGTATTATTCTCGTTGTTATTATCGCGGTGCTTGCCTTCATGATGATCGCCGTTGTCCCACAGGTAAAAGGCCTCTATGTAGATATGAAGCAAGAGCTTCCAGGCATGACCAAATTCCTCGTAGGTATTACAGATTTCTTTGGTCAGTTCTGGTGGCTAGTACTCGCCATCGTGGTAGGCGCCATCATCGGCTCTGTCTACTTTGTAAAGAGTACTAAAAAAGGCCGCCAAATGATGGACAGCTTCAAGATTCACGTGCCTCTCTTTGGTCCACTCTTCCGCAAACTCTATGTTTCACGTTTTGCTCGCACTGCCGAGATGATGCTTGCAACCGGCGTACCAATGCTAGACTCTGTAAAGATTTCCATTGATGCCGTAAACAACACCATCGTAGAGGAAGAATATCACAAATCACTTGATGTCATTAAAGGTGGTAAACCTTTGTCTGCCGCCCTTACAGATCTAAATTATATGCTCCCACTGGTGCCACAAATGTCTAGCATCGGTGAGGAATCTGGTAAGATCGACGAAATGCTTGGCAAGGCCGCCCAAGTTTACGAAAACGAGCTCGACGAGCAAATCAACAACATTTCTACAATGATTGAACCAATCCTCATGGTAATCATGGCCGGCCTCATCGGCGTAGTAATTGGCGGCACACTCCTCCCGATCTACTCATTGGTGAGCAACGTAGCATAACCCAAAACGCTCTTGCTTTTTTTAAAAAATTTGTTATGATAAGGAAAAGATTGTGTCGTGCAACCATTCTTGTACGTCATTAAAAAATAATCTCGAAAGGATTAATCTATGGCAAAAGCAAATATCAAATCTAAAAAAGGCTTCACCATTATCGAAGTTGTCTTGGTGCTCGCTATCGCCGGTCTCATCTTCTTGATGGTCTTTGTAGCTCTCCCAGCTCTCCAGCGTTCACAAAGAGACACCCAAAGGCGTGATGATATGGCTAGGTTTCTATCACAACTTAACCAATACCAAGCCAACAACAATGGCAAAGTACCCGAAACCAAGGCTAAATACACCGAGTTTATAAACAACTACCTACAAGTACGTACTAGCAAGAACGATGCATCAACCGCACAGGATTCATTCACCGATCCAAGCGGCACCGATTATATAATCGCAGCTGTGACTACTTGCTCTGACGCTGATAATGGCTGTCCACAAAAGAGCAAAGCCGAAGATTACAAAGACGGCAAAATCAATGTGTATACAAATGCAACTTGTGATGGTGAGAATCCAAAATACAGCAAGGGTGATCGTAAGATTGCTATCACCTACAAATTCGAAGGTGCAGGCACCTACTGTGGTCATAACTAATATCTATTAGTACAAAAAAATCGCTCCTCCGGGAGCGATTTTTAATTCACTAATTATAAATCGTAACAAAAGACTTCGTTGCCAGCTTCGAGTCTGTACAAAATTGCTGCCTTTCTAGGGTTATCTGATACTTGTGGCTCATGATTATCGCTACATTTCGCAGGCAAAGCATAAATCATCTTGTGGTTTTTTACATCGTTTGCGTCATATTTAGGGCATTTTGCACCTACGGTCCCATCATCACATTTAAGGACCTCTAAAGCGTAATTAGTCCCATCAGGGTCTACAAAAGTATTATTTAAGTATTGTGACTTAATACTGGTTAAACCTGCAATATTATCTGGGAGTCTCCCACGGTTATTATTAGATTGATAATCCTTAATTGCTTTTGCAAGAGTAGCAATATCGCTTTTTCTTTGGGCAT